>VAXK01000131.1 GCA_005885565.1 Actinomycetota bacterium
GGGTGGTGCGCTGGGTCGGCGGCCGCGGAGGCCGCGAAGGTGAACGCCGCCAAAGCCGCAGCGGCGGAGAGGACGAGTCGCTTCATCACATGTCTCCTTTCGCCGCTACTTGGTGACGGTGAAGGTCCGGGAGGCGGGCGCCGAGGTGTCGAAGCCCTGGATCGACTCCGCGTAGATCGTGTGCTTGCCGATCGGCGGAGTCGGGATCGCGACGCTCCAGCCCGAGCCGGTCGCGTCGAGGCGCGCGGCGGTCGGGTTGGCGAACGTCGGGTCGTCGACCGAGATCTGCACGGCCTTGTTCACGCTGGCCGCGTAGCTCGGCACGTGGACGTACGAGTTGCCGTTCAGGCTGATGAAGCCGCTGTAGATATTCGGGCCGTGGATGTGGACGCGCAGGTCGAGCGCCTGGAGGTCCGACCCGTCGAGTGTCGCGCTCGGCTGGATCGTGAACGGAATGGGCGTGTCGTTTCCGGTCGGGTCGAGCACGGCGCTCTCGCTGTCGGAGCCGAGCGTGACGGCGTTCCCGTGCACGAGGGCCTCCAGCGTGACGTCGACCGTCGCCAGCCCGACCTGGGCTCCGGTCAGCGCGATGGCACCGTCGATCGCGTGGGTCGCGTCGAGCGGGAGCGGCATGCCGTCCGTCGCCGGGAAGTCGACGAACGCGCCTTGGTCGAGGTCGCCTCCGACTCCGACCACGGCGTTGAAGATGAGGCCGCAGCCGTCGCCGCCGTCCGTTCCGGACGTCGTGCTGAGATGCGGGTTGTCGTTCGAGGTGCCGCACCCGTCGCGGCGCAGGTAGAACGCCGTGCTCCCGGGCGTGGTCGCGGCGAAGCTCACGCCGCCGGCCACGGCCAGGTACGGATTCTTCTTCAGCGAGATGCTCTGCCCCGCGCGCGGGGTCGTGATCGTGACGGACGACGTGGCTCCGGCCGCGACGCCCGTCAGCAGCAGCGCCGAGGCCGCCACGACGACGGCGGCGACTCGGCAAACGCCGGTCTTCAACGTAGACCTCCTACTAGGTTCACTGGGCTTGCGCGAAAGCGGGAGGGTTCGCGCCTTCTCCAACGTTCCGCGCGGGGGCGAGATTAAAACCGCCGGCAGCCGAAATCAACCGGCAATTCCCGATTGACTAATCAATCAACATCGCCGCGGCATGCAGGCCGAGGCGGCGGCTGTGCCGCGGAGTTGTCACGGTCCCCCTCGTAAACGGGCCGCGATCCCCCTACCATTACGCGGGCCAACCCCGGCCACCCCCCACAGGAGGTTCCATGCCGAAACTGATCAGCCGCCGATCGGCGGATCGCCGCGGCGACGGCGTCCGCGCGGCCGACGCGGACCCACGCCTCGATCAAGGCGTGCGCGCTGCTGCCCGACACGAAGTCGTCGACGCGCTACACGCTCTTCGACGCGCCGTACCTGAGCAAGGCGTTCAAGGCAGCCGGTGTCCCCGCGACGGTCCTGAACGCGCATGCCGACCCGCAGAAGCAGAAGTCGCAGGCCGAGCAGTGCCTCGCGCAGGGCGCGAAGGTCATCCTGCTCGACCAGCTCGATCCCGCTTCGGGCGCGTCCATCACCAACCTCGCCGTCGGTCGCGGCGCCAAGGTCATCGACTACGACCGTCTCGTCGTCGGGAGCAAGGCCTCCTATTACGTGTCGTTCGACAACGTGAAGGTGGGCAAGCTCCAGGGCAAGGGGCTCGTCGCTGCGCTCCGGGCGAACGGCAAGTACGGGTCGCACCCCGTGATCGCCGAGCTGAACGGCGACATCAAGGACAACAACGCGAAGCTCTTCAAGAGCGGCTACGACTCGATTCTCGGCCCGCTGTACAAGAGCGGCGCGTTCAAGAAGGCGAAGGCCGGCGACCAGTGGACGCAGTGGGATCCGATCAAGGGCCGCCAGATCTTCGACCAGATCCTCGCGCGGAACGGGAACAAGGTCGACGGCACGCTGGCCGCGAACGACGGGCTCGCGGGCGCGGTGATCGCGTCGCTGAAGGCCCACGGCCTGAAGGCGATTCCCCTCACCGGCCAGGACGCGACGCCGACCGGCGTGCAGTTCATCCTCGCCGGCTGGCAGAGCGGCACCGTGTACAAGTCGGTCCGCAAGGAGGCGAACGCCGCGGCGGCCGCCGCGATCGCGATCGTCAAGGGCACGAAGGTCCCCGGCGTGAACAGCAAGGTCAGCGGCACGAAGTCGATCCTGCTGACCCCGGTCTGGATCACGAAGGCGAACTACAAGCTCCTCTTCAAGGAAGGCTTCCTGAAGCGGGGCCAGGTCTGCAACGGCCAGTACTCGAAGTTCTGCAAGTAGAGAGTCGACGCGGCGGGGCGTCCGTTAGCGGGCGCCCCGTCCGCGGTATAGGAGGCCGGTGAACGCGACATCTCCTCCCACGCTCGAGCTCCGCGACGTCTCGAAGAGCTTCGGCTCGGTCGAGGCGCTGCGGGAGGTCGACTTCGAGGTCCGAGACGGCGAGGTGATGGCGCTGGTCGGCGACAACGGCGCCGGCAAGTCCACGCTGATCAAGTGCGTCGCCGGGATCTACTCGATCGACAGCGGCCAGGTCTTCTTCGAGGGCAACCCGGTCACGATCCACGGCCCGAAGGACGCCGCCAAGCTCGGGATCGAGGTCGTCTACCAGGATCTCGCGCTCTGCGACAACCTCGACGTCGTCCAGAACATGTACCTCGGCCGCGAGGAGCACGACCCGATCTTCCGCTTGCGCGAGGCGCCCATGGAGCAGCGGACGACGGACACGCTGAAGTCGCTCTCGGTGACCACGATCCGCTCCGTGCGGCAGCCGGTGGCGACGCTCTCCGGCGGCCAGCGGCAGTCGGTGGCGGTCGCGCGCGCCGTGATGTGGAACAACCGCGTCGTCTTCCTCGACGAGCCGACCGCCGCGCTCGGGGTTGCGCAGACGCACCAGGTGCTCGAGCTCGTCAAGCGGCTCGGCGAGCAGGGGCTCGCCGTCGTGATCGTCTCCCACAACCTGAACGACGTCTTCGAGGTCGCCAACCGGATCACCGTGCTCCGGCTCGGCCGCAACGTCGGCGTCTACGAGCGGGAGAAGACGAACCAGCAGGAGATCGTGCAGGCGATCACGGCTGGGACTCCGGCCGCCGCCGAGGCGGAGGTCGTCGCTTGAGCACCGCCGCGCCGGTCGAGGTCCAGGCCGCGGCCGCCGAAGACGCCGGACTCGCGGCGATCTTCCGCGGCCGCTGGGAGGCGTTCAAGGGTGGCGACGTCGGGAGCCTGCCGGTGGTGGTCGGAATCGTCGCGATCACGCTGTTCTTCTACTTCAAGCAGAGCATCTTCGTCAGCTCCGTCAACTTCACGAACCTGATCGGGCAGATGGCCGGCGTGACCGTGATCGCCGTCGGCGTCGTGTTCGTCCTGCTGATCGGCGAGATCGACCTCTCCATCGGCTTCGTCAGCGGGATCGCCGGGGTCGTCGTCGCCGAGCTCCAGCTCCCCGGCTCCGGGCACCAATGGCCGGGCCTCGTCGCGATCGCCTGCGCGATCGCCGCCGGCGCCGCGATCGGCGCGCTCCAGGGGTCGATCGTGGCGATCGTCGGCGTGCCGTCGTTCGTCGTCACCCTGGCGGGATTGCTCATCTGGCAGGGCGTGATCCTCAAGGATCTCGGCACCCAGGGCGTGATCGGGATCCAGGACAAGCAGATCAACGACGTCGCGAACTACGTGCTGACCAAGAATTGGGGCTGGGCAGTCGCGATCGTCTTCACTGCGGGCCTCGCAGCCGCCATCCTCGGCACCTGGCTGAGTCGCCGCCGGGCCGGCCTGCCAACCGGGAATCCGATCCTGACGGTGGCTCGGATCGTCTTCTACGGGGGACTTGCCTTCGCCGCGGTCCACGTCTGCAACCACGCGCGCGGCGTCCCGCTCGTCGGCCTGATCATCCTGTTCGTCGTCGTCCTCGGCGCGTACGTCGCCGGCCGGACGACGTTCGGCCGTCATGTGTACGCCGTCGGCGGTAACGCCGAGGCCGCACGGCGCGCCGGCATCAACGTGAAGCTGATCCGGATCCTCGTGTTCATGATCTCGGGTGGAATGGCGGGGCTCGGAGGGGTCATCCTCGCGTCGCGCCTGAACTCCGTCGACTTGACGGCCGGGGGTGGCACGCTCCTCCTCGACTCGATCTCCGCGGCCGTGATCGGCGGCGTCAGCCTCTTCGGCGGACGCGGGCGCGTGAGTGGCGCCCTGTTCGGCGGCCTGATCATCGGCATGGTCTCGAACGGGATCGACCTCGTCGGCTACACGGACGCGGTCAAGTTCATCACCACCGGGCTCATCCTCCTCGCCGCGGTGACGCTCGACACCGTCGCGCGCCGCCGCCAGGCGGCCGCGGGCCGCTAGCCCGAGCGGCGAGGCGGCTGTGGCGGGCCTTCCCGGTGCCAGGCACGTGCCTGGCACCTGCGCGCTTCCCGGCACATACGGCGGCGCAGTGTTTTTGGCTTCACGCCGCCGTTCTCGTCGTTCGGTGCCAGGCACGTGCCTGGCACCGAACTGTCCGCCCCGGCCGTGGCGATTCGAGCCACGATGACCGCGGATCGGATCGGCGTCGGCATGCTCGGCTACGCCTTCATGGGCAAGGCGCACTCGCGCGCGCTCCTCGCGCTCCGGCACCTCGACGTGCCGCTCCGCCCCGAGCTCGTCTCGATCTCCGGCCGGGACGCGCGCGCGGTGGAGGAAGCTCGCGCTCGCTGGGGCTGGGCCGAGGCGACGACCGACTGGCGCGAGCAGGTCGCCGACGAGCGCATCGGCCTCTTCGTGAACGGCGGGCCGAACGCCGTCCACGCCGAGCCGACGATCGCCGCCGCCCGCGCCGGCAAGCACGTCCTCTGCGAGAAGCCGCTCGGCATGAGTGCCGCCGAGTCGCACGAGATGTGGCAGGCGGCCGAGCGCGCCGGCGTGCGCCACCTGTGCGGCTTCAACTACCGATTCGTGCCCGCCGTCCGCCTCGCGCGCGAACTCCTGGAGGCCGGCGAGCTCGGCGAGGTCGTCCACTTCCGCGCCCGCTACCTCCAGTCGTGGGGCTGGGACGCGGACGCGAGCCTCTGGCGGTTCGATCCCGCGCAGGCCGGAACCGGCGCCCTCGGCGACCTCGGAACGCACGTCGTCGGCCTCGCGCGGTACCTCGTCGGCGAGATCGTCTCGGTCTCGGCCCGCGTGCGCACGATCGTCCCCGACCGGGCCGTCGACGACCACGTCGTCGCCACGATCGAGTTCGAGAACGGCCTCCTCGGCACGGTCGAGGCCTCGCGCCTCGCCCGCGGCCGGATCAACTCGAACGCGTTCGAGGTGAACGGCTCCAAGGGCTCGCTCGCCTTCGACGTCGAGCGGCTGAACGAGCTCGAGGTCGCCGACACGAAGAGCTTCCGCCGCGTCCTCGTGACCGAGCCCGAGCATCCGTTCATGCGCCACTGGTGGCCGCCCGGCCACATCCTCGGCTGGGGCGACACCTTCACGCATCAGCTCGCCCACCTGCTCGAGGCGATCGCGGGCGAGCACGATGTCGCCCCGCACGGCGCCACCTTCGAGGACGGCTACCGTTGCGACGAGGTTGTGGAGGCGATGCTTCGCTCCGCGGAGAGCGGCCGCAGCGAGGCGGTGGCCTCGCGATGACCGATCCCGTCCGCTGGGGAATCCTCTCGACGGCGTACATCAACCGCGTGGTCATCCCGCCGGCGCAGGCCTCGCCGAAGGCCGATCTCGTCGCGGTCGCGAGCCGCGACCAAGCCCGCGCCGACGCGTACGCGCGCGAGTGGCGGATCGAGCGCGCGTACGGTAGCTACGAGGCGCTCCTCGAGGACGCGGACGTCGAGGCCGTCTACATCTCGCTGCCGAACTCGCTCCACGTGCCGTGGTCGATCCGCGCGCTCGAGGCGGGCAAGCACGTGCTGTGCGAGAAGCCGCTCGCGCGAACCGCCGCCGATGCCGAGGACGCCTTCGACGCCGCCGAACACGCAGGCCGCTTGCTGATGGAGGCGTTCATGTGGCGGCACACGCCGCAGACGAAGCGGCTGACCGAGCTCGTCGCCGAGGGCGCGATCGGCCGGCTGCGGCTCGTCCGGGCCGCCTTCAGCTTCTTCCTCGACAACCCGGAGAACGTCCGCCTGCTGGCCGACCTCGAGGGCGGCGCGCTCATGGACGTCGGGTGTTACTGCATCAGCGGCTCGCGCCTGCTGGCGGGCGAGCCGGAGCGCGTGTACGGCGAGCAGACGCTCGGCCCGGGCGGTGTCGACGTCGCGTTCGCCGGGACCCTCCGCTTCCCCGACGACGTCCTCGGCCAGATCGACTGCGGGTTCGTCCTGCCGTCGCGCGACGAGCTCGAGGCGGTCGGCGAGGAGGGCTCGCTCTTCCTCGACGACCCGCGGCACGCCCGGCGCCCGGTGATCGAGCTCCGCCGCGACGGCGAGGTGGAGCGAATCGAGATCGAGCGCGCGGATGCGTACCGCCTCGAGCTCGAGAACCTGAGCGACGCGATCGGCGGCCGCGCCGAGCCGCTTCTCGGCCGCGAGGACGCCGCCGGCAACGCGCGCGTGATCGAGGCGCTGTACCGATCGGCCGCGGAGGGCGCAACCGAGAGCGGGGTTCAGCCGTTTCCTCCCTAAAGGAGGGAAATCGATGGCATTGCTCGTCCTGCTCGCCATCTTGGCGATCATCTTCTTGGGAGTCGGCTTCACGATCCACTGGCTGTTCGTCATTGCTGTGATCGCGGCCCTGCTCTTCGTCATCAGCCTGTTCATGGGCGGAGTCGGAGGCCGCAGGCGCGGCGCCTGGTGGTGAACTAGCCGCACTATCGCTGCAAGCTCGCGCGGGGCGCCGCCGGCGCCCCGCCGCATCTCGGAGAGGGGATGACCGTTGGCCGATCCAGTGCGGCGTGGCTGGGGAGGTCGTCAACTTGCGGATAGGTGCGTTCGGATAGTTCGGCGGCGTAGAGAACGTCTGCCGGGATTAGCTGCCGGATACAGATCGCAAGACGTTGACGGCGACGCTCCAGTCGCTTGCATGGGCGGCTGCTAGTTCTGCTTCCTCTTTCTTGAACAAGTCCTTCGCGGGAACGCCCCACAGGTCCTTGCCGTATTTGGAGAGCGTGTAGAACCTGCGCCAGAGTTCGTGAAGCACGAACAGCCGCGGAAAGTTGAGATGCTTCACTTGCTCCGGGAGCCGCTCAAAGAGCGGCGCTACCTCCGCGTCTTTGAAGTCGTGGCTTATCGGATAGTTCTCGCCGAGGAGAAGAAACGTGGCCTTCGCGGAAAGCTCGATACTCTCGATGGAGTTAGAAATGCTTATGTCAAGGCGGAAGAGCTCGAGAGCGTTCCTCGCATCTTGGAGTCGCGTTCCAGCTCGCTCGATGAAGCCTTGCACTTGTGATGCCACTGGCTGCGTCCCTTCGTTCAGTGGACTCGCCGGCGGGCGCTTGCCCCGGATTACCCAACCCCCTGAACCCTAGTGCCCCCGGCCGGAATCGAACCAGCGCACGCGGTTTAGGAAACCGCTGCTCTATCCACTGAGCTACGGGGGCGCGCGCCTAGCGTAGCGCCGCGCCCGCCGACGCTTCGAACCACCTCGGGCTCTCGCGATGCGTTAGTACTACGCCCGCTTCGTAGTCCGATCGAAGGAGGCTTCGGATGTCCGTGATCATGACTCTCCGCGCGGCGGGAGACGCGGACGAGCTCGAGCGGCGTGCCGCTCAGAACCCCGAGGCGATGCGCTCCATCGCCGACCGAGCCAAGGAGCATGGGCTCATCGCGCACCGTTTCTACGGCTCCGAAGGAAAGATCATGGTCGTCGACGAGTGGCCGGACGCGGAGAGCTTCCAGCGCTTCTTCGAGCAGATGCGTCCCGAGATCGAGCCGATGATGGCCGCGGTCGGCGTGACCGGCGAGCCGGAAGTGACGTTCTGGCGCAAGCTCGACACCCACGACGAGGTGGGCTGGGAGGCGTAACCGAAAGCTCTACGGCAAGTGCCACACCTGGGCGGCGGTGCCGTTGCAGTCCCAGATCTGGAGCTGGGTGCCGTTCGCCGTGTTCCCGTTCGGGTCGTCCAGGCAGCGGCCTGACTGCGGGTTGTACAGCCCTTGCCACGCGCGGTAGCGCCACTGCTGCGCGCCCGTTCCGTTGCAGTCCCAGAGCTGGATCTTCGTGCCGTTCGCCGTGCCGCCGCCGGTGATGTCCATGCACTTGCCGAGTACGTGGATCGCGCCGTCGCCGCTCGACCACGTGAACGCCTGCGCGGTCCCGCCGGTGCAGTCCCAGAGCTGGATCGCCGTCCCGTTCGCGGTGCTCCCGCCGGCGTCGTCGACGCACTTTCCGCCGTTGCCGACGATGGGGCCCGTGACCTGGCCGCTGTAGCGCGCCCGGACGACCGACGGCGTGTCGCCGTTGAAGCCGGCGCTCATGTTCTGCGCGAATCGCAGGTACTGGCCCTCGGCCCACATCAGCGGCGCGGCGCTCCCGGTCGGCTTCAGGTAGCCGTAGCACGAGATGTTGGAGCGGTCCCAGATCTGCTCCGGCACCAAGTAGCCGTCGTTGGTCGAGTCGGCCATGGCCTGGAGGTAGACCGTCGCCGAGCGGCCGTTCGCGAGCTCGTACTCGCCCCGCTCGCCGGAGAGCACCGGCCACAGGCGGCCGAAGCGGTTCGACCCGTTCGCGGGCCAGCCGCTGCAGTCGGTGTTCGACTCGCCGTAGTTGTCGTGGACGTAGCGGTGGAAGTAGACGTCCCCGTTCGCCGCCGTCACCTGCATCGTCGAGTTGCCGTCGCTCGCGCCCGCGGTCGGCGACAGCGACGTCGAGACGTTCGAGTCGCTCGGCAGGCGCTCGCCGAGCCGCACGAGGTCGAGGAAGCCGAAGTCGACGAGGTCGTGGGCGTAGAAGCAGCCCTCCTGGAACGAGATGCACTCGCCGTCGTTCGGGTTCGAGGTCTTGTCGAGCCGCTCGTAGTACTGGTGCGCGCCCCAGTAACCGCTCGTCGTGAACGTCCAGCCGGCGAGGCTCGAGCGCCACGAGTCGGCGGTCGCCTCCCAGCTCGAGGCGCTCGCGGTGTCGCCGTTCGCGCGCGCGAGGTCGGCCGCCGCGAGGAGGCCCGCGATCTCGGCGGCGATCGAGGAGGGCGACTTGCCGAACTGCTCCTCCCAGCGCTCGGTCGTGTCCGGGCCCGAGCTGTGGATGTGGTTCGCCGTCGTCTTGACCTTGTTGTACGTCGTCGAGTCCGTCAGGCCGGTCGCCCAGGCGAGCAGGATCGCGAAGGCGTCCTGGTCGAGCTGCTGCGGGGTCGCGCCGCCGATCCCGCTCACGGGGCTGTAGCGCGGGAACGAGCCGGGCGGATAGGTCGTCCCGTCGCCCGGCGTCGAGCTGGCGACGTACTGGCTGTTCCACATGAACTGCGCCATCCGCTTCGCCTGCGCGGAGTCGCCGGCGGCGAGCAGGCCGGTCGCCTGCTGGTAGAGGTCGCGGCCCCAGACGCGGTGGTAGCCGTCGTTCAGGCTGTCGCCGTTCGTGAAGTCGCCCCATGGCGTTGCGAGGCCGGCGACGCTCGCGCCGCGGTAGGTCTTGTCCTCGGCGGCGTGCAGCGCCATTGCGGCGACGTAGTAGGCGCGGCGGCGGAGCGTGTCGCTCGAGACGCTCGCCGGCGCCGGCTTCAGGCCGTTCACGTACGAGTTCCAGCCCGAGCGGTAGCTCGACTCGACGGCGGCGAAACCGGATGCCAACGACGCGTTCGCGGCGGCGACGGCCGAGGCGGCGTCGCTTCCGTAGCCGAGCGCGACGGTGAAGGTCGTGTCGGAGCCGACGCTGACCTGGCCGCACTGGACGACGTTCCCCGTCCCGGAGACGTTGTCGAACTGGTTGTTCAGGACCTTGTCGGTGCTCAGGTCGACGTAGCAGTCGCTCGCGCGGCCGGAGAAGCCGTCGTCGTGCGCTGGGAAGCCGGACGAGACCTTGAGCGCGGAGTCGACCGTGAGCGGCGAGCCGAAGAGCGTCTCGGTGTCGCTCGCCATCAGCGCGCCGTTCGTGCCGTCCCACCAGGCGTTGTCGTTGCCGCCCCCGCCGGCCATGGAGGGGTTCTCGAGCAGGTAGAGGCGGTAGGTTCCGCCGTCGAGCGACTGGAAGCGCGTCTGAATCAGGAGCGTGTTCTGTGCCGGATCCGTGGCGTAGGTGTTCGTGATCCGGTACTTGCCGCTCTTCGCAGTGTTCGCGATCGTGTACTCGAGCGACTTCTCGTCGGGCATCGAGACGACGTGGTTCGTCGCGTCCCGCTCGAGGTCGACGAACGTCGAGCCGTCGGTGACGACGTACTGCATGTCCTGCATGTTCGGGACGTCCGCGCGGGGATAGAAGACCTCGCTCGTGATCCCCTTCGCGGCGGTGAACCAGACCTTGCTCGTCGTCGTCGCCGACGTGCCGAGCGCGACCTTGTTCCCGGTCGCCCACGAAGCGCTGCCGCCCGGGCCGTCGGAGGCCGTCCCCGACGCGCTTGCCGCGGACGCCGTGATGAGTACGACAGCCGCCGCAGCCGTCAGAGCCGAGAACCTCATGTCACCCTCCTCAGGTGAGGGGGTTTGCCTCCCGCGCCTCCCCCCGTTGTCTGCCGCATCTTGTCGCACCGCGGGGTCGAATGCCAGCCGTCTCGTGCCGGGGTTGCTAGGGTGGGTGGACAAGAGCGAGTTCGGGCGGCCTCTTTCGCCTCCTTACCCGTTCGTGAATTGGTAAGGGAGGTGTTTTTTATGGCTACCGGAACCGTGAAGTGGTTCAACGACTCGAAGGGCTACGGCTTCATCACCCCCGCCGACGGCGGGAAGGATCTCTTCGTCCACCACAGCAACGTCGCAGGCGAGGGCTACAAGTCGCTCGCCGAGGGTGCGACCGTCGAGTTCGAGGCCGCCGAGGGCAGCAAGGGCCCCGAGGCCCGCAACGTCGTCCAGGTCGGCTCCTAGCCGTCCGCCGAGTCGAGAGAAGGGGTGCCGCCGTCGTGAAGACCGAGGAGATCCAGGTCGCGGTCCAGGAGATGAAGGCGCTCAGCAACGCCATGGTCGTGGCGCGGCTCGTCGACCAGGGAGTGTCTCGGCTGAGCGCCGAGCGGATCGTCGAGATCGAACGAGAAGCGTGCGAGCCCGGACGGGCCCGCACGCACACCATGTCGCGGCGCTGATGGACGAGACGAGACCTCGTGCGCTCGAGGTCTACGTCGGCAACTTCGGCGGCCCCTCCTACGGCATCTGGTGGGACGGGAGCCGTCTCGTCTACGAGAGCTTCCTGCCCGGCTACGAGGAGAGACGCCAGGCGTTCCTCGTCCCGTCGAGCGCCCAGTGGCGCCGCTTCTGGCAGACGATGGACCGGATCGACGTGTGGGCGTGGAACGGCCGCTACGAACCGGCTCCGCGGTTCGAGCCGCCCGAGCAGGTTCGCGACGGCACGCACTGGTCGTTGACGCTCGCGTGCGGCGACCGGAGCGTCCAGTCCTCCGGCGACAGCCGCGGGCCCGACTCGACCGACCTCGACGACAGCGGGCCGTTCGGCGAGCTCGTCGGGGCGCTGTCGCGGCTCGCCGGCGGCCACCCCTTCGGCTGACGTCCCCGTCAGGACGGACGGCTGGCGAGCTTCAGCTGGACGGTGTGCGACTTGCCGCCGCGGGTGTAGGTCAGCGAGACCGAGTCGCCGGGCTTGTGCGCGGCGATCGCGCTCTCGAGCTCGGCCGAGGAGGCGACGCTCTTGCCGTCGAGCGCCGTGATCACGTCGCCGGCTTTCAGGCCCGCCCCCGCGGCCGGCGTGCCGCTCCGCACCGCGCCCACCCGCGCGGTGGACGCCGTGGACGAGAGCGAGACGCCGAGGTAGGCGTGCCGGGCCTTGCCGGATGAGATCAGCTGGTCGGCGACGGAGCGGACGGTGTTGGACGGGATCGCGAAGCCGACGCCGTCGTTGCCGCCGGAGTCGCTCTCGATCTGCGCCGTCACGCCGACGACCCTGCCCTGCGTGTCGAAGAGCGGGCCGCCGGAGTTGCCGTGGTTGATGGCAGCGTCGGTCTGGATCGAGTCGGGGATCGCGAAGCCGCTCGGCGAGGTCATCTGGCGGTGCAGGGCGCTGACGATCCCGCTCGTCACCGTCTCCTCGAGCCCGAACGGGCTGCCGATCGCGACGACGCCGTCACCGACGGTGAGCGAGCTCGGCGCGTCGACCTTGATCACCGCGAGGTCGGTCGAGGCGTCGGTGCCGACGACGTGCGCGCCGTAGGTCTTGCCGTTCCAGAACTTCACGGAGACGGACTGGGCGCCGTCGACCACGTGCTGGTTCGTGACGATGTCGCCCTTGGCGTCGTAGACGAAGCCCGAGCCCTGCGCCTTCTGTGTCTGCGACCCGCCGCCGAACGTCGAGGGCCCGGAGGTCTGGCTCGTGACGGTGATCTCGACGACGCCCTTGTAGGCGGCGCGGTAGATCGAGTTCACCGACAGCGTCTCGGTCTTCGCCGCCGGCTGCGAGTCACGGACGGTGACCTGGCGGACGACCGTGTTCGTGCGGCCGGGGGAGAGGGCGGCGTACACGGCCGCGCCGGCGCCCGCGACGGCGCCGGCGGCGACGACCAAGGCTGTGGCGAGAAGAGTGCGGCGGGATCTCATGTCGGTGCGTTCCTTTCGCTGTAGTTGCCAGCATGGCACCAGCGGGGACTAAGACGTGCCTGAGAGGTGAGTAAGAACTTCGTAAGACGCCGCTCGCTCTTAGCTCCCTCTTAGGGCGGGCTGGCAGCGTGGCCACCGTGACGACGTCGACGCGGAACCCAAGCGACCCTCCCGCCGGCGTCGCGGGCGGCGGAGTGCTGACCCCCACCGCCGCCTGCTCCTTCTAGGCTCCGTCGCCGCCGCCTTCTCGCGCGGCGGCGACGGAGCGCCAGGCCCTCTACGGGTGGTACTGCTGGTCGAGCGACCGGACGGTGTCGCTGTCGACCCGGATCCAGAAGCCGGTCGAGATCGGCTCGAACAACGGGCGCGGGAACGGGTTCTCGCCGCGCACGAGCTGCGCCAGCTGGGCGACGGTGATCGGCGTGCCGGTGACGTCCTTCGTGAGCGCGGTGACGTGGGCGCTCGCCGGGACCTCGTAGGTCAGCAGCCGGTGGCCCTCGTCGACGACGTAGTTGTCGTTCGGGACCGGTTGACCCGCCGGGACCGCTCCGTCTTCGGCGGCCGCGGCATTCGCGGTCGCTCCCGAGAGCAACCACGCAGGGTCGAACCGCATCTCGTAGCCGCTCCCCTTGCGCTCGAGCGACTTGACGTAGCCGAACTGGACGATCTCGCCGGGCGGCCCGACTCCGCTCTTGGCTGGAGCGCTGACCGTCACGGTCTTCGTGACCGTCGTCGTTCCGCCGCATCCGGCGGAGACGACGGTGGCTGTGAGGACGACGAGGACTGAGATGATTCGCTTCATGGTGACCTCCTTTCGGCCGACCCTCGCCGAGCCCGGCAAACCTGCGGCAAAGCGAGGGCAAACGAAGGCCTCTTAGCTCTCTCTCAAGGTCCGGCAGCACAATGTCCGGGTGAAGATCCTCGTCGTCGACGACGAACGGGCCGTGCGGGAGTCGCTCCGGCGCGCGCTCGAGCTCGAGGGATACGAGATCGAGCTCGCGGCGGACGGGCGCGAGGCGCTCGAACGGCTCGAGGCCGAGTCGCAGCCGGACGCGCTCATCCTCGACGTGCTCATGCCGGGCGTGGACGGGCTCGAGGTGTGCCGGCGGCTCCGCCGCACTGGCAGTCGCCTGCCCGTGCTGATGCTGACCGCGCGCGACGCAGTCGAGAACCGGGTCGCCGGGCTCGACGCGGGCGCGGACGACTACGTCACCAAGCCGTTCGCGCTCGAGGAGCTCCTCGCGCGCATCCGGGCCCTGCTCCGGCGGACGACGAACGGCGCGGGCGAGGTCCTTCGCTTCGCCGATCTCGAGCTCGACCCGGGCACGCGCGAGGTGCGGCGCGGCGGAGAGCTGATCGAGCTGACGCGGACGGAGTTCTCGCTCCTCGAGCTCTTCTTGCGCAACCCGCGGCAGGTGCTGACCCGGTCGATCATCTTCGAGCGCGTCTGGGGCTACGACTTCGGGTACGGCTCGAACTCGCTCGACGTCTACGTCGGCTACCTGCGGCGCAAGACGGAGGCCGGCGGCAGGCCGCGTCTGATCCACACCGTCCGCGGGGTCGGCTACGCCCTGCGAGAGGCATGAGCTTTCGCGCGCGTCTCACGCTCGTCGCCGCCGCGGCCGTCGCGCTCGCCGTGGTCGCCGCCTCCGCGGTGGTCTGGTTCGTCGTCAGGAACCAGCTCTACCGCCAGGTCGACCGCGGGCTCCGCAACCGGGCCGCGGAGATCGCGAACGCGCCGATCCATCCGGAGCAGGCCCCCGATGGGCGCCTGTACCTGGACGTGCCGGGGACGATTCTCGGCGTCGACTACATCCAGGTCGTCTGGGCAAGTGGGCGGACACTCCGGACGTACGGCGAGACGCAGCCGATTCCGGTCGACCGCCGCGCGCTCGACGCCGCGAAGGGGCAGGGCGACGCGTACTTTGCCGATACGCACGTGGGAAAGACCAAGGTGCGGCTGCTGACGGTTCCGGGCCCCGGCTTCGCCATCCAGGTCAGTCGGCCACTCGCCGAGCTCGAGCACACGATGAACCGGATCACGCTCTTCCTGCTCCTGATCGCGGCGGGCGGGATCGCGGTCGCCGTCGCGCTCGGCCTCCTCGTCTCGCGCGCTGCCCTCGCCCCGGTGCGGAGTCTGACGAAGGCGACCGAGACGGTCACGGCGACCGGGGACTTGTCCGAGCGCATCGAGCCGGGCAGCCACGACGAGCTCGGCCGGCTCGCCTCCAGCTTCAACACGATGCTGGGAGCGCTCGAGGAGTCGACCCGGGCGCAGAGCCAGCTCGTAGCCGACGCGTCGCACGAGCTGCGGACGCCGCTGACGAGCCTGCGGACGAACATCGAGGTGCTGGCGAGC
>VAXK01000132.1 GCA_005885565.1 Actinomycetota bacterium
CCGCTCGAGCAGGCCGAGCGCGGGGCGCAGGAGCTCGAGCAAACCGGCGAACGGAACGTGCGCCTCCGAGTCGATCCCCCGAGCCCGGAGCACCCGAAGCCCCGCCGCCTGCTCTTCCGCGTATTCGAGGAGCGCCGTCTTGCCGATCCCGGGCTCGCCGACGAGCGCGAGGACGGCACTACGGCCGGAGCGCGCGGTCGCCAGGACGCGGTCGAGCTCCTGCCGCTCTCGCTCACGGCCTAGGAGCATGCATCCGATCCTAGTAGGCCCCGATACGAGCGGGTAGGCGCGGCCCGGAAGACTAGGTGGCCCCAGGACGCGATCGACGGGCTCGTCGGCCTAGCGTCGAAGGCGCAATCGACGCAAGGAGGCAGACGATGACCGCAATCGAAGAGCCGGTCGCCATCGACGGTGCGAAGCTCGAGGAGTTCGTGTTCCGGGCGGTGGACGAGGTGGGGGCGACGCTGAACGCGGCGCTCGTCGTGATGGGCGACAAGCTCGGCCTCTACCGCGAGCTCGCCGGCGCAGGCCCGCTCACACCGGCGGAGCTCGCCGAGCGAACCGGGACGGCCGAGCGGTACGTCCGCGAATGGCTGAACGCGCAGGCGGCGGGCGGCTACGTCGAGTACGACCCCGCGAGCGGCCGCTACTCGCTGCCGCCCGAGCAGGCGCTCGCCCTGACCGATTCGGACAGTCCGGCCTACCTGCCCGGGTTCTTCCAGATCGCGCTCGGCTCGGTCCTGGACTCGCCGAAGATCGTCGAGGCGGCCCGCGAGGGCGACGGCTTCGGCTGGCACCAGCACGTCCACGACGTGCACGAGGGCTGCGAGCGGTTCTTCCGGCCGGGCTACAACGCCAACCTGATCTCCAGCTGGCTGCCGGCGCTTAACGGCGTCGTCGAGAAGCTCGAGCGCGGCGCGGTCGTCGCCGACGTCGGCTGCGGCCACGGCTCGTCGACGATACTGATGGCCAAGGCGTACCCGAGCTCGACGTTCGTCGGCTCGGACTACCACGAGGGATCGATCGCGACGGCGCGGGAGCGGGCGGAGGAGGCCGGCGTCGCCGACCGCGTCCGGTTCGAGCTTGCGCCCGCGGCGGCGTACAGTGGCGAGGGCTACGACCTCGTGACGATGTTCGACTGCCTGCACGACATGGGGGATCCGGCCGGCGCCGCTCGGCATGTCCGCGGCACCCTCGCGCCGGACGGAACGTGGATGATCGTCGAGCCCATGGCCGGTGACCGCGTCGAGGACAACCTGAACCCGGTCGGCCGGGCCTACTACGGCTTCTCGACGCTCCTCTGCACGCCGGCGTCCCTGTCGCAGGAGGTCGGGCTCGCGCTCGGCGCGCAGGCGGGCGAGGCCCGGATCCGGGACGTCGTCACCTCCGGCGGCTTCACGCGATTCCGCAGGGCGGCCGAGACGCCGTTCAACCTCGTGTTCGAGGCGAGGCCCTGACGGTGCCGGCAACGGTAGACGTCGAGACGGCGCGCTCCATCGAGCGCGCCGTCCTCGACTACTACCAGGGCTGGTTCGACGCCGATCCGGCGCGCATGGACGTCGCGAGCGTCACCGTCCAGGGCGGGCCGTATTACGAATACCTCCATCTCGTGCGGACGAGCGCCGGGTGGAAGATCGCGAACGCGCTGTGGCGGTCGAGGTAGGAGCAACCGCTCCCCGCGAGCAGACGCGTGCGCGCTATCCGGAGCGCGACGGCTACGTCGAGCGCGACGGCGTCCGCGTCTTCTACGAGGTGTATGGCACGGGCGAGCCGACGGTCCTGCTCCTCCCGACCTGGTCGATCATCCATTCGCGCTGCTGGAAGATGCAGATCCCGTACCTGGCGCGTCACTGCCGGGTCGTCACGTTCGACGGGCGCGGCAACGGCCGCTCCGACCGGCCGGAGGAGCCCGAGGCGTACGCCGAGAGGGAGTTCGCAGCCGACGCGCTGGCCGTCCTCGACGCGACCGAGACGGAGAGCGCGTTCGTCGTCGGATTCTCGATGGGCGCGCAGCGGGGGCTGCTGCTCGCAGCCGAGCGTCCGGAGCGTGTCGAGGGCATCGTCTTCATCGGCCCGGCGGTGCCGCTCGGCACGCAGACGCACCGTGCGCAGGCGCTGCGCACGTTCGACGAGGCGCTCGACGTATACGAGGGCTGGGCGAAGTACAACCGCAACTACTGGCTGGAGAACTACCTCGACTTCCTGGAGTTCTTCTTCTCGCAGGTCTTTACCGAGCCGCACTCCACGAAGCAGATCGAGGACTGCGTCGGATGGGGGCTCGAGACGACGCCCGAAACGCTCGTCGCGACGCAGCTGGCATCGGGCGTCGACGGCGATGCCGTGCGGAGGCTCGCGGCGCGGATCCACTGTCCCGTGCTCGTGATCCACGGGAGCGAGGACGCAGTCCGCTCGCACGAGTCGGGCGCGGCGTTCGCGGAGCTGATCGGCGGCACGCTCGTCACGCTCGACGGCTCTGGCCACGCGCCGCACGCGCGCGACCCGGTCGAGGTAAACCTGCTCCTGCGCGACTTCGCCTGCCCGCAGGGGCCATCGCGCCGCTGGGTGCGTGGCCGCTCGCGCCGCAAGCGGGCGCTCTACGTCTCGTCACCGATCGGGCTCGGGCACGCGCGTCGGGACCTCGCGATCGCGCAGGAGCTGCATGGTCTCGTCCCCGACCTCGAGATCGACTGGCTCGCGCAGCACCCCGTGACGGCGGTGCTCGAGGCCGAAGGCGAGCGGATCCACCCGGCGAGCGCCGAGCTCGCGAACGAGTCGACCCACATCGAGTCCGAGTGCGCCGAGCACGACCTGCACGCTTTCCAGGCGATCCGCCGGATGGACGAGATCCTGCTCGCCAACTTCATGCTCTTCGACGAGATCGCCGCCGAGACTCCGTACGACCTCTGGATCGGCGACGAGGCCTGGGAGGTCGACTACTACCTGCACGAGAACCCGGAGCGGAAGCGGGCGGCGTACGTCTGGCTCACGGACTTCGTCGGCTGGCTGCCCATGCCCGACGGCGGCGAGCGCGAGGCGTTCGTGACCGCGGACTACAACGCGGAGATGATCGAGCACATCGCGCGGTTTCCGCGGATCCGCGACCGTGCGATCTTCGTCGGCGACGCCGAGGACGTCGTGGCGGACGCCTTCGGCCCCGAGCTGCCGCTGATCCGCGACTGGACGGAGGAGCACTACAGCTTCGCGGGCTACGTGACCGGCTTCGAGCCGGCCGACTTCGCCGATCGCGAGGCGCTGCGGGCCCAGCTCGGCTACGCGCCGGACGAGCGCGTTTGCATCGTGACCGTCGGCGGCTCGGGCGTCGGCGGAGACCTGCTCCGGCGGGTGATCGCGGCGTTTCCGGAGGCGAAGCGGCTCGTCCCGGAGCTGCGGATGGTGGTCGTCGCCGGGCCGCGGATCGATCCTGCGTCGCTGCCCGTCCACGACGGGCTCGAGGTCCGCGCCTACGTCCACGAGCTGTACCGCCATCTCGCGGCGTGCGACCTCGCGATCGTCCAGGGAGGCCTGACGACGTCGATGGAGCTGACCGCCAACCGGCGGCCGTTCCTCTACTTCCCGCTCCGGCACCACTTCGAGCAGAGCTTCCACGTCCGTCATCGCCTCGACCGGTACGGCGCCGGCCGGCGCATGGACTTCGAGCTGGACGGGCCGAGCGAGATCGCGGAGGCGATCGCGAGCGAGATCGGCCGCGACGTCGACTACCGGCCGGTCGAGACGGACGGGGCCGCGCGCGCGGCGGCTCTGATTGCCCAATTGCTCTAGTCTCCGCACGATGGCCACGCCCGAGGTGACGGAGGCCGCGGCTACCGGTCGCGAGGCGTACACCGGCGTCCTCCGCTACTACGAGCTGGCGAAGAAGCAGGAATGGCAGGTCCGCGACCTTCCGTGGGGCGAAGTGCCGCCGATCCCGGAGACGACGAAGGGGACGCCGCAGAAGCGCGCGCGCCGGCTCGACGTCTGGCGCTCGGTCGTGACGCAGCAGCTCCAGGCTGACGAGCTCGCGTGCGAGATGTCCTCGCAGCTCCTGAACATCGCGCCCGACCCCGAGGCGAAGCTCTACTACTCGACGATGGTGCAGGACGAGTCGCGCCACACCGAGGCGTGGCTGAAGCTCGCTTCGGAGGCGGGCGGGACGACCGAGCGCGACCCGCACCTCGACACGCTCGCGCACCAGGTGCTCGAGGCGGACACGCTCGAGGAGAAGGTCTTCATGATGCAGGTCTTCTACGAGCGGCTGATCATCGGGCGCTTCCGGCTGATCGCGCGCTCGTCGCGGGGGACGGTGCTCGAGGACCTCTGCAACCGGCTCACCGTGGACGACGGCATCCATCACGGCGCGGGGATGGCCTACGAGCGCGTCCTGCTCGAGGCGGCCTCGGAGAAGACGAAGCGCGTCCTCGTCGAGGCGGCCAACCGGCTGCTCCCGGTCTTCGTCGCGCACGCGCTCTGGCGGCCGCGCGAGCGGGCGTGGATCGGCCGGGCGATGGAGGCACGCGACATGGAGCGGCTGCGCGAGGACATCGAGCTCGGCGTCCGCCTCGCCGGCTCGCTCGGGGTCGACGTCGGTCAGATAGAGCTTCCTGTCAGGTAGATGACGGCGACCTCGATGGACGGGCGCGCGCTCGCCGCGAAGGTGCGCGCTGCGGTGAAGGACGAGGTGGCGGAGCTCGGCGAGCTCGGCCTCGCCACCGTCCTCGTCGGGGACGATCCCGCCTCGCACCTCTACATCACGCGCAAGCACGAGGCGGCGCAGGAGGTGGGAATCAGGACGATCGACCACCGGCTCCCGGCGGAGACCTCCGAGGACGAGGTGCTCGAGCTCCTCCGCGGCTTGAACGTGAACGACGAGGTGGACGGCATCCTGCCGCAGCTGCCGATGCCCGGCATCGACGAGGCGCGGATCATCCGCGCGGTCGACCCGGTCAAGGACGTGGACGGCTTCCACCCTCTGAACGCGGGCCAGCTCTACCTGGGGCGGCCCACGCTCGTTCCGGCGACGCCGACCGGGATCCTCGCGCTCCTCGCGGAGTATGCGATCCCGCTCGACGGGGCGCGGGCGGTCGTGGTGGGGCGGAGCGACATCGTCGGCAAGCCGGTCGCCCACCTGCTCCTCCAGGCGAACGCAACCGTGACGATTTGCCACTCGCACACGGACGACCTGGCGCGGCAGACGCTCGACGCGGACGTCCTCGTGGTCGCGGCCGGGATCGCGGGACTCGTCGATCCGGACATGGTCAAGCAGGGCGCCGCCGTGGTCGACGTGGGCCAGAACCGCACGGAAGCGGGCCTCGTGGGCGACGTCGATCCGGGCGTGGCCGAGCGGGCCGCGTTCCTCACGCCCGTGCCCGGAGGGGTCGGGCCGATGACGATCGCGATGCTGCTCCGCAACACGGTTCTGGCCGCTCGCTATCGCCGCGGCGCGCTTGCGTTCCCGCGGGTGTGACGCTACTCTCTGGCCGCTTTATCGTTGGTTCGACGGCTCGGTGCCTGGGCCGTCGTTTCATGTTGTTGAAGGAGGAAAGTTGGCTCAGGGCACCGTGAAGTGGTTTTCGAACGAGAAGGGCTACGGCTTCATCGAGCGCGAGGGTGGGGAGGACGTCTTCGTCCACTTCTCTGCGATAACGATGGACGGCTACAAGTCGTTGACCGAGGGCCAGAGAGTCGAGTTCGAGGTCGTGCAGGGCCCCAAGGGCGCGCAGGCCGCGAACGTCCAGGCCGCATCAGGCTAAGAGCTTCCTTTCGGAACCGAACCGGGGCCCCGAAAGGGGCCCCTTGTTTGTTGGGGGCGAGTGTGACGGAACTGCGACGATTGGCGAACGATGGCGATCACGAGAGATGACGTTCTGCACGTGGCGCGCCTGGCGCGGCTCGCGCTCCGCGAGGACGAGATCGAGCGCCTCCAGGGCCAGCTGAACGCGATCCTGGACGCCGTCGGCAAGGTGTCCGAGCTGGACCTAGCCGACGTGCCCCCGACGTCACACCCTCTGGCGCTCGTGAACGTGTTCGGTCCCGACGAGCCGGCGCCGTCGCTCCCGCTCGAGGACGCGCTGGCGAACGCGCCCGAGCGCGAGGGCGACTTCTTCCGCGTGCCGGCGGAGGGCTGAGGGGCGAATCGTGACGAACTCGCCACCCACGCGTGCGTTTTTCCCGGGTAGCGTTCCGGCTGGGGACGCTCGGTCCCCCCATGGGGGGGAAGCCGGCTCGGAGGTCGGCGCGCCGTGATCGACACCCTGCGCCTGACCGCCGAGGAGGCGATGCGTCTGCTCGAGCGGCGGGAGGTCTCGGGCGCCGAGCTCTTCGGCGCGTACCGCGACGCCATCGCCGCGCGCGACGGCGAGCTCAACTGCTTCCTCACCACCGTGGACGAGCCGTCACACGACGGCGTCCCGATCGCGCTCAAGGACGTCATCGGCACGCAGGACGTCCGCACCACGGCCGGCTCGCGCTTCCTCGAGCGTTACGTCCCCGTCTTCGACTCGACCGTCGCCGCCCGCTGCAAGGGCGCCGGCTTGCCCCTTCTCGGCAAGACGAACATGGACGAGTTCGCGATGGGCTCGTCCACCGAGAACTCGGCGTACGGGCCAACGCGCAACCCGTGGGATCCCGAGCGTGTCCCGGGCGGCTCCTGGCTGCGGTCGCGGCGGGCCTGGCGCCGTGGGCCCTCGGCTCCGACACGGGCGGCTCGATCAAGCAGCCCGCCGCGCTCACCGGCACCGTCGGCCTCCGGCCCACCTACGGCACCGTCTCCCGCTACGGCATCGTCGCCTTCGCGTCGAGCCTCGACCAGGTCGGGCCGCTCACGAAGACGGTGCGCGACTGCGCGCTCCTCTACCGCACGATCGCCGGCCGCGACCCCGCGGACACGACCACCGTGGACCTGCCCGCGCCCGTCGAGATCCCGGCCGCAGGCGACCTCCGCGGCCTGCGCGTCGGCATTCCGCGCGAGCTCAACGAAGCGGAGGGGATCGAGCCCGGCGTCAAGGCGGCGGTCGAGGCGGCGATCGACCTGTGCCGCGAGCTCGGCGCCGAGCTCGGCGAGTGCGAGCTGCCCCGCTCGGTCGACTACGGCATGCCCTGCTACTACCTGATCGCACCGGCCGAGGCCTCCTCGAACCTGGCCCGGTACGACGGTGTCCGCTTCGGCCTTCGCGTGGGCGACGGCGACTTCGAGGCGATGCAGGAGCGGACGCGCGACGAGGGCTTCGGCGACGAGCCGAAGCGCCGGATCATGCTCGGCACCTACGCGCTCTCGGCCGGCTACTACGAGGCGTTCTACGGCCAGGCGCAGAAGGTGCGGACGATCATCAAGCGCGAGCACGACGCCGCGTTCGAGCGGTTCGACGTCCTCGTCTCGCCGACCTCGCCGACGGTCGCCTTCAGGCTCGGCGAGCGGACGGAGAACCCGCTCGCGATGTACCTCTCCGACCTCCTGACGATCCCCTCGTGCATGGCCGGTCTGCCGGGCCTCTCGATCCCGTGCGGCCTCTCCGAGGGGCTGCCCGTCGGCCTCCAGCTCGTCGGGCCTCAGTTCTCGGAGAACGCGCTCTTCCGGATCGGGCACGCGTTCGAGCGGGCACTCGGCTTCGACCCGGTCCCTCGGCGCCTCGCGGGAGCCGCCGGATGAGGAAGATCGTCGACGGAGCGGCGGACTTCGTCGTCGCCCCGGAGCGGGTCTTCGGCACGGAGCCGCGCGTCCTCGACGGCGCGCGATCCGTCCTGATCGGCGACCTGAAGCTGTCGCTCGAGGCGGGCGAGCGCGAGCTGTGGCTGATCCGCATGCACTCGCTGGCGCTCGAGGAGCGCGTGGCGATGGTCGAGGTGCGGGGCTCGATCGAGGAAGCGCTCGTCGAGGCGAGGGAGGTGGCCCATGCCTGAATGGGAGCCGGTCGTCGGCCTCGAGATCCACGTCCACCTGAAGACGCGGACGAAGATGTTCTGCCGCTGCGAGGTGCCCGGTCTGCCTTGCTCATCCGGGCTCGCTGCCGGTGCCGAACGAACGGGCCGTGGAGTGGACGATCAAGCTCGGCCTCGCGCTCGGCTGCGAGATCGCGCCGCGCGCAGTCTTCCACCGCAAGAACTACTTCTACCGCGACCTCCCGAAAGGCTACCAGATCTCCCAGTACGACGAGCCGCTCTGCCTCGACGGGCGCGTTCTCGTGCCGGGGCCGGAGGGCGACCTCGAGGTCGGC
>VAXK01000133.1 GCA_005885565.1 Actinomycetota bacterium
CGAGGGCGAGCCCGATCACGGCGAGCGCGACGACGAGCGGCGCCGCCAGCACCGCCGTCCCTCCGGAGAGCGTCGGGAACTGCGAGACGACGACGACGAGCGCGAAGCCGACGGGGAGGAGGAGCGGCCACGGCAGCCTCAGGCCGCCCGCGAGCTCGAGCAGGAGGCCGCAGCCGAGCGCGAGGGCGCCCAGGAGGAGCGGCAGGAGCAGCCAGGCGGCGACGAGCGTCAGGCGATCGGGCGAACCGTGCCGCTGCGGACGAGCTGCCGCGCACGGCTCGGGTTCGGGTCGAAGACCTCGACCTGGAACTTCGAGCCGGGATAGGCGAGGTAGACGTTCGTCGCCGCGCTCTGGTTGTAGACCGCGAGGCCGCCGCGCGACGTATGGAAGGTGACCGCGCCGGACTCCTTCGCGGCGGTGCGGACCGCCTTGTACGCGTCCTTCACGGGATACGTCGCGACGATGAGGTACGCGGCGCGGCGGTCGCCGATCGGCACGCCCTTCGGCAGGTAGCGGATGTAGATGCGGCCGTCGGTGACCTGCGTGAGCTCGTACTTCACCTTGGGCTGCGGGCCGGCCCAGTAGATCGGGTGGCCCGAGGCTTGGGCCAGCGCGCGGAGGGTCTGCGGGCTCGCCGCCTTGATCGTCTCACGCGGCTTGGGCGTCTTCTTGCCCGGCTTGTGGGTGGTGCTCGTCTTCGCGGTGGAGGACGTGTTGTCGTTGCCGCGGACGACGAGCCAGACGACGAACGCGATCGCAAGCGCCAGCGCGACGACGGCCCCGATCCGGATCGGGGCCTGGCGGCTGCGCCCAGCTGAGGTCGCTCCGTCGGCCACCACGGCAGCTTAGTTCGCCTCGGGCTTCGAACTCCCTTTCAAGAGGTCCTCGACCCCACCGTCGGTGACGTGGATCACGTTTTCGAGCCCGGCTCGGCGCAGGAGCGAGGCGGCGAGCGAGCTCCGGTTTCCCGCCGAGCACGCGACGGCGAGCGGCTCGCCGCGCGGGAGGTCGGCGGGGACGCCGTCGCGGAGCTCGTGGTAGGGCACGTGGAGCGAGCCTTCGACGTGCCCTTCCTCCCACTCGTCGTCCTCGCGCACGTCGAGAACGGTCACGTCCCGCGCGTGCAGCCGCCGCGCGAGCTCCGCCGGGTCGATCGCCGGCGTCGACTCCGTCTTGAGCCCGGCTGCCTGCCACGCGGCGATCCCGCCCGCGACGAAGCCATTCAGGTTGCGGAAGCCGATCGCCTCGAGGTTCCGCGCGAGCGTCACGGCGTCCGCGTCGCTCGCGGCGAGGACGACCACGTCGTCGTCGGCCTCGACGACCCACGCGGCTCGGGTCCCGGCTCCGGAGTGGGTCTGCGTCACGCTGAGCGATCCCGGCACGTGGATGGCGTCGAACTCGCGCGGCTCGCGTCCGTCGACGAGCACCGCGCCGGCATCGAGGAGCGCCTTCGCACCCGCCGGCGCGAGCGGCTCGAGCGAGACCGTCTCGGTGACGAGCGGCCCGCGGTTCAGCGCGACGATGCGCTCGAAGTTCGGCGGCTGCGGCTGCGGGCTCGTGACCAGCTCGCGCACGAACGCCCCCTCGTCGAGCCGGAGCAGCGGGTTGAAGCGCCGCTCGAAGCCGATCGTCGAGCCGGGCTTCTCGCTCATCCCGGCGCCGCCGCAGAGCGAGCCGCCGACGTGGCCGGGCCAGACCTCGACGAAGTCCTCGTGCTCGAGGAGACGGTCGAGCGAGCGGTGGAGCCCGCGCGCGCCCTCCTCGGGCTCGACGGCCAGGTCCGGCCGGGCCACGTCGCCGACGAAGAGCGAGTCGCCCGTCAGGAGGAGCCAGGGCACTTCCTCGCGGCTGCGATCCTCGACCACGAAGGCGAGGTGCTCGGGCCTGTGTCCGGGCGTGCGGACGGCGGTGATGCGTGCGTCGCCGAGCTCGAGGGCCGTTCCCTCCTCGAGCGGCTCGTGGTCGTGCTCGGCGCCCGCCTGGGCGCTGACGTGCAGCGTCGCGCCGGTCGCGGCGGCGAGGCGCCCATGGCCCGAGAGATGGTCGGCGTGGTTGTGTGTCTCGAGGACGTGCCGGATCCGGAAGTCGTGCTCGTGCGCGAGCTCGAGGTAGTCCTCGATCCGCCACTTGGGGTCGACGACCGCCGCCTCGCCGCCGTCGGCGATCACGTACGAGGCGCAGCCGAGGTCCTCGTGCAGGATCTGCCGGAAAAACATCTCTAGGCACCGCTTGCGGTGCCGCCATCAGGATGTGCGGGTTTCCCGCACGTCCGTCGGAACCGACCGGTCGAACCGCCCGGATTGCTCATTCCGCCGGCGCTTCGGGACGCTCGAAGTCGCGCTCGGCGTCGACGCGCCCCCAGGAGTTGGGATGGTCGTCGTCGGCGCGCCGCTCGGCAGGCTTCCACCAACGCCTGGTCCGTTCCCAGAGCCGCATCGCCTCTACGTTCCCGCGAGCCGCCGGCGCCAAGCCTCCCCCGCGGCGCGGCCCTCCGGTGTGGCGAGGAAGTGCTCGAGCGGGACGTGGACGAACGCGGCACGCGCCTCCGCGAGCGGCGACTCGCCGTCGAGGAGGTCGCCGCGGACGCGGATGCGGCGACCACGGCTCGACTCCACCCGGGCCCGGACGAGCAGCTCGGTGTTGATCGGCACCGGGTGGCGGTAGCGGACGAAGATCCGCGCCGTCACGGTCGGGAAGCGGTACCAGGTCGCAAGCAGGCCGCAAGCCTCGTCGAGGAGGGCGGAGACGAGCCCGCCGTGGACGATCCCGGGCCCGCCCTGGTGGCGCTCGTCGAAGTGGAGGTAGGCCTCGTAGAGCTCCTCGCCCTCGACCTCCGGCACCGGCAGCTTGAGCCCGAACGGCGTGTCCCCGCAGCCCCAGCAGGCGGGGTCGTGGTGGGGCGGGATGTCGAGCGAGCTCACCGCAGCCCGCCGCGCTCGTGGTGCGCGCGGTAGAAGTTCTCCGACCCGGCCGTGGCCATCGCGGCCGAGGCCGAGAGCTCGAGCGCAAGCGTCGTCGCGGCCACGATCTGGGCGAAGCGGTAGACCTTCCCGGGCCCCGCGCAGCCGATCAGCTCGAGCCACGAGCGGGCGTAGGGGAGAGCCGTCCCGCCGCCGACGGTCGCCACCTCGAGCCCCGGCAGGCGGAGCGCGACGTGGAGGCCGCCCTCGACGCGGCGGCCCGTCCCGTGCGCCATCGAGCTCGTCCCGACCATGCCGAGGTCCTGGCCGGTGGCGGCGAAGAGCGCGGCGATCGCCGAGGCCGGCGTGAACCCGACCGACTGCATTCCCGAGGCGACCGCGCCGTGCGTGCCGGCCCACGAAAGCTCGAGCAGGTCGTCGATCGTCGTCCGCAGCAGGCGCCGCACGGTCGCCTCCGGGAGCGTCGCCTCGGCGAGGACCGTCTTGCCGTGGCCCGCCTGGAAGTACTCGAACGACGGCTTCTTGTCGCCGCCCATGTTCGCCTCCAGGATCGCCCGCTCCGGCCGCACCGGCGCGCGCTCCATGACGAAGCCCATGTTCAGGAGGTACGAGTTCCGGGTCATCATGTTCGCGCCGACCGCGTCTCCGGCTGTCCAGCGCCAGAGGACGTGGCACATCGGGCCGACGACGTGCGTCTTCGCCTCCCGCAGCTTCGCGAAGCGCGAGCGCGAGGGGTCGTCGAGCTCCTCCAGCCACTTGCGCGCCGCATCGAGCTCGGCCTCGATCCACCGCGCGAGCCTCACCGCCTCCTCGGCGTCGCGGCAGACGAAGCACGACGCGCGCGTGATCCGGTCGGCGAGCACGAAGGTGCGGAACCCGCCCGACTCGGCGACCGCCCGCGCCCCGCGGTAGACCGAGTCGGAGAGGCCGCCTTCGGTGTGCGCGAGCGGGACGTAGACGTCCTCCGCGGCCCGGCCGCGCTCCTCGACGCGGCCGTCGGGCTCGGTGAGCTCGTACTCGCCGAGCGAGATCCGCAGCGGCCCGACCACCGACACGGGCGTGACGACCACGCCGGTCAGCGACTCCTGCGCGCCGGCGAAGGGCGCGAGGTCGTGCGCCGTCACCTCGCCGTCGAGCCCGAGCGCCTCCTGGCGCGCGCGGATCGAGCCCGGATCGTTCTTCCGGAGCCAGCGCCGAGTGGCCATGCGGGGGAGCTTAGGCCGTCAACGGGACGCGAGCTTCTCGGCGAGCTCGACTCAGGCCGTCAACGGGACGCGAGCTTCTCGGCGAGCTCGGCGCGTGAGCTGACGCCGAGCTTCCTGTAGACGTGCCGAAGGTGGTACTCCACCGTCTTCGGGCTGAGGAAGAGGGCGGCGGCAGCCTCGCGTGTCGTCTTGCCCGCAGCGAGCAGCTGGGCGATCTGAAGCTCCTGCGGGGTGAGGGTGTCCGCGGTCGAGGCGTCGCGACGGCGGGCGGTCTCTCCAGTCGCCTCGAGCTCGGCGCGCGCGAGCTCCGACCACGGGTCGGCGCCGAGGCGATCGAACGCCTCGAGCGCCGCGCGGAGCTGCTCTCGCGCGCGTACGCGCCGGCGCGCGCGACGGAGGCGCGCGCCGTAGGCGAGACGCGTCCGCGCCGCCTCGTAGACGTCCGGCGTCCGCTCGTGGAGCCGAAGGGCCTCCTCGAAACGGCTCTCGAGCTCGTCGTCGTCGGCGAGCAGCCCGCGGCAGCGGGCCGCACGCGCGAGAGACCACGGCTGTCCCTTCGCGCGCGCCTGTTCCTCCAGCTCGTCCGCCTTCGCCGCCGCGTCGGCGGGTCGGCCGAGCCGGACGTACGCCTCGACGAGCTCGGCCGCCGGCGAGGTGTCGACGTCTCCGATCCCGAGCTCGCGCAGACGAAGTGTCTCCTCCTCGAGGAGCCGCGCCGCCTCCACGGGCCGACCGAGCGCGAGCTCGAGCTCGCCGAGAGCCCGGATCGCCCAGGCCTCGTAGAGGCCGATGCCGAGCGAGGCGCAGAGCTCCCGTGCCTCCTCCGCGTGGGCGCGACACGCCGTCTCGCGTCCGTGGCGGGCCTCGAGCCACGCGAGCCCCGCGAGCGCCGCGGCGAGCTCCGTCCGCTGGCCCGTCTCGCGTGCGAGCCGGATCGCCTCGTCGTATTCGGCCTCCGCCGTCGCCCACTGGTCAGCGGCGGCGTGGTCGCGCGCGACGCGGTCGAGAAGGCGCGGCAGCACTCCGAGGGCGGCCTGCGCACGGGCGTTCTCGACCGCCGTCTCGACGAGCGCCCGACCCGCTTCGGCCTCGCGGAGCCAGAGCGGGCCCATCACGAGCCAGGACAGGAGCCCCGGATCCGTCTGCAGCTCCGCGGAGCGCTCGGCGAGCTCGACGCCGCGCCGAAATGCGTCGATCCCGCGCTCGCCGTCGCCGCCGAAGACGAGCGCCATTCCCTCTGCGGTGGCGGCGAGGAACTCGGCCCGCATCGACGCGCCGGCCGGGAGGAGCTCGCGTGCGCGTCGCGCGGCGCGCAGCATGTCGCTCGCCGCGCCGGCGAAGAAGGCGGCGTCGACCGCCTCTGCGAGCATCGTGACCGCGAGCTCGGGCTCGCTGTCCGCGGCCTGCTCCGCAGCGGCGGCGAGGACCTCGTACCCCTGCATCACCGGCCCCTGGCTCGCGGCGATCCGCCCGCGGAGGTGCTCGATCCGGACAAGCCGGTCGCCGCTCGCGTCGACGGTGCGAATCTCGTCGAGGAGCGACACGGCTCGCTCGGCGCTTCCCGCCAGCCAGGCGGCATCCGCAGCGGCGAACAGAAGCCGTCCGCGCCGCTCGTCGTCGGGCGCGAGCCGCGCTGCCCGCTCGAACGCGGCGGCCGCCACGGCGTGCGCGCCCCGCTCGCGCGCCCGCGCCCCCGCCTGCTCCAGCGCCGAGGCGGCGGCGTCCTCCGGCCCTAGGGCGGCGAGCGCGAGGTGCCACGCGCGGCGGTCGAGCTCGCGGTCGGGAAGCGAGGCAGCGAGCGCGCGATGAGCCTCGCGGCGGCCGTCGACCGGCGACTCGCTGTAGATCGCGGCGCGCGCGAGCGGGTGCCGGAACTCCGCGCGCCCCTCCGCGAGGCGGACGAGACCCGCGGTCTCGGCGGCATCCAGGCCGGCGAGGTCGAGGCCGAGCGAGGCGGCTGCGCGCGCGAGGACCGCCGTCTCGCCCGAGTCGTTCGCGGCGACCAGCACGAGGAGTCGCCGCGCGTCCTCGTCGAGCGCCTCCGCGCGCCGTAAGAAGGCGCTCGAGATCCTGGCGGAGACCGGGACCGGCAGGTCGATCGGAGGGCCTGCGGCGTGCGAGCCCTCGGCCGTGAGCTCGAGGAGAGCGAGCGGGTTTCCAGCCGTGGCGCGATACAGGCGCTCGGCCAGGTCCCGTGCGACCGGGGCCACGAGCGCCGCAGCCGCGTCCGGATCGAGGCCTCCGACGTGGAGCGGCGGCAGGTCGGCGCCGTCCAGGAGAGACGGCTCTCCCTCGCGGACGGTCACGATCGCGGCGAGCGGCTCCGCAAGGAGCCGGCGCAGCGCGAAGAGGAGCGCCTCGGCGCTCGAGCGGTCGAGGGAATGGGCGTCGTCGACGAGCACGAGAGTGGGCCAGGCCTCGGCATGTGCCGCAAGCAGGCTGAGCGTCGCCGCGCCGACCGCGAACCGCTCGCCC
>VAXK01000211.1 GCA_005885565.1 Actinomycetota bacterium
CGCATGCCCGGCTCGATCCCGAGCCGAGCAGCCTCACCGGCCGCGAGCTCGAGCGACACCTTCGCGCCTCTCCCCGTGCCGTCCGCCAGGGCGCAACCTCGGCGGAGACCGCCACGACCGAGAGCTCCCGGTCGAGGAAGACGACGTCGATCGGGAAGCGCATGAAGAACGTATGCACGGACCCGCACGGCTTCAGCAGAAGCCCTTCCCCATCCGGCAAAGACGTTCGACCGAGCAACCCCTTCATGCGAGACCAGGGCTTGTCAGCCAGCCAGCAACGGTCCACGAGCACCTCGCCGGACCCGTTCACAAGTCGAGTCGCACGCACGATCCAAGAAGGGGTTCGCGGGGCAACCAGAGGTTCCCCCTCCCGGTCAGCGGAGATCACGACGATCCGCCGCCGAAGGCGGGCTCTGCCCGCCGGGAGGCTCACCAAAGAAAAGCCGCCCGAAGCTCGAAGCCTCGGGCGGCTCCTGAAACAGAACGCCAACCCCGCCGCCGTAAAGGAGGGGGCTCGTGGGGGAACCAGGGGTTCCCCCACGTTCTAGTAGCCGATGTGGATGTGGTCGTAGTGGTTGGCGAGCGGGAACGACGGCCCGCCGAGGCCGAGCAGCGAGATGACCTGCTTCGGCTGGAGCTCCGACGGCAGGAGCAGGATCGCCCGCACCGCCCGCTCCGTGATCCCGCCCGGCTGCTGGTGGCCGTAGATCGAGATCCCGCCGAGGTCGGCGATGTCCACCGCGCGGCCGTAGATGTGCGCCGAGATGACGCCGGGCCGTGCGTACAGCCGGTGCCCGCTGATCAGGCACGAGACCGTGACCTGGCCGTACGTGTCGGCGAGGTACTCGACGAGGACGACGACGCGGACGTCGACGCGACCGGAGGCGAGATCCTGCCGCCCGCCGGGGTAAACCGTCACGCGCCCGTCGTGGAGCACACGGTTGACGAGGTCGTCCTTGTGGGCGAGGAGCCCGTCGACGAGCCCGCTCAGACCGACGGCGCGGTTGTAGTGCTCGAGCGCGACGGCCTGGTCGGCGATCGAGGTGCGGCCGGTGACGGCGAGGGCCGCGTCCCAGTCGCCGCGAGCCGTGACCGCGTCGAGCGCCTGGGCCGTCTGCCGGAGCTCGGCCCGGTTTGCCGGCGCGGCGCCGCTCCGGCCCTGCGCACGGAGGACGCCCAGGACGAGGGCCCAGCTCACGTGGTTCGCGCGCGAGACCGACAGGAGCCGGTGCGCGAAGCCGAAGGCGAGGCGCCGCGACGGGGGCGTCGGGTCGGGCAGGGTCCGGTTGAGCCAGATGACCGGAGCCGCGCCCGGGCTCTCCGCGGCCTCCTGGGCGGCGGTCGCGACCCGTGCGTGACGATGGGTCGCCGGCTGCTTCGCGCGCGGTACGTTCAGCACCCACTGCGAGTGCGCGTGCGTGCGCTTCACGGCCGGACGTGGATGCGACGCGGGCTGCGGCGACGGGGTCACCGGCGCCGGCGTCGCTGCCGGCGCGACGCCCGCGGTGCCGCCGCCCGACGAGTCGGAGGCAGGCGGAGCAGACGGCTGCGCCGTGCTCGAGGAGCCGTGACCGCTCGCCGGAGCGTCGTCGGCCGACGACGAGTCGGCGGGCGCGCTCGGCGCCGCCGCGGTCGACGTCTCGGGCGCGGGCGCCGCGACGGAGTCCGCCGAGGGAACGGTGGCGCTCGCGTCGGGAGCCGACGAGGACGTCACCGTCGTGTCGGTCGAGGAGGTCTGCTCCAGCAGGCCCGCGACCTCGTTGCCGGCGCCGGCGGTGAAGGCTGCACCGGCGAAGAAGATCGCCGTCAGGGCGAAGCCGACGGCGAGGCGCCGCGGAGTCGAGAGGCGCCGCCGTGCGGCCGGCGTCTCGGGGGTCGGGTCGGGTGCCTCGCGGTGCCGCCGCTTCGGGGCGTCGAGCTCGGGCTCGATGACCGCCTTGCGCTCGTGGTGGAGCGCCGCGACGACGAAGCCCGCAAGCGAGAGGACGAGCAGACGGACGAGGAACCGCCCGCTGCGATGCGCTTTTCGTTCCATGATGGCCTGGCTCCGATTCCTTTTGGTCTGGCGCCGAAGGCTGCGTTCGGCGCGGCGGGGGGACGAGGGCGTCCGCGAGCCGCACGACGGACTTGGTGTCCTATCGGGGCGCACGCGCCGGGCCGCCTTCCCTCGAACGAGGGGAAGCGCGCCGCCAATCACCAACGTGAGGGATACGCCGCCGCCGGCTCCCGAACGATGAAACGCCGCAGATCGAGCGTTAGGCGGCGCGGCCACGTCGAGCGACGACTCACGACACCCGAACAAGCGTGGACCACACAGCAGCCCGCGATCTCAGTTTCGAAGAGCTTGTAGTGCGCCGGTCGGCGCGCGCGAGTGAAAGGAAGGAGGTGACAATTCATGACGTTTTCCGAGTGGTTTGAGCTTCTCCGGACGCATTGGCGCAAGGAGGAGGGTCAGACGATGGCGGAGTACGGTGTCGTCCTCGCCGTGATCACGATCGGCGCGGTCGCCGTCTTCACCGCTCTCTCGGGTGGCATCAGCGGTGCCCTGAACCGGGTCATCGGCCTGCTTCCCAAGTAGATGGACCGAACCACGTTCCCTCGACAGACCAAGGAGGTGCATACACGTGCTGACGCTTGATGAATGGCTGATCCGGCTCCGCGCAAGCTGCAAGCGCGAGCAGGGTCAGACCATGGCCGAGTACGGCGTCGTCCTGGCCGTCATCACGGTCGCGTCGGTTGCGGTGTTCACTGCTCTCTCCGGTGGAGTCCAGGGAGCGGTCGACCGGGTGATCGGATTCTTCCCGGGCTAAGGAACGGCAGCTGAGTGGGTCCCGTGGCCGCCCCGCGGGACCTGCTCGCCGGATGCAAAGCGGAAAGGAACGAGGAGCGCAAGCCGATGAAGCGGTTGCACAACGAACGGGGACAGACGATGGTCGAGTTCGCGATCGTCTTGCCGATTCTGTGCCTGCTGCTCTTCGGCGCGATCCAGTTCGGAATTCTCTTCAACAACTACGTGACGCTGACCGACGCGGTCCGGGCCGGCGCACGCAAGGCGGCGGTGAGCCGGCAGATCACGGGGACGACCCCGCGGCAGGCCTGCATCGACCAGATCAGGGCCTCCGCGAGCGACCTCGACCAGTCGAAGCTCCAGCCCGACTGCGTGTCCGACTTCCAGCCGACCTCGACGGTGACCGTCACCGCGACCTACCCGTACTCGATCAGCCTGCTGGGGCTCGTGGTCGCGTCCGGGAACCTCAAAAGCACGACCCAGGAGCGAGTCGAATGAACGTCAAGCAAAACCAACGCGGCCAAGCCTTCGTCATCACGATTCTCATGATCACGACCCTGCTGGGCCTCAGCGCCCTGGTGCTCGACGTCGGGTCGTGGTTCAGGGCGCATCGCAGCCTGCAGGCGACCGCGGACGCCGCCGCGCTCGCGGGCGCGCAGGCGCTCCCCGACGACCCCGGCAACGCGAGCTCGCTGGCGAACGACTACGCGGCCAGGAACACGTCGGGGCTCACGGGCCTGACCGTGAACCTGTCTCAGACGTACCTCCCGAACGACACGATCAGAGTCCACGTGTCGAAGCCGGCCGAGGGGTTCTTCAGCAAGGTCTTCGGCATCAACTCCGTCGACGAAGGCGCCGCCGCCACCGCGCGGACGGCCGGGATGAAGTCGGCGCTCTACGTCGCGCCGATCGTCGTGAACCAGCAGCACCCGATGCTGAACAACTGCGGCGGGCCGTGCTTCGGGTCGAGCTACCAGACGACGATCCCGGTGGGGCAGACCGGAGCGCCGGGCGCGTTCGGCCTCGTCAACCTCGATCCGACGTCGAACGGAACCTCCGGCGCCTCGACGCTCGCCGACTGGATCGTCAACGGCTTCGACAAGTACCTCGACATCGGCGGCTACGCGTCGGATCCGGGCGTGAAGTTCAACTCGAACCAGATCCAGGACGCGATGACCTCCCGGATCGGCACCGAGATGCTCTTCCCCGTCTACGACACCCTCACCGGAAACGGGTCGAACGCGCAGTACCACATCATCGGGTGGGTGGGCTTCTTCGTCACGGGGGTGGACAAGCACGGCAACAACGGCAACGTCAGCGGCTACTTCACGCGAGTGATCTGGACCGGAATCCAGGCCTCAAGTGCGGGCGCCGGCGGGCCGAACTTAGGAGCACGAGCGGTCCAGCTCGTCGACTAACCGCAAAGGAGACACACACGCCGCCATGACCTACCGGGTTCGGAATATCGTCATCGCCGTCGTGCTGGCCGCGCTCGCGGCCCTCATGACGAGCTACTACGTGACGAACTACAAGCGTCACGTGCAGCAGGGGGAGAAGCACGTCCAGGTGTACGTCGCCTCCCAGGATATTCCGGCCGGAACCGCCGGCACGGACGCCGCGGGGATGCTGAAGAAGAAGACCGTCACCAAGAGCGGCGTCGCGCCGGGAGCGATCTCGAAGCCCGCCGAGATCAAGTCGAAGATCGCCTCGCAGCGCATCTACGCCGGCGAGCAGGTGACGGTCAACCGGTTCGCGAGCGTCTCGCAGAGCGGCCTCCAGGGAAGCCTGAAGGGCACGCTCCGCGCCTACCAGGTCGCCGGCACGGCGAACCAGACGCTCGCCGGGATCCTGAAGACCGGCGACCACGTCGACGTCGTGGCGAACTTCCGCTACAAGTGGGCGAACCAGGCCTCGACGAGCATCACGTACGCGGCGACGAAGGTCGTCCTGCGCAACGTCAAGGTCCTGCGCGCCCCGTCGGCGCCCGGCACCGCGAGCAAGCTCGGCGGCAGCACCGACACGAAATACCAGGTCGTGCTCGCCCTCACCGACAACCAGACGCAGAAGATGCTCTTCTCGACGCACGACTCCGACCAGGCCCAGGGGGGCGGCGGCGAGCCGGGCTGGTGGCTCGCGCTCCGGCCGAACCTGAACCCGGCCGACAGCCCCGGCTCGATCGAGACGCTGACGACCATGCTCCGCGACGGGCTCAGCCCGCGCCAGGCGAAGCTCCTCTTCGGATCCCTGGGAGGCTCGTAATGACGACTGCTGACGCACAGAACGGCGCCCGCGAGCCGGTCCGGGTCTACTTCACCGGCACGTGTGAAGGGCTCGACAAGCTCCGCGAGGCGCTCTCGAACCACCCCGAGCTCGAGGTCGTCGGCGCGAGCGAGCAGGTGAGCCAGGCGTCGTCCGTCCTCGCGGGCGGGCACCTCGGGTGCGTCCTGCACGCCACGAACTCGCCCTCGTTGCCCATGAACGAGCTCGCGGCGATCCGCGAGCAGACGGCGGCGCCGGTGATCGTCCTCGCCTCCGGCGCGCAGTCGACGCTGCTCGAGGAGGCGCTCGAGTCCGACGTCTCCGACGTCCTGCTGCTCCCGCAGCTGACCGAGAACGTCGTCTTCGCGATCCGGAAGGCGAGCCACGCCGGCCGGAAGCTCGCGGCCCAGGGCGGCCACGGCCGCCACGGGAAGATCGTGACCGTCTTCTCGCCCAAGGGCGGGACGGGCAAGACGTCGGTGGCGACGAACCTGGCCTCGGCGCTCGCCAAGCACGGGGGCAAGCGGACGCTCCTGCTCGACCTCGACCTCCAGTTCGGCGACGCGGCGATCATGCTCGGCGTCGAGCCGGAGAAGACGATCTACGACCTCGTCGTCGCTCCGGGCGAGCTCGACTCCGAGAAGCTCGCCGGCTACACGACCCATCACCCCTGCGGGCTCGACATCCTCCCCGCGCCGCTGCGCCCGGAGGACGCCGAGCTCGTCACGGAGGCGAAGCTCGGCCGGCTGCTCGAGGTCGCGCGCGACTCGTACGACGTGATCGTCGTCGACACCTCGCCCTTCTTCCACGGGCCGATGCTGGCGACGCTCGACCGCACGGACGAGCTGCTCATGCTGTGCGGCCTCGACGTCCCGACGCTGAAGAACGTCCGCCTGAGCCTCCAGACGCTCGACCTGCTCTCGTTCCCGACCGCGCGGATCCGGTTCGTCCTGAACCGGGCCAACTCGAAGGTCGGGATGTCGAAGAAGGAGGTCGAGGGCGCCCTCGACATGAAGGTCGCCTTCGAGATCCCGTCCGACCGGGCCGTGCCCGTCTCCGTCAACCGCGGCAACCCCGCGGTGCTCGGCGACGCGGGCTCCGAGTTCGCGGGCGCGATCAAGCGGCTGGCGCAGGGCCTCGTCACACCGACCCCGGCCGCGGCGAAGAAGGCGAAGAAGGGCCTCTTCTCGCTGGCGAAGGCGTAGTCATGGGGCTCCACGACCGCCTCAAGGTGCAGCAGGAGGGCAACGGCGTCGCGGTCGTCTCCGGCGACGCGCTCGGCCGCCCCCATGCGCACGAGGACACGCAGGAGCGGATGGTCGATCCCTACGCGGAGCTCAAGACCCGCATCCACCACGCGTGCATCGCGAAGCTCGGGCCGGAGCTCTTCAAGCGGGAGACGACCGAGGACCTCTCCGAGCGCGTCCTGCGCACGGTCACCGAGCAGCTCGCGCTCGACCGCACGCCGCTCACGCGCGAGGAGCGGCGGCAGGTCACGCGCGAGATCACGGACGACATCCTCGGCTACGGCCCGCTCGAGCCGCTCCTCCGCGACGACTCGGTCACCGAGGTCATGGTCAACGACTTCGACAAGGTGTACATCGAGCGCGAGGGCAAGATCGAGCGCACCTCGGTCACGTTCGTCGACAACGCGCACCTGCTGCGGATCATCGACAAGATCGTCTCGCAGGTCGGGCGCCGCGTCGACGAGGCCTCGCCGATGGTGGACGCGCGCCTCCCGGACGGCAGCCGCGTGAACGCCATCATCCCGCCGCTCTCGCTCAAGGGACCGACGCTGACGATCCGGAAGTTCGCGCGCGACCCGTACACGATGGACGACCTGATCTCGTTCGGCTCGATCAGCCCGAAGGCGGCGCAGTTCCTGGCCGCCTGCGTCAAGGGGAAGCTCAACGTCCTCATCTCCGGCGGAACCGGCACCGGCAAGACGACGACGCTGAACGCGACGTCGGCCTTCATCCCCGGCGACGAGCGCATCGTCACGATCGAGGACGCCGCCGAGCTCCAGATGCAGCAGGAGCACGTGATCACGCTGGAGTCGCGCCCGCCGAACATCGAGGGCCAGGGCGAGGTCAGGATCCGCGAGCTCGTCCGGAACGCCCTGCGCATGCGCCCCGACCGGATCATCGTCGGCGAGGTCCGCGGCCCGGAGACCCTGGACATGCTCCAGGCGATGAACACGGGCCACGAGGGCTCGCTGACGACGATCCACGCGAACTCCCCGCGCGATGCCCTGTCGCGCCTGGAGACGCTCGTCCTGACGGCCGGCGTCGACCTGCCGCTGCGGGCGATCCGCGAGCAGATCGCGAGCGCGTTCGACCTGCTCGTCCAGATCAGCCGCCTGGTCGACGGCTCCCGACGGATCACGCACATCACCGAGGTGCTGCGGATGGAGTCGGACGTCATCACCCTCCAGGACGTCTTCGTGGCGAAGCCGCCCGACGAGGAGACCTCGTCGATGAGCCGGTCGTCCCGCCTGCTCACGCCGCTGCTCTGCACAGGCCTGAAGCCGCACTTCCTCGAGAAGATGGCGGCTCAAGGCGTCGTGCTCCCGGCGGCGTTCTTCGAGCAGGACGACGCCGGCCTGCGGCCGTCGTTCGCTGCGGCGAGCTACGGCGGCTTCAAGTGATCCGGCGCGCAGCTCTCGCCGCGGCGGCGCTCCTCGTCCTGGCCGCCCCGGCCGCGGCCGCATCGGACGTCCACGTCAAGGGCGTGGACACGAGCGACTACCCGTCGATGCACGTCACCGTCGTCACGACGGGCGCGCTCTCCCAGCCGCCCCGGGTGAGCGAGGACGGCACCCCGGTGACCGGGCTCCAGGCCGAGAACCTCGGCCGCGAGAAGAGCGTCGTCCTGGCCGTCGACACCTCCCGCTCGATGGCCGGCAAGGCGCTTGCCGACGCGGCCGGCGCGGCGCGGGCCTTCGTGGCCGCGAAGCCGCCGGCCGACCGGATCGCGATCCTCGGCTTCGGGCACAAGCCGGTGCTCCTGACGACCTTCTCCTCCTCGACGATCGACGCGGCCCAGGCGCTGCGGCAGCTCTCGGTCGACGCGCGCTCCGGCACCGCGCTCTACGACGGGCTCGTGCTCGCGGCGCAGTCGCTCCAGGCGGAGCAGAACCTCGGCCGCGTGGTGATCCTCCTCACCGACGGCCGCGACGTCTCCAGCCGCGCGAGCCTCGCGGGCGCGATCAAGGAGGCGCACGCCGACGGCGTCGCCGTCTACCCGATCGGCATCGTCGGCAAGGGCTTCGACCCCGCGCCGCTGCAGAAGCTGGCCCGGGCGACGGGCGGCTCGTACTACGCCGCCGGCTCGACCGGCGCGCTCACGTCGATCTACTCGTCGATCGCGACCGAGCTCAGCCGCACGTGGCGGCTCTCGTACGAGACGACGGCGCGGCCCGGCGACGCCGTGAAGCTCCGGATCACGGTGCCCGGCCTCGGCAGCGCGACGACGAGCTTCAAGATGAAGGGCTCGAGCTCCGGCGTCTCGAAGCCGTCGGGCCTCCTCCCCGTCACCGCCTACACGAGCCCGCTCGGCACCCTCGTCCTGACGCTCGGCGTCGGCTTCCTGCTCTTCCTCGCCGCCGGGCTCGCGCTCGCCTCGCACAAGGGCGCGTGGCTGCGCGGCCGCATCGCCGCCCACGTCGCCGACCCGAGGCGCGACGCCAAGCGCGCGGCGGCCCAGCGCGAGCGCTTCTCCGCGCTCTCGTCGCTCTTCCGCACGACCGAGGACGCCTTCGGCCACCTGCGCCACTGGCGCGCGGTGCAGCGCCTGCTCGAGCGGGCCGACCTGCCGCTCCGCACGGTGGAGTTCCTCTACATCACGATGGGCTCGAGCCTCCTCGTCGGGCTCGTCGCCGCCGTCTCGGGCACGAGGACGATCCTGATCCTCGTCGCGCTCGTCGTCGGCGCCGCCCTGCCGTTCGGCTTCGCCTGGTTCAAGGCGAACCGGCGGCTGCGGGCGATCGAGGACTCGCTTCCCGACCTGCTGATCACGGTCGCCGCCTCGCTCAAGGCCGGCCACAGCTTCCGCCAGGGCATCCAGAACGTCGTCGAGGAGGGCCAGGGGCCGGCCGCGAAGGAGTTCAAGCGCGTCCTCACCGACACCCGCCTCGGCCGCCCGATGGACGAGGCGCTCGACGAGATGGCGGACCGCGTCGGCTCGAAGAACCTCCAGTTCGTCATCACCGCCGTCACCATCCAGCGCCAGGTCGGCGGCAGCCTGGCGGGCCTCTTCGACATGGTCGCCGAGGCGGTCCGGAACCGGCAGCAGTTCGCGCGCAAGATCCGGTCGCTGACCGCGATGGGCCGCATGTCGGCCTACGTCCTCTGCGGCCTGCCGTTCTTCATGGCCGGGATCCTGACCGTCATCAACCCGAACTACATGGGCCCGCTGTACCACAGCTCCGCGGGCCACAAGCTGATCATGCTCGCCCTCGTGATGATGCTGATCGGCTCGCTCCTGCTCAAGAAGATCGTCTCCTTCAAGGGGTAGCCGGATGCTTCTCTTCCTCGGATTCGCACTGCTCGCCGGCGCCGCCTTCTTCGTCGCCGAGTACGCCACGTTCTCCGCCCGCCAGCGCTCGGACTCGCTCCAGCGCGCGGCCACCTACGGCCGCTTCCGGCGAGTGGCGGTCGCGCAGCGGCCGCAGTTCAAGGACCGCGTCCTCAACCCGGCCGCCGACTCGCTCGCCGGCTTCGTCCTGAAGCTGAACCCGAAGACGACCGTCGAGTCGGTCCGGGTCAAGCTCCTCGCGGCCGGGATGAGCGACCGCGTGTCGGTGAACGCCTTCCTCGCCGCCAAGGGCGCGCTCGCGATCGGCGGGCTCGTCTTCGGCGCCCTGATCGGCCTGCCCTCGGGCGCGGGGATGGGCTTCCTGCTCACCCTGGGCGGCGCGTTCGTCGGCTTCGTCATGCCCGACTTCGTGCTCTCGGCGAAGGCGCGCGGGCGGCGCGAGAAGGTGCGCTCGGAGCTGCCCGACGCGCTCGACCTCCTCGCCGTGAGCGTCGAGGCCGGCCTCGGCTTCGACGGGGCGATCTCGAAGCTCGCCGAGCACATGGAGGGCGCGCTCACCGAGGAGTTCAACCTCGCGCTCGGCGAGATGCGAATCGGCGAGAGCCGCCAGGAGGCGCTGAAGAAGATGGCCGAGCGGCTCGACACGCCCGAGGTCTCGAGCTTCACGCGCGCGATCATCCAGGCCGACCAGCTCGGGATCTCGCTCGGGCGCATCCTGCGCGTCCAGGCCGCGGACACGCGCCTGAAGCGTCAGGCCGCGGCCGAGGAGAAGGCGATGAAGGCGCCGATCAAGATGCTCTTCCCGCTCGTCCTCTTCATCTTCCCGGCGATGTTCATCGTCATCCTCGGGCCCGCGCTGCTGAACCTCAAGGGCCTCTTCATCTAGGGCGACAGGCAGACTGAGCGGCGGTCGATGGGCCGCCGCCTGCTTCCGCTCCTGCTGCTTCCGCTCTGCGCGGTCCTCGGTGCGCGCGGCGAAGCCGCCGCGCAGCCTCGCGACGTCACGTGCGCCGGCCGCGCAGCCACGGGACCGAGCCGACCGGCTCCGCGTCTCCAGCGCGTCGTCGTGATCGTGATGGAGAACAAGAGCTGTGGCGCGGTGATCGGCTCGCCCGACGCGCCATACCTCAACCGGCTGGCGCGGCAGGCGGCGTTCGCGTCGCGCTCCTTCGCGCTCACGAAGCCGTCGCTGCCGAACTACCTCGGGCTGACCGGCGGCTCCACGTTCGGGATCACGTCCGACTGCAGCGACTGTCCCGTCCGCGGCACGAACCTCGTCGACCAGCTCGAGCGGGCGCGGATCTCGTGGAAGGCGTACATGGAGGGAATGCCGGCGCCGTGCTTCCGCGGCGTCCAGGCCGGGCGCTACGTGAAGCGCCACAACCCGTTCGCGTACTACGTCGACATCGCGTCGAGCCGGAGCCGGTGCCGGCGCGTCGTCCCGCTGACGCAGCTCTCCGCCGACCTCGCGAGGCACGCGCTGCCTCGCTTCGTCTGGATCAGCCCGGACCTCTGCCACGACATGCACAGCTGCCCGGTCGGCGACGGCGACCGCTTCCTGGCGGGGCTCGTGCCGACCCTCTCGCGGGCCGTCGGCGCCCGCGGCGCGATCGTCATCACCTGGGACGAGGGCGTCGACCATGCGGGGTGCTGCGTCCACGCGGCGGGCGGCCAGATCCCGACGATCGTCGCGGGGCCGGCCGCGCGCGCCGGCGCCCGCTCGTTCGTCGCCTACGACCACTATTCGCTCCTGCGCACGATCGAGGACGCCTTCGGCCTCCCCCACCTACGCGGCGCCGCCTGTCCCTGCACGCGACCGCTCTCGGCGCTGCTTCGCTGATGGAGCTTCGCGTCCTCCAGCCGGTCGAACGGCGACGACGGCGGCGACGCTGGCCCCGCGTGGCTCTCGTCGCGGCGCTCCTCACGGCAATCGGCGCGGCGGGATCCTGGCGCCTGCACGGGCACGGGACACCGTCGGCGCCCGCCGCCGCCCGGGCCCCGTCGCGGAAGCCCGGCGCTCGAGGCCCGGTTCCCGTCCGCGCGCCGGTACGGCCGCTCCGGCTCCTGTCGGGATCGCCTGCGCTCGAGAGCCGCCGCGTCGTCCCGCCGCTCAGCGCGCGCTCGGCGATCCTCGTCGACGCGAGCACGGGGCGCGTCCTGTGGGCCCTCCGCCCGCACCGCCGCCGGCCGGTCGCCTCGACGACGAAGATCATGACCGGGCTCCTCGCCCTGAAGCACCTGCCGCTGCACGGGCTCGTCACGGTCGACCCGGCTGCGACGCGCGTCCCGCTCGTGAAGGAGGGCCTGCGGCCGCGAGAGCGGGTCCGTGTCTGGAAGCTGCTCTACAGCCTTCTGCTCTACTCGGGGAACGACGACGCGAGCGCGCTCGCGATCGCCGCGGGAGGCAGCCGTCGCGGCTTCCTCCGGATGATGAACGCCGAGGCGCAGCGCCTCGGCCTCCGCGACACGCACTTCAACTCGCCGAGCGGCGCGCTCGACGAGCGGAACTTCTCGAGCGCGTGGGACCTCGCCGCCCTCGCGCGCTACGCGATGCGCGACGCGAGGTTCCGCCGCATCGTCCGCACCCGCTTGAAGCGCGTGAGCTGGAGCGCGCCGACCTTCGCCAAGGAGTACGTGAACAACAACCTCCTCCTGCGCACGTACCGCGGCGCGAACGGCGTGAAGACCGGCTGGACGACGAAGGCCGGCCACTGCCTCGTCGCGTCCGCAAAGCGCGGCCGGGTGGAGCTGATCGCCGTCGTCCTGCGAAGCGGCGACACGTACGGCGACGCCCGCCGCCTGCTGAACCTGGGCTTCGGCGAGATCGGCGCCGGCTAGATGGTCTAAGCTCGGCTCGGGATGACTGTGGTCCGAGCGGCCGCGCTAGGCGCTTGCGCTCTGGCGCTCTGCGCGTGCGGCAACTCCGCGCACAAGCACTCGACCAAGGTCGTTGCTCGCAAGTCCGCGATGGGCAAGCACGCCTCCGCCACCGCCTCCTACACGTTCAGCACGCGTCCTCTCACCGACCTCTCCGTCCGCGTCGAGGCCAGGCCGGCGCAGAGGGTCAAGGGCGGCTGGGTGGTCTCGTGCAACGGCCAGGGTTTGACGCGCGACTCGGCGGACTTCGCGGGACGGACGCCGCTCGACATAGCCGCTCGCTTCACTCCACAGCCACCGGAGACGTGCGAGTTCGTGGCGGTGGCGACGCTTGCCCGCTCGGGGCGGGTGAGGGTCGAGCTGCGTGGACGCCGGTCCTTCTAGCGGGACGGCTACGCCGTCCGTACGCGTGGGTCGAGCCAGGCGTAGAGGACGTCGACGACGAACGTGACGAAGATCGTGAACGCCGCGATGACGAAGAAGAGCGCGGCGATCAGGGGCAGGTCGTACGTTCCGGAGGCGTTGGCGAGGGCGGCGCGCATGAGCGTTCCGATCCCGGAGAGCCCGTAGATCGAGTCGATGTAGATCACGGCCATCAGCGCACCGCCGAGGTCGAGGCCGATCATCGTCACGAGCGGCAGCAGCGCCGGCCTGAGCGCGTGGGAGCGGATCAGGCGGAACTCCGAGACGCCGCGCCCGCGCGCGGCCACGACGTACTGCGCGTCGAGCGTCTCCAGGAAGCGGGCACGAATCATCCGCGTGTACAGCGGGAGGAAGAAGAGCGCGAACGTCAACCAGGGCAGGATCAGGTGCTGGGCCCAGGCGAGGGGGCCGCCGCATTCCGTCGGCAGGAAGCTCGGCGGAGTCCCCGGCGGCGGCGGATGGGGCTTCACCGGCACGAGGTGGCAGTACGAGCCCAGCGGCAAGACGTGGAGGTACTGCGAGAAGAACGTCGTCAGGCCGACCCCGAGCAGGAGCGGGTGCAAGGCGATCCCGAAGATCGCGAAGAGGAGGATCGCGCGGTCGACCAGGCTCTGTGCGCGCATGGCCGAGAGGGCCGCGAGCGGGATGGCGAGCAGGAGCAGCAGGACGATGCCGCCCACGAGCACGGAGATCGTCTGCGGCAGCGCGGCGCGCAACGACTGGTCGATCGAGGCGCCTGTCCAGGAGCGACCGAAGCTCCCGTGCCGGACCATCCCCCAGACGAACTTCGCGTACTGGACGGGCACGGGTCGGTCGGTGCCGAGCTGGTGCTCGGCCGCCCGGATCTGCGCGTCGTTCGTGGTCGTGTGCGGCCCGCAAGGCACGATGATGCAGGCCGGCGTGAACGGGATCAGCCGGAAGACCGCGAAGGTGAGGAGCGTGAGCGCGAAGAGCATCACGAGCCCCGACAGCAGGCGCCTGACGATGTACGGCCACATCAGACGCGTCCCCGCGGGTCGAGCGCGTTCCGCACCGCCTCGCCGAGCAGGCTGAACGAGAACACGACGACGAGGATCCCGATCGTCGGAAGCCCTGTGGCCCAGAGGAGGTTGTACGTCACAACCGGGGGACCGCCCCCCTCCTGGTGTGGCGCACCCAGGAAGAGGAGCGTTCCGTAGTGCTGCGCGATCAGGTTCCCCCAGGTCGCATCCGGCGCCTCGACGCCCACGTTCAGGTACGACAACCCCGCCTCGAGGAACATCGTCGCCGCGACCATCAGGGTGCCGTAGACGATGATCGTCTCGAGCACGTGCGGCAGCAGGTGCTTGCGGATGATCCGCAGGTCGCCCGCGCCGACCATCCGCGCCGCCTCGACGAACTCGCTCTTGCGAAGTGTGAGCACCTGCGCACGCACGATGCGGGCGGGGTAGAACCACGAGAAGAGCCCGATGACGACGATCAGCGAGATCACGCCGTGCGCCAGGTGGCCGCCGAGCGTGATCCGCTGGAGGCGGTCGCTGAGCGTGAAGCCCACCGCGATCACGAAGAGCAGGATCGGGAAGCCCATCACGAACTCGGTCACGCGCGTGACGATCGCGTCGAGCCAGCGGCCGTAGTAGCCGGCGAGCAGGCCGACGATCACCCCGATGAGAACGGCGAGGCTCGCCGCGCCGAGCGCGATCTCCAGCGACGTACGCCCTCCGGCGAGCACGCGCAGGAACAGATCGTGGCCCACCTGGTCGCCGGCTCCGAGGACGAACAGGGTGCGTGGCGTGTGTGGCGTCACCGTCACCACGCCGTGGGTGTTCGGCACCCGCGTCCAGGCAGGCGCCGGGTTGAGGTTCACGTCGACCGCCATCGGGAAGATGTCGTTCGGGCCGTGGCCCAGGAAGTGCGCCGCTATCGGCTCGCCGGCGAAGCAGACGAGGAAGACGAGAACGAGTGCGACGACGCTTCCCAGCGCCACCCGGTCGCGCTTCAACCGGAGCCAGACGAGGTTCCACTGGCCGTACGCGCGAGGCGGGCGCTGGTCCGCGGTCGCATGCATCGCTTGAACCCGCGTACTAGCACCACAGGCCGTCCGGGACAAGGAGCGCGCCCCGCGCCCGACCGCGGCTCGAGCTCCTACCGGCCGACGACGCCTAGCGGAACGAGATGCGGTTCAGCGGCCAGTAGGTCAGCAACACCGGGCCGATCAGGTTCGCGCGCGGGACCGTGCCCCATGTGCGCGAGTCGCACGAGGCGACGCGGTTGTCGCCCATCACGAAGTACCGGCCCGCCCCTACGCGGGGCCACGTTCGCGTGATCGTGTCGCGCCGGCGCGGGTCGACGTACGGCTCCTTCAGCTGCTTCCCGTCGACGTAGACGTCGCCGTTCCGCTCGGAGACGACCTCGCCGGGAAGGCCGACGAGCCGCTTCACGAACGTCCCGCCCTCGCTGCACTCCTTCGCGGCCGTCGGCGGCGCGTTGAAGACGACGATGTCGCCGCGCCGGGGATCGTGGAAGCGGTAGGCGAGCCGGTTCGCGATCACCCGGTCGGAGAAGGTCGCGTCGCAGCCGGTCGCGGGCCGCGCGCAGCGAAGCGTCGGCTCCATCGACGCCGACGGGATCCGGTACGGGTTCGCGACCTCGACCTTGACGGTCAGGACGACGGCGACCGCGACGCCGAGCGTGACGATCCAGTCGATCGCAATCCGCGCCGGATGGGGCAGCCGCTGCGTCAGGTGGTCGAGCGGGGTCCGCATGCTCCGCTGGAGGGTAGCCAGAGTGCTGCTCAGGCAGGCAGCTGAACCGAAGAGCCGTTGCCGCGGCCGTCGATCTGGGCCTGGAGCTGGCCGACGTACGCGGCGAGGTCGCTCTCCTTCTTGCCGAGGCGCTTCTCGAGCTCGGCGACCTTCTTCTCGCGCAGCTCGAGCTTGTCCTCGCGGATCTGGAGATCGGCCTCGAATCTCGCCTCGCGGCCCTCGACGTCGGCCTCGCGCTCGTCGATCTCGCGCAGGCGCGCGTGGATCGACTCCTCGGCCTGGACGAGGCGCTTCTCCTTGCGCTCGACCCGCTTCCGGTCCGACGCCGCCGTCGCGTCGACGTCGCCGAGCGACGCCTCGCGCTCCGCGAGCTCGCGCTCCCGCGCGTCGAGAGTCGCGGCGCGCTCCTCGAGGTCGTGTCCCAGCTCGGCCTTCGCGCCCGCGCGCTTCAGCGCCGCCTCGCGACGGTTGAGCTCGGCCTCGCGCGCGGCGAGCGCCGCGTCGCGCTCGGCCAGCTCGCCGGCGAGAGCCGCATCGGCAGGCTTGCCCTTCGGGGCGCTCCGCTCGCGCTCCGCGAGCGCCTGCTCGCGTCGCGCCAGCGCGGCCTCGCGCTCGTCGAGGGCGGCGACCCGCTCGAGCGCGGCCTTCGTGCGCTCGTCCTGGCCGACCGCGAGCTCCTTGCGGAGCCGGTCCGAGGTCGCGGCGATCTCCTGCTCCTTCGCGTCGAGCTGCCGCTGCCGCTCCGCGAGCTCCTCGTCCCGCCCGGCGACCTTCGCCTCGCGCGCGCGGAGCTCCCGCTCCCGGTCGGCCAGGCCCTGGTCGCGTTCCTCGAGCGCGGTCGCCCGGGCGACGGCGGCCTCGGCGGCCTCGCCCTGCCCGGCGACCTCGGCCCGGAGTCGCTCGCCCTCGGTGCGGAGCTCCTCGGCCTTCGCCTCCAGCTCGCGCTCGCGCTCGAGGACGGCGGACTCGCGGGCATCGACCTCGGCCGTCCGCGCCGCGTTCTCCTGGGCCGCCGAGGCCTGCTTCGCGAGCCGGCTCTCCAGCTCCTTCGCCCGGGCCTCGACGTCGCGCTCGCGCTCCTGGAAGAGCTCGGCGCGGGTGTCGACGCCGGCGCGCGTCTTCGTGAACTCGCGCTCGCCCTGGGCGAGCATCTTCTCGCGGTCGCGGAGCTCCTTCTCGTGGGCCTTGACGCTCTCCTCGCGCCCGGCGAGCGCCCGGTCGCGCGCCTCGGCGCGGGCCGTCGCCTCGCGGGTCTTGCTCTCGAGCGCCGCCTCGGCGCGCTCGACCTTCTTGTCGCGAGCGGCGATCGCGCTCGCCTGCTTCGCGAGGTCCTCGGCGGCGCGCGAGCGCTGCTCGTCGGCCGAGGTCAGCTCGCGGAGCTTCGCCTGGACGTGCTGCTCGCGCTCCGCCGTATGGGCCTGCAGCGCCGCGAGCTCGTTGTTCTCCTCCACAAGCCGCCGCCGCTCGAGCTCGAGCGCCTCCACCTGCTCGGCGACGTGGCGCTCGCGCTCCTCGAGGGCAACCTCGAAGGCGCTGAGCCGGCCGGCGCGCTCGTCGAGCTCGGCCTGCCGGGCCGCGAGGTCGTGCTGGGGATGGAGCTCCCGGTCGTGCGCGGCGACCTGCTCGCTGAGCGCGCCGCGAAGCTGCTCCTCGCGCGCGAGCGACGCGGCCAGCTCGCTGCGGAGCGCCTCCAGGTCGGCGTCCGAGAGGTCGATATCCGGAGCCGCGGGGACGCTGCCGGATGCGTCCGGCGCGGCGGCCTTCGAGCCGCCCTCTCCGGCCGCCGTCTCCCGACGACGCTCCAGCTGGGCGCGCAGACCTGTACCGAAGCCCTTCTCGGTCTCTGCGACGTCCTTCGGTGCGAATTCCGGCATGCGGCGCGGCTCCCGAAACTGGCATCGGCAGCCGCGAAACGGCGGCGCATCCCTCGTCCGAGGCCGGGCTCAGTCCAGTACGAATGCGACCTGTACCGAGGTGACGTGGCCGCGTTTGATGCGGAAATCCGTGACTCGCTTACCGGGCAGGAACCGGCCGACGAAGCAGTGCCGGAAGCCCGACTCGGTGCGGCAGCGGACGCCGGTCACCTTGGCTCGGACCTGCCCTTCCGTGGAGCCGACGCCGACGCCCGCCGCCGTGCGCTCGCCCGCGCGCGTCGTGAAGATCGCGGTCACGGTGCGGTTCCCCTGGAAGGTGACGCGGAGGCCCCGGTAGCGGTAGGCCGTGAAGGAGCCGAAGTCGTTCGAGCCGTGGACGACCGTGGCCGGCATGCCGAGGACTGCGCGCACCTGGGCTCTCGTCATCTCCAGGCGGACGCCCGCGATCCCGCGCTGCGGGACGATCGCGGCCGACGCCGTGGCGACGCAGACGAGGAAGGCAGCGAGAGCTGCCGCGAGCCTCATCGGTCGCGAGCTCGGCGCTCCTCGACCGATTCGCCCTCCTGCGGCGCGCCGCCGGGACCGCTCATCACGACCCCCTCCTGCTCGACCACCTCGCGCGGATCGGCGGTGCGGTACTCGTCGCTCTGGAGCCCGCCGCGCGGATCGCCCTCGCGCGCGAGCGCCTGGGGATCGGCCTGCTGCTTGGCCGCGCGAGCGTCTTCTCGCTTCCGTCGCCAGCGTCCGAACACGGGGCGATCGTTCCCGGAGGCGGCTACACTGAACCCTCGCCGCGGCGCATTCGTCTAGTGGCCTAGGACACCGCCCTCTCACGGCGGCGGCACGGGTTCGAATCCCGTATGCGCCTCTTTCGTACGCCCCTGGCCTACCTGACGCGAACCGACCCCACCTCTTCGACGCCGCCGCGGAAGAGGACTCGCAGCCTGAGGTGGCCCCGCCGGCTGAGCAGGATTCGGGCGCGATAGGTGCCTCCGTTTCCGTCGGCGATGGCGAGCGTTCGCCACGTACCTCCGTCGAGGCTGCCTCGGATGACGACGGCGCCTTCGTGACCCGACGGAACCCGTCCGTGGAACGTCAGGAACGAGCCGCGCCGCACGATCGCCGGGCCCGTCAAGCGCAGACGTGGCTTCGCTACGGGCGCCGAGTGACGAGAGATCGGGATCCTGAAGTGCAGCGCCGGTAGGAGCGGGTGGCCGCGCGGGATGTACCCGAGCGCGAACACGACGGCGGAGGCTCCGACTGCCCATCCCGCGCCGTGGGCGCAGATTCGCCCGCGCCGAGAGGTGCCTCCCGAGGCAGTGGCACTGTCTGGGCTTCCGAGGAACCGCCTGCGCTCCTCGTCCGTCCACCGTGCGTAATCGCGATCGCGCCAGCCGATGACGTCAGTCATACATCGTGGCCTTCCCTGGCACACCAGCCGAAGGTCTGGACCATCGCCGGCCGCGCTAACCTCGCGCGTCGTGGCCGGGACGATCCTCATCACGGGCGGCGCCGGCTTCATCGGCTCACACCTCGCCGACGAGCTGCTCGCGCACGGCTACCGCGTGCGCGTCCTCGACGACCTCACGCCACAGGTGCACGGCGGCGGAGAGCGGCCGGAGTACCTCAGCTCCGGGGTCGAGCTCCTCGTCGGCGACGTTCGCGATCCAGACGCGGTCGCAAAGGCCGTCGAGGGCGCCGACGCGGTCGTGCACCTAGCGGCGCGCGTCGGCGTCGGACAGAGCATGTACGAGCTCGCCGAGTACACCGCCGTGAACTCGCTCGGGACCGCCGTCCTGCTCGAGGCGCTCCTCCACCGGCCCGTCGAGCGGCTGCTGCTCGCCTCCAGCATGAGCGTGTACGGCGAGGGCCTCTACCGCGCGCCCGACGGCAGCCTCGTCGACGGCGTCGAGCGTCCGCGCGAGCAGCTCGAGCGAGGCGAATGGGAGCTCGACGGGCTCGAGCCCGTCCCCACACCGGAGACGAAGCAGCCCGCGCTCGCCTCGGTCTACGCGCTCACGAAGTACGGCCAGGAACGGTTGTGCCTCATGTTCGGCTCGGCATACGGGATCCCGACGACGGCGCTCCGGCTCTTCAACACCTATGGGCCCAGGCAGGCCCTGTCGAACCCGTACACCGGCGTGCTCGCGATCTTCGCGTCACGGCTCCTGAACGGCCGGCCGCCGCTCGTCTTCGAGGACGGCCGCCAGCGCCGCGACTTCGTCTCCGTCTTCGACGTCGCGCGCGCGTGCCGGCTCGCGCTCGAGTCCGATCGCGCCGCCGGGCAGGTGCTGAACGTCGGGAGCGGCGAGAGCGTGACGGTGCTCGAGATCGCCGAGCGGCTCGCCCGTATCCTCGGCGTCGACATCGAGTCGGAGGCGCTCGGCAGGTGGCGCGCCGGAGACATCCGCCACTGCTTCGCCGACATCACACGCGCGCGCGAGCTGCTCGGCTACGAACCGCAGGTCGACCTGGAGGCCGGGATGCGCGACCTCGCCGAATGGCTCGCGGGCCGCACCGCCGTCGACCGCGTCGACGCCGCGACGCAAGAGCTTAGTTCGCGCGGCTTGCTCTAACCCAGCGAGACGACCCGGCGCACGACCCCCGCGCGCTGGTGGCGCGCCTCGATGCCGAGCTCCGAGCCCGCCGGCGCCTCCACGACCCACTCGAGCTTGACGCGGTCGGAGGTGCTCTCGTCGTTTCCCCACCAGAGCGGGCTCCGCTTCTCGACCCGGCCGGTCAGCTGGCCCGCCTCCGTCCGCTCCTCGCCGCTCACGAGCCGTCCGCCATCCGGGAGGGTCAGCTCGACCTCCAGCGGCCGGACGGCCTTGCGGTCGAGCGCCTTCTGCGTCACGTTCGTCGGCAGCCAGCCGGAGTTCAGGAGCACGAGCCGGACGAGCCACGCGCCCTCCCCCACCTGCTCGACCTCCAGCGTGTGCGCCTCGAGCAGCGGCGAGACGAGCGCGTGGAAGAGCGCCCACTCCGAGTGCGGCGTCACCTCGTCCTCGAGCAGGTCGAACGGCACGTTGGCCCAGAAGTTCATGAGGTCCCAGCCGCCGATCTCGACGGGGCCGAGCTGCGGATGCTCGAACGGGTACCAGTCGACGTACGCGCGGCCGGGCCAGCGCTCCTCGAACCAGCGCAGGATCGCGATCTCGTCCTCGACCGGATGCTCGCGCAGCCACTCGATGAAGTGGTAGTCGGCGAGGCCGGCCTGGCGCTGCGGGCTCCAGAACTCGGTCGTCCAGGCGTACACGCCGAGGTGGTCGTAGACCCAGTCGTCGGCGCCGCCCTTGATCGTCTGCTTCGGGTCGTACTTGAAGTCGTGGAAGATGGAGACGGCGGGGTAGCCGGTCAGGCGCGTCGCCTCCTCGCCGATCAGCTTGAACGCGCGCAGGTCGCCGGTCGGGAAGTGGTCGTCGTCGTGCCCGGAGTACGGCCGCAGGTGGACGCCGCTGAAGGTGTGGTAGGCGATGTAGCCCGTGATGTTCGGCCGGTCGACGATCGCCTGGACGAGCGCGCGCACCTCGGGCTCCGAGGTCGGATACGGGCCAGCGCCCAGCTGCTCGACCTCCGGGCCCCAGTCCATCGGGAAGTTCCGGTTCAGGTCGAGACCCTCGAGCGGCGGCGGCGTCTTGATCGTGAAGCCGTCGTAGTTGCGAATCGTCCCCTCGGGGAGCAGCCGGTAGAACCGCCCGTCCTCGGCGGTCTCGAGCGGGCCGCGCGGAACGAGCAGGCGCGGGTCCTCGTCCGCCGCGCGCCAGGCGCCGTTCGGGTCGGGGACGCGCATGAAGAGGACGCGGCCGTCGCCGTCGACGTCCTCCTCGTGCAGGCCGTCCTGCGGATCGACGAGCGGCCAGGGCCGGACGCTCGAGCGCAGGAACCGCGGCCGCTCCGCCAGCGCGACCTCGCTGCCGTCCGGGTTGAGCCGCGGGATGACGTAGAACGCGCGCGTGTCGAGGGCGCGGGTGACCTTCGGGTCGCTGCCGTGCCCCGTCAGGAGCCGGTGGACGAGGTGGAGCGCCGCCGTGCAGCCGGTGACCTCGATCGCGTGGATGTTCGCCTCGACGAGGAAGCCCGGCTTCTCGGTCGCGGGCCCGGTGTCGAGGTTCGTGACCGTCGCGAGCCAGATCTCCCGCCCCTCGTAGGAGTGGCCGAGGCTCTCGAGCTCGAGGAGCCGCGGCGCCTCGGCGGCCCACGCCTCGAGCGTCTCCGTCAGCTCCGCGTAGGAGTAGAAGCGGTCGTACCGGACCGGATTCAACTCAGACGGCGTTGAGCTCGTGGACGAGCGGCTCGGTGTCGAGCGGCGCGTAGCCGAGGCGGGCGGCGACCTCCTCGCTCGAGGGCTTCGTGCCCTCGAAGAAGAGCCCGCGCAGGAGCTCGCCCGTCTCGGCGCTCCGCCACCAGTCCTCCCCGATCTCGCGCACGAGGTGCGAGCGGAGCTGCGTGGAGCGGATCCAGGCGCGCAGGTAGTCGGCCGAGTAGAAGCCCGCGTCCATGTCGGCGAGGAAGCCGTCGGAGCGGTAGCGCAGGCCGGTCGCGGCGCTGAGGAGCTCGGCGTAGCCGTCGGGGGTCCCGCCGTCCTCGGCGAACCGCGACCAGAAGCCGAGCTCGTAGCGCAGCTTCGCGACGTAGCGGTGGAAGAGGAGCGCCTCGAGGAAGATCGTCGCCTCCGCGTTCTCCGCCGCCTGCTCGTCGGAGAGGCCGAAGTACTCGGCGTGCCAGGCGGGCTCGCGCGTGATCGCCTCGAGGATGTACGAGTAGATCTCCGTCAGCGCGTGGTCGCGGGCGAGGCGGCGAAAGGTGTACGGGAGCACCGGGTCGCAGCCCGCGTAGTGGAGCGCGTGCCCCGCCTCGTGGAGGAAGGCCTGGTAGTCGTGGAGACCTCCCTGCGCCCTCGTGATCAGGTGCACGACCTGCGGCGGGTCGGAGGCGATCACGCAGGCGCGCGGTGACTTCTGCGGCCGGTCGTCGAGATCGAGCCGGATGTTCGGGTCGTCGGCCAGCCGGAAGCCGAGCCGCTCCAGGGTCTCGAGGCAGACCTCGACGGAGCGCTCCTTCGTGTAGGTCGAGTCGAGCGGCGTCAGCCGGCGCAGGAACGAGCTGTGGTGCGACGTCGGGTGCTCGGCGCGCTCGGAGCCGAGCAGGCGGTCGAACCACCGCTCGCGGAGCGCGACGAAGCTCGTGCCCGTCTTCTCGGCGGCGTCGACGAGCGCGCCCTCGAGCTCGCGGAGCGAGATCGCCTTCTCCTCCTCGCTGCGCGCGACGGGGTCGGGCTCGCCGGAGAGCTCGGCCTCGAGCTCCTCGCCCGCGCGCAGGAGCTCGAGCCGCGCGTCGTTGAAGATCGCGGAGGCGTCGGCGTGCAGCCCGCCGAGCTCGTCCCGGTCGCGGTAGTCCGTGAGGATCGCGAGGCGCGCCTGGGCCGATCGAAGCGGCAGCTCCTCGCCCCGGAAGGTGACGCGCGCGGCGAGGACCGCGTTCTCGAGCGCGTCGTCCCGCTCGGCGAGCTCGGCGACGAGGAGACCGGCCTCGCAGGCCTTGCGGAGCCGGTAGAGCCGCTCGCGCTCGCCGCTGTCGGCGTCGGCCTCGTCCTCGGCCGAGCGGAGCGCCTCGAGCTGCTCGCGGCTGAAGAGGTCGGCGTAGCGCGCGACGATGGCCGCCTGCTCGGAGACCTCCTTCTCGCCCACGCGCACGGCCCGCCCCTCCTCCGAGCGCTCGAAGAGG
>VAXK01000134.1 GCA_005885565.1 Actinomycetota bacterium
GTAGACGGCGTCGAGGTGCTCCTCCGCGATCGCGGCGAAGCTCGGGCGAGCGCCCGTGCGGACGCCCATCCGCGCCGGCCAGGAGCTCATCGCCGCGTTCACACCCCCTTCTACGTCGCCGCCGTCGGATCCGTCACCGACACTTCGTAGAGCCGTGGCGCAACCCGTAGGGGTCGACCGGTCATTTCAGACGGACGCGCAGGCGAAGCCAGCGCGTCCTGATAGCGGCACCGCAAGCGGTGCCTAGCGTGCTGCTGGTCCTCTTCGACGTCGACGGGACGCTTCTGCTGAGCCACGACCCGCTCGTCGGCGAGGCGATGCTGCACGCGGCGCGGGAGCTCTTCGGCGTCGACGTGGACGTGGACGCTCTCGCTCCCGGTGAGACCGCGCTTCGACAGGGGCGCGAGCTGGGTCTCGCCGGCCCTGACCTCCCGCGCTGGTGCACCCGCGTCGGCGAACGCTACGTCGAGCTGCTCGCGCGCGCGGACACGACTAATTGGCAGGCGCCGGACGGCGTCGAGGCGACGCTTCGCGAGGTGGCGGCGGTGGCGAAGACCGCCCTCCTGACAGGAAATCCCGAGCCGATGGCCCGTGCCCGGATGGAGCGGCTGGGCCTGGCTCGCTTCTTCGCGCCGGGCGAGGGCGCCTTCGGCTGCGAGTCCGAGGACAGAACGCGCCTGATCGAGCTCGCGCGCGAGCGCTCCGACGGCTGGCCGGCCGAGGACACCGTCGCCGTCGGTGACACGCCGCTCGACGTGGCAGGCGGCCACGCGGCCGGTATCCGCGTCGTCGGCGTCGAGTCGCATCGGTTCGGCGCCGCCTCACTCGCCGGCGCCGACGCGCGGATCAGCGCTCTGTCGTCTCTTCCGGAAGCGCTTTCGTCCCTGCGTCCGTAGATTCGGCCTCGGCGATCCCGAGGGCCTGCCCGATCCCTCCCGCGGCCTTCGCGAACTCGCTCGGGATGATCCAGACCTTGTTCGCGTCGCCCTGCGCGATCTGCGGAAGCATCTGGAGGTACTGGTAGGCGAGGAGCTTCGGGTCGACGTTTGCGGCGTGGATGGAGGCGGCGACGTTCTCGATCGCCTTCGCCTGCCCCTCGGCGCCGAGGATCTGCGCCGTCTTCGCGCCCTCGGCGCGCAGGATCGCGCTCTGCTTCTCGCCCTCGGCGGTGAGGATCTGCGACTGCTTCACTCCCTCGGCGTTCAGGATCGCGGCCCGCTTGTCGCGGTCGGCCCGCATCTGCTTCTCCATCGCCTCCTGGATCGTCGCGGGCGGGTCGATCGCCTTCAGCTCGACCCGGTTCACGCGCACCCCCCACTTCCCGGTCGCCTCGTCGAGGACGCCGCGGAGCTGGTTGTTGATCTGGTCGCGTGAGGTGAGCGTGTCCTCGAGGGACATGCCGCCGACGACGTTGCGCAGCGTGGTCACGGTCAGCTGCTCGATCGCCTGGATGTAGTTCGCGATCTCGTACGACGCCGCCTTCGGGTCGGTGACCTGGAAGTAGATGACGGAGTCGATCGAGACGACGAGGTTGTCCTCCGTGATCACGGGCTGCGGCTTGAACGAGACCACCTGCTCGCGCAGGTCGATCAGCGGGCGCAGCCGGTCGACGAAGGGGACGACGATCGTCAGGCCCGCGTCGAGGGTGCGGCTGTAGCGGCCGAGCCGCTCGACCACGCCCGCCCGCGCCTGGGGGATGATCCGGATCGTGCGCGCGAGGACGATCAGCACGAAGACCGCCACCACCAAGAGGACGATCAGAGCGGCCATCTCAACCTCCTATTCGTAGACGAGCGCGGTCGCGCCCTCGATCTTCACGATCTCCACCCGAGCGCCCGGCTCGATCACCTGAGCCTCGTCGAACGCCCGCGCGGTCCAGAGCTCTCCGCCGATCTTCACCCGGCCGCCCTGCGCGTCGATCCGCTCGATCGCCACCCCGCGCGCCCCGACGAGCGCCGAGGTGCCAGTGCGCAGCCGCGCCGGCATGTGCAGGTGGCGGCGCGCGATCGGCCGCAGGAAGGCAAGCGAGGCGATCGCCGCGGCGATGAAGACGACGAGCTCGACGCCGACGCCGGCCCCCGCTGCCGCGACGGCCGCCGCCAGCACAGCTGCGAGCGCCACCGGCCCGAGGAAGAAGAGCCCCGGCGTGAAGATCTCACCGACGGCCAGCCCGACGGCGACGATCGCCCAGATCACCCAGGCAGCCATTGGTCAAATCGTAGACCGTGCCGGGCTAGGAGGGTCTAGCGAGACTTCCTTCGTCGCACGGGTCGTGATGCTCGTTCCGAGGCAAGGACGCAGGGAGCGTTCGTAGCCAGAAGCTACGAACGCGACCGAGGACGCCGCATCGGGACGAGCAGCGCGGCCCGGGCGGCACAAGGCTGTCTCGCCAGCCCCTCCTATCAATCCTCGACGCCGCTCATTCCCCACTCGGCGACGTCGCGGATGCTCACGATCCCGACGGCGCGCCCGTCGGCGACGACCGGGAGGTGGCGGAAGCCGTGCTCGAGCATCGTCTGCGCGGCGTCCGCGGCGCTCGTGTCCTCGCTGACGGTCACCGGATCGGCCGTCATCCACTCGCGCACGCGCGCCTCGCTCGAATGCGTGCGGCCCGCCGTCGCGCGCATGAGGTCGCGCTCGGTGAGGATGCCGATCAGGCGGCCGAAGTCCATCACCACTGCGGAACCGACCCCGCGCTCGACCATCTTCTGCGCGGCCTCGCCGAGCGTGTCCTCGGGCGCCACGGCCAGGACGTCCCGGGTCATGAGGTCGCCGATCCGTTTCATGGGAGCGAGGATACGCGGTTATTTACGTTTCCAAAAACTCCCGTGCGTAGGATGCGCCGGATGCGAACCACGATTCGACTGCTCCTGTGCCTCGCCGCGCTCGCCGTCGTGGGCACCTCTGCGGCGGTCACGGCGACCGCACAGTTCAGGGCCAGCCTGACCGCGACGACGCACACGCCGACCGTGAACCAGCGCTGGACGTACTACATCGCGGCACGAACGCTGAAGGGGAAGCGGCTCCACGCCTCCGCCCACGTGCAGGTCTTCGAGGGCAAGAAGCGCGTGAACATCATCGGCTGGCACCAGTTCACCGGCTCGTACCACCAGGGCTACCGCTGGCCGCCGTCGACGCGGGGCCACAGGTACACCTTCCAGGCGCTCCTCATCGCCACCGGCGCCAACGGCAAGAAGTCGCAGCTCAAGCTGAATTACGCCGTAGCGCCTAGATAGCTACGACGGCTGGTGGAAGGCGCGCCGGGCGCGGAAGTCGGCGAGCTCGTCCTGCGCGGCCTGCTGCTCCGGTGTGAGCGCCCGCTCCGGCGGCGCCGACTCGGGATAGGCCTCGGCGAGGAGCGAACGCGCGGCCTCGAGACGGACGCGGAAGTCGGCGGAGCCGTCGGCGCGCAGGGCGGTGAGGCCGTCCTGGAAGGCGCGCCACAGGAGGTCGGCGTGCTGCTCGGCCTGCCGGCGGAGGTAGTGCCGCGCCGACTCCTCCTTCTGGGGCCGCGTCTCCTCGTCGACGAGAGCGCGGAGCTCGGCGAGCTCCGACTCGCGCACGGCGAGCGCCTGCTCGAGGTCGACCGCGCGAGCCTGGAGCCTCTCGTGCTCCGCGACCACCTTGCGGAGACCCGCCTCGCGCTCGCCTGCGGCCTCGAGCTCCGCCCAGAGCTCCTCGACGTCCGAGCGCTGCTCCGCCGCCGGCGCCTGCTCGACGGCCGCGCTCGGCTGCTCGCCGTCCGGCGTGCGCCGGCGCTCGAGCTGCCGCCGGAGCCCGGTTCCGAACCCGGTTTCCTGGTCGCTCGGCTCTGTGACGTCGTGCGGCATGAGACTCCTGATCCGAGCATCGGCGCTCGAGAATCGAGCTGCCATCCCCCGACCGGGAGGAAATCGCCCGCGACCGGCCAAGAGGGCAGGTCCGATGCGACGTTGGCTCGTCCCGGTCCTGGTCGCCGTGGCCCTGCCCGGCTCCGCGGCCGCGTTCACGAACCCGCAGATCCCGGGCCTCCAGGTCGCTCTCCGCGCGCGCGGCTACGACCCGGGGCCGATCGACGGGGTCGTCGGCCCGAAGACCGCCGGCGCCGTGCGGGCCTTCCAGCGGCGCGCCGGAATCCACGCCGACGGGCTCGCGGGGCCGCGGACGCGCGCGCGGCTCGGACGGCTCGGCCGGCCGCTCTTCGGCGCGCGCACGCTCACGCGTGGCCGGATCGGCTGGGACGTCTCCGTCCTCCAGTTCCTGCTCGCGCGGCGTGGCTTCGCCAGGTCGCACCTGAACGGTAACTTCGGACGGGGGACGGAGCGCGCGGTGCGCCGCTTCCAGCGCGCCTTCGGCCTCGCCGTCGACGGGATCGCCGGCCCGGCCACGCAGCGGACGCTCCTCACGGGCCGCCGGCGCCGGCACCGCCGGAGCCAGCCGGCGCGGGCCCCGGCGCGCACGCACCTCGTCCGCTCCGGGGACACGCTCACCGCGATCGCCCGTGGCTACGGGACCACGGTGCGTGCGCTCGAGCGGGCGAACCACCTCCGGCCCGGCGCGTTCCTGCTCCTCGGGACACGTCTCCGCGTTCCCTCCGGTGCCAGGCACGTGCCTGGCACCGACGTTCGCGGCTCGCTCGACCGCTGGGCCGCGCACTACGGGGTCGACCCGCACCTCGCGCGCGCGCTCGCATGGATGGAGTCCGGCTTCCAGCCGACGATCCGCTCGCCGATCGGGGCGTGGGGCGTGATGCAGGTGACGCCCGCGACGTGGGACTACGCCGAGAGCGTCCTCATCGGCAGCCCGATCCCGCGGACCGCCGACGGCAATGTCCGTATCGGCGTCGCCTATTTGAGCCACCTGCTGCGAGCCTTCGGCGGCAGCGAGCGGCTCGCGCTCGCCGCCTACTACCAGGGCCCGGCATCCGTGCGGAAACGCGGTCTGCTGCGCGAGACGAAGGCCTTCGTGGCCGACGTGCAGGCGCTGAAGCAACGGATGTAAAAGGTTCGCAAGCAGGAAGTTCGGTCTTCGGACGCGAAGGTAGAAGTTGGCCCGTGCGGCCGGAGCGACGGCTCTCGGCCATGTCCAGAAAACGACAAGGGGGTTTCCCGACATGATCGCGCGCCTTTTGCGCCATCGGCCGTCGCCGGCGATCGTCATCGCGTGCGTGGCTCTGCTGCTCGCGCTCGGCGGCGTGAGCTGGGCGGCCACGGCTCTACCGAGGAACAGCGTGGGCACCGCCCAGCTGAAGAACAACGCGGTAACGAGCGGCAAGGTCAAGAACCACTCGCTGCTCAGAGCCGACTTCAAGAGCGGCCAGGTCCCAGCCGGCCCGCGGGGCCCGGCCGGACCGACCGGTGCGACAGGGCCTCAGGGGCCGAAGGGCCCGACCGGCCCCGTAGGCCCGGCGGGCACCGCGAACATCAGGTGGGCGCTCGTCAAGGCCGACGCCACGATCGTCGACAAGTCCGACTCGAACATCTCGATGACGTCGCATTCGACCGGTAACTACATCCTCAACTTCGGGTCCGCGATCGACACGAAGCTGATCCTCGCCTCCGCCGGTCAAGCCGGCGGCGACACCGGCGCGCGCGGCCCGGTGAGTGCCGGCCCGTGCGGCGGCACGGCCGAGGGCAGCGTCTGCGGGTCCGGAAACGACACGAGCCACGTCCGCGTGCAGACCTTCAACGCGGGCGACGTCGCGGGCGACCGCGCGTTCTACGTGGCCGTCATCGGCTAACCAACCAAGGTCGACGAGTGAAGGGCCTGCCCGCGGGCAGGCCCTTCACTTTCCGGGAGAATCCGCCGCCTGAGCCTCCCGCGGCCGCGCACCGGAGCTGCCCTCGCGCTGACGGCGCTCGTCGGCATCTCGACGCTCCTCCGACTCTGGGGGGCCCTCCGCGTGCCCTCGCCGTGGTTCACCCCGGACGAGATGGTCTACGGCGAGCTCGGTCGGAGCCTCTACGCGACCGGCCACCTCGACATCCTCGGTCACGCGACCCCGTTCTTCAGCCTTGTCTACCCGGCGCTCGTCGGGCCGTTCCTGAACCTCGGCGACGTCGAGCTCGGGTACACGCTGCTGAAGGGCGCCCAGGCGCTCGTCATGTCCCTGACGGCCGTGCCCGTCTTCCTCTGGGCGCGCTCGCTCGTCCGGCCTCGCTTCGCGCTCGTCGCCGCGCTCCTCATGCTCGCCGTGCCCGGGCTCGCGTTCGCC
>VAXK01000357.1 GCA_005885565.1 Actinomycetota bacterium
CGCAGGCGACGGCATCGCGGAAGCGGAGCAACCCGTCGGAGCTCAAGGCCAGCTCCCCGAGCTGGTCCCGCCATTCGTCTCGCGCCTTCGAGTCGAGCGGCTCGGGTTCTCGCGTGAAGAGAGAGCGCCAAGCGCCCCGTAGCTCGCGCGAGTCGTCGCCCCGGCCGTAGAGGTCGGTCGCGTAGTCGCGATCCGCCCGACCCACCTCGTCCCGAAAGGGAAGGCTGCGCACGGCGGGATGGCGGCGCATGTGCCACAGCTGCGCCTTGCGCACCGCCGCGTGCACGCACTCGCCCCGCGACTGCGCCCCGCACCCGACGCCGACCACCTGTCCCTCGAGCGCGACGGCCGCCGCGTTCGATTGAGCCCATCTGACCGCAATCGTGGCGAGCAACAGATCTCGGGCCAGCTCGTCGCCGAGATCGTGCCCTTCCGTGGCGATCGTGTCTCGTAGGAGCTCGACCGTGAGCCTTTCGTCGTTACGCGGCTGCTCGACCGTGATCCCGAAGAGCTCTCGCCGCTCGGCGGCCGGGGGGACGAACGTCGGATCGACCTGGAAGACGACGAAGCGCCCGTCGCTCTTGCCGCGCAGCACTTCGAGCGCTTCAGGTTCGTAACCGGGAGCGATCACGGCGTCCGAGGGCTCGCTCGCGAGAAGCTCGGAGGTCGAGCCGTCGACGCGGTCGCTGAACGCGGCACAGTCACCGAAGGCCGCCACCCGGTCGGCGCCGCGGGCACGCGCGTACGCCGCCGCGAGCCCGCTCAGCCGAAGATCCTGTGCGGACCCTTCCGCCGGCTCGCGCTGAAGCGGCCGCGCGATCGCCGCGCCGACCGGGCTCAAGTGCTTGACGGAGGCCGCCGCCTGCACGCCGAAGGCCTCCCTCAGCTCGCGAACGAGCTGCCATCCCACGAGGGCATTCCACAAGCTGATCGCGGTGGCGCGTCCCGCGAGCACCTCGACCGGCAACCTCGCACCGTCGGCCGAGCGAGCCAGAGCGGGACGCTGCTGCGGGTTCGTGCCGTAGCGGAGTTCGAGCATTCTGTCGCTGCGACAGGCGCTCTCGCTTATGCGGTCTCCGGATCGGGGTCGAAGCGCACGTCTTGGTGGTGCAGCTTGTGCCCGAGCTTGTCGCGTTTGGTGGCCAGATAGCGGGCGTTCTCGTGGTTCGGCTCCGTCTCGATCGGCAGCTGCTCGACGACGCGGAGGCCGAAGCCCTCGATCCCGGTCACCTTGCGCGGATTGTTCGTGAGGATGCGGATCGTCAAGAGGACGAGGTCGGCGAGGATCTGGTTGCCGATCCCGTACTCGCGGGCGTCGATCGGCAGGCCGAGCTCGACGTTCGCCTCCACCGTGTCGAGGCCGTCCTCCTGGAGCTCGTACGCCTTGAGCTTGTTCAGCAGGCCGATCCCGCGCCCTTCCTGCGCCATGTAGAGCAGGACGCCGCGACCCTCGGCCTCGACGCGCGCCAGCGCCTGCTGCAGCTGCTCGCCACAGTCGCAGCGGAGCGAGTGGAAGACATCCCCCGTCAGGCACTCGGAATGGACGCGCACGAGCACGTTCTCCGCCCCCGCCACCTCTCCCTTGACCAGCGCCAGGTGGTGCTTGCCGCTCAGCTTCTCGCGGAAGGCGATCGCGACGAACTCCCCCGAGGCGGTCGGCAGGCGCACCGACGTCGTCCGCTCCACGAGCTTCTCGTGCCGGCGCCGGTACTCGATCAGCTCGGCGACCGTGATCATCCGCAGCCCGTGCTCGCGGCAGTACCCGACCAGGTCGGGCACGCGCGCCATCGTCCCGTCGTCGTTCATCACCTCGCACACCACCCCGGCCGGAATCAGCCCCGCCAGCATGGCCAGGTCGACCGCCGCCTCCGTCTGCCCCGCCCGCTGCAACACCCCACCCGCGCGCGCCTCGGTCGCCCGGGCCGCGGCTCGGATCGATCGCGACCTGGATCGTCTGCGAGCGATCGTGCGCCGAGATCCCGGTCGAGATCCCCTCGCGCGCCTCGATCGAGTCCATGAACGCCGTCCCATAGCGACTCTCGTTCCGCGTCGTCGCAGGCCGCAGCCCCAGCTCCTGGCAGCGCTCCGGGGTCAAACACAGACAGATCAACCCCCGCCCGTGCCTGGCCATGAAATTGATCGCCTCCGGCGTCGCAAACTGCGCCGCCACCACCAGATCACCCTCGTTCTCCCGATCCGGCGCATCAACCACCACCACCAACCGCCCCTGCCGGATGTCCTCGACCGCCTCCTCGACAGTCGCGAACGGGGTCACCTCGCGGAGGACGCTCATCCGGGCAATCTTAACTCCGCCAACTGGCGAAAAAGGGCTTGACACACCTCGTCTCGTGGAGGAACCTGGATGCGGCCACACGCCTAGACCAGAGTACAAAAGGCCTGAGAGCAAACGAGGAGGGAGGAGACGCCATGCTTCTGCGCAGCCGGCGTTACGTAAGCCCGCTGGTACTGCTCGCCGCGATCACCCTGGCGGTCGCTCTGGCGCTCGTCGGCGCGCCTCCCTCGAGTGTTGCAGCGACCTCGAAGGCCTCCACGGCGAGTGCGTGGCAGTTCGCTCCCCCGTTCGACAACGGGCGAACCTCGGCCTCCAGCGTCCGGATCCGCAATCGCGTGTACCTGATCGGCGGGTATTCGTACGACTCGGTCGCCCAGCAGTTGAACATCTACAACGACGTCCAGTGGGCCACTCTCCGCCACGACGGGGGCATCAGCGGTGGCTGGCATCAGACGACGCCGTTCAACGTGCCACGGCTCGGGCAGACCGCGGCTCGGTACGGCAACTACGTCTACGTGATTGCCGGTGGGGACGCGTCCTTCGCCTACCTCGACGACGTCCAGATCGCTCGCGTCGGCGACGACGGCAACATCACCGCCGACGGATGGCGCACGAGCCCGTACCACCTTCACCACGCTCGCGCTGCCGCGAGCAGCGACGTGATCACGATCGACGGCACGCCGTATCTGTACGTGATCGGCGGCGCCGGCAGCGACGCGAGCGGCAATACCATCCACTTCGCCGACGTCGAGTACGCGCGAATCAACGCGGCGGATGGATCTATCGGACCGTGGACGCTCGACCCAAGCCAGTTCGCGAAGCCACGGTCATCGATGACCACGGCTTTCGTGCAGCGATGCTTGTACGTGGTCGGCGGCTTCGGCGACGCATTGACGGACATCTTCGCCGACACGCAGTACTC
>VAXK01000095.1 GCA_005885565.1 Actinomycetota bacterium
GCTGACCTTGGGCGCGTTGTTGTTCGCCGGCGAAGAGGGGGCGACCGCCAGCGCGCTCGGAGCGGCGGGCGCGGTCGAGTCCTCGACGTAGGTGACGCCGCTCGAGCAGGGCGAGACGTTCCCCGCTGCGTCCGTCGTCGTCGCGTAGAAGGTGGTCGAGGAGTCGTCGGCGACCGCGACCGCCAGGCCGGGCGAGGCGAACGCCGCGGCCGTGCCGCTTCCGGCCAGTGCGCTGGTGCACGAGGCGTTGATGAAGAGGCTGACGGCGGAGCCGGCCTCGGCGGTGCCGCTCACCGAGGGCGCGTTGTTGTTCGCGGGCGAGGACGGCGTGACCGCGAGCGAGGTCGGCGCCGCCGGCGCCGTCGTGTCCCAGGTGAACGTGCTGCTCGAGGCCGTGGCGACGTTGGACACGTTGTCGGTCGCACGGACCGTGATCGTGTACGTGCCGTCGGCGGAGAAGCTCGAGGCCGGGAACGCGTAGGACCACGACGTCGTGCCGGTCGCCGTCTGCCACGCCTGGGCGGCGCTCCCGAACGAGCCGCTTGCCCAGTAGAGGCCGGTGCTGTTCCGGCGGATCGAGATCTCAACGAGCTGGAGGCCCGAGCCCCCGTCGAGCGCGGTCGTCCCGCAGAAGCCGGCCGAGCCGCAGCTGCTCCCCGCCCAGCCGGTTGCGTTGTACGACCCGCTGCCGGGGAAGGTCGTCGCCGGAGTGGGAACGGACGAGTCCGAGGTGATCGAGAACGTGTTCGTCGCCGTCCCGCTCGCGTTGTCGGTGACGGTGAAGGTCTTGCTGCCGCTCTCGGTTCCTGTCACGGCCGGCCAGCTGTAGGTGACGCGGTAGGGGCTCGCCGTGACGGTCAGCGGCGTCGTGTTCGTGAACCCGCCCGCGAGCGTCGGGAAGACGACCTGCTTCACACCTGACTGACCGTCCGAAACGGCCGTGTCGACGGTGAACGTGCTGCCGGCGCCGCCGGGGCGGTAGTAGAACGCCGTCCCCGAGGCATAGCTGTCGGCGGAGCTCTCGGTGATCGTCGGGTTGGGCGCGGACGGTGGCGTGTTGTCGAGGTAGAGCGCCACCTGGTCGGCGACCCAGGCGCCGGTCGCGCCGGCCGTCGCGACCTTCGTCCCCGTCGCGCCCGCGCTCGCGGCGGCGTAGTCGCCCGCGGTGGCGGTGTGCTTTGAGCCGCCGCCCGTCGACTGGAGCGTCCACCGCTGTGTCGTCGAGCCGTCCGCCGGCAGGGTCGTCGCCGTGTTGAGCGCCCAGAACGCGGCCACCATGTCGCCGGCCCGCGTGGTCGTCACCGACGGCGCGGCGACCGAGGTGCTCGAGCCCGAGTTGGCGGCGGAGGTGTCGATCCCGTTCGAGGTCGACGAGTCGACGCCGACGTACGCGGCGATCGCGCCGGTCGCTTTGCTCGACGCGCTGATGCTGAAGGTGTAGGACGCCGGCTCCGAGGAGGTCGCCTTGCGGCGGAAGATCTCCTGGGCGACCGTCCCGTTCGTGGTGCGGACGACGGACGTCCAGCTCCCCTGCGTGATCGTCGCGGTGCTGCGGACCGCGATCTGCGCCAGCATGACGTCCCCCGCCGCGACGCCGGCCGGGACGGGAACCGCGATCGACGTGACGCTGCCGGCGGTGGCCGTCGCGGAGGCGCGGAAGGTGATCGACGGGTCGACCACGTAGGGGAGTGGAAGGCGGCGGTCGTCGAGGCGGAGCTCGAGCCACCAGCCGCTGCCGCTCCGGCGGAGGCTCCAGCGCAGGCCGGCCGGGGTGACGCGCCGGCCGTGCGCGTCGAGGATCTCGACCGGGGCGATCGAGGTCGGCGCGAGCCGGTGCCCGGCGACGAACGCGACCGCGCCGTTCGCGCCGGCGCGGGGGACGAGGCCGGCGGCGCCGATCCGCCACGCCCAGGTGCGGACGCCCTGGCGCCGGCTGACGGTGAGGAGCTCCTCCACCCTGCGGCGCCCGACGACGATCGTGTCGTGCCCGAAGCTCGTCCGCCGCGTGACGCCGTCGCGGAAGGTGCTCCACCCGCGCGCCGTCGAGCCGATCGGCGTGAGCGTCACCCTGCCGCCGCGGGCGCGGACGCCGAACTCGCGGCGACCGATCCGCGCCGTGGCGCCGCCGGCGAGTCGCTCCAGGTGGGGGGCGGCCGAGGCGGAGGGGCCGAGGGCGCTCCGCAGGAAGGACGGCAGCGCCTGCGGGACGGCACCGCCTTCCGAGCGCAAGGCGACGAGCGAGGCGGCGGTGGCGGCAACCGCGACGGCGAGGACGACGGGCGCTCCGCCGAACGGCAGCACACGGGCCTCGCCCATTCCCAGCGAGGACGAAACTGGCCGCAGTCTCGAGAGAGCCGACATTTCTTCCCGCGCGCGTACGCGCACGAGGCGCATCGGCACAAACCTGAGAAATGCGCAGTTTCGGACGAAGAATTGCGGAGGTTTCGCGGCCGAATGTCCCTCGTTCGAGGGAGCGAGCGACCGCGGGACGAGTCGCAGCCCGGCGCCTACAATGGGCCAGGTGGCGACGACCGAGGACCCGCGCGCGAAGCTCGACGGCGTCGCCGAATGGCGGCGCGAGCTGTACGACGCGACGCCGGAGCGGCAGGGGGAGCTCTTCTCGACGATCTCCGGGCTCGAGAACGAGCCGCTCTCCACGCCGGACACGGTCGAGCTCGACTACGACCGCGACCTCGGCTACCCCGGCGTCTATCCGTTCACCCGCGGGGTCTATCCGTCGATGTACCGCGGCAAGCTGTGGACGATGCGCCAGTTCGCGGGCTTCGGCACCGCCGAGGAGACGAACGAGCGCTTCCACTACCTCCTGGAGCACGGCCAGACCGGCCTCTCGACCGCCTTCGACATGCCCACGCTCATGGGCTACGACTCCGACCATCCGCGCTCGCTCGGCGAGGTCGGGCGCGAGGGCGTCGCGGTCGACTCGCTCGCCGACATGGAGACCCTCTTCGCCGGCATCCCGCTCGGCGAGGTCTCCACGTCGATGACGATCAACTCGCCGGCGGCGATGCTGCTCGCGTTCTACGTCTGCGTCGGCGAGCAGCAGGGCGTGCCGCCGGCCGAGCTTCGGGGGACGATCCAGACGGACATCCTCAAGGAGTACATCGCCCAGAAGGAGTGGATCTTCCCGCCCGAGCCCTCGATGCGGCTCGTCGTCGACATGATCGAGCACTGCGCGCGGGAGCTGCCGCGCTGGCACCCGATCTCGATCTCCGGCTACCACATCCGCGAGGCCGGCTCGACCGCGGCGCAGGAGCTCGCCTTCACGCTCGCCGACGGCTTCGCCTACGTCGACGCGGCGCTCGAGCGCGGCCTCGACGTGGACGACTTCGCGCCGCGCCTCAGCTTCTTCTTCAACGCGCACCTCGACTTCTTCGAGGAGATCGCGAAGTACCGCGCCGCACGCCGCATCTGGGCCCGCGAGCTGCGCGAGCGCTACGGCGCGCAGAACCCGCGCTCCTGGCTCATGCGCTTCCACACGCAGACGGCGGGCGTGTCGCTGACGGCGCAGCAGCCGGAGGTGAACATCGTCCGTACGGCGCTCGAGGCGCTCGCCGCGGTGCTCGGGGGGACGCAGTCGCTGCACACGAACTCCTACGACGAGGCGCTCGCGCTCCCGACCGAGGACGCCGCCCGCCTCGCCCTTCGCACCCAGCAGGTGATCGCACACGAGACCGGCGTCGTGAACACGATCGACCCGCTCGGCGGGGCGTGGTACCTCGAGGACCTGACGAACCGGCTCGAGGCCGAGTCATACGACTACTTCACGCGCATCGAGCAGCTCGGCGGGGTGGTCGACGCGATCAAGGACAACTTCTTCCAGCGCGAGATCGCGGAGGCGTCGTTCCGCTACCAGGCCGAGGTGGAGGCGGAGCAGCGCGTGATCGTCGGCGTGAACCGCTACGAGCTCGAGGACGACTCCGGGCTGGAGATCCTCCGCATCGACCCCGCGCTCGAGGCGAAGCAGATCGAGCGCGTGCAGGCGCTTCGGGCACGGCGCGACTCGGCCGCGGCCGAGGCCGCGCTCGCCGCGCTGAAGGACGCCGCCTCGCGCGACGACGTGAATCTCATGCCGCCGATCCTCGAGGCCTCGCGCGCCTACGTGACGATGGGGGAAATGTGTGACGCGCTCCGCGGCGTCTGGGGCGTGTGGCGCGAGACCCCCGTCTTCTAACCGGCGCCCGATTTCCTCGTCTACTCTGAGTGCGTGTCGGCGTACCCTGCCCGCCTGAAGAACACCCGGCGCTTCGTGCGCCTGGCTCCGTGGATCGCGGCCCTCGTGCTCGTGGCCGGGATCGTCACCTTCCTGCTCGTCTTCTTCAGGAACACGGCGAAGCCGGTCGACACCTCGACGCCGCTGACGCCTGCGAAGCCGGCCTCCGTCGCGGCCCAGAAGAACGTGCCGGTGCCGAAGCAGGCGGAGATCGTCGCCGGGCGGTTCATCCTCACCGCCGTCCAGCGGAAGCACCTCGCCGAGGCGTGGAAGCTCGCCGGGCCGCCGATCAAGGCGGGGGTCACCTACAAGCAGTGGCTGAGCGGCAGCATCGCCGTCGTGCCCTGGTTCGGCCAGATCGGGCAGGTGCCGCTGAAGGTCGACTACTCGTATCCCGGCGAGGCGCAGTTCACCGTCATCCTCGCGCCGAAGGCGGGCACGAAGGGGAAGCCGGACACGTTCATCATCGGCTTGAAGCGGTACGGCAAGCAGTGGAAGGTCACTGCCTGGGTGCCCTACGAGCCGCCGGCGGTCCGGGCGAACGAGAACAACTAGCGCGGGTGGGAAGGCGACCCTGCCCTGATCTAAGCTTGGGCGGGTGAGGCGCTTCTTCTCCTCACCCCGCAGGCGGCGCCGGACTCTGAAGGCCGGCCTCGTTGTGGCGGTCGCGGGGGTTGCGGCAGCTCTCGGGATCTTCTTCTCGAACACGGGGCACAGCAACGAGACGCCGTTCACGAAGGGCCCGGTGCAGCTGGTCGCGCCGGTGCCGAAGTCGGTCAAGCTCACGAAGGCGAACGCGCGCGACGTGATGGTCGTCGCGGCGGGGTTCGTCTCCACGGCCGTCCTCCGCACGCACACCGAGCGCTCGTACGACCTCAGCGACCACGCCTTCCACCAGGGCCTCACGCGGGCCCAGTGGAAGACGGGGAACATCCCGGTCCCGCCCTACCGGCGCGACGACCTCGACGTCGTGAAGTGGAAGCTCGACTACTCGTACAAGGACCGCGTCGGGCTCCAGGTCTACCTCCAGCCGAAGCCGACGTCGAAGGTCGGCGGGCTCGCGTTCAACGTCGAGCTCCACCGGGTCGGCCCCCCGCAGCACCGGCGCTGGCTCGTCGACTACTGGACGCCGGCGGGCCAGCAGGGGCCGGCGCCGTCGAGCGCAGCCGCCAGGAACCCGTTCGGCATCGCCCCGAAGACGAAGGCCGGGCTCGGAGCGATGTGGCTCGTCCTGCCGATCGGGCTCGTCCTCGGGCTGATGGTGTCGGTGCCGATCGTGCTCGGGATCCGAGGCTGGCGCCGCCGCGTGCGCGCCGACCGCGCGTACAACGCGCTGGTCCAGCGCCAGAGCTAGCCGCTCCTATACTCCGCCGCATGGCGCGCAAGATCCGCGTCGTGATCGCGAAGCCCGGCCTGGACGGCCACGACCGCGGCGCGAAGATCATCGCCCGCGCCCTCCGCGACGCGGGGATGGAGGTCATCTACACAGGCCTGCACCAGACGCCCGAGCAGATCGTCGAGACCGCGATCCAGGAGGACGCCGACGCGGTCGGGATCTCGATCCTCTCCGGCGCGCACATGACGCTCGTCCCGCGCATCCTCGACGGGCTGCGCGAGAACGAGGTCGACGACGTGCTCGTCGTGGTCGGCGGGACGATCCCCGCGGACGACGCGCGCGAGCTCAAGGAGCGCGGGGTCGCCGAGGTGTTCACGCCCGGCGCGCCGACGAGCGAGATCGTCGAGTTCCTGAAGGAGCGGGTGCCGGTCTGAGCGTCGGCCTCGCCCGCGAG
>VAXK01000096.1 GCA_005885565.1 Actinomycetota bacterium
ACGTCGTCGAGAAGCTGAACAAGATCGTCCGTGCCGAGCGGAAGCTGCGCGCCGAGCTGGGCAGGGAGCCGTTCTCGCGGGAGATCGCGAAGGACCTCGACCTCGGCCCCGACGAGGTGGAGCACATCCGCCGGAGCGCGCAGACGCCGGTCTCGCTCGAGAAGCCGGTCGGCGACGAGGAGGAGTCGGAGTTCGGACACTTCCTCACCGACGAGAGCGAGCCGCTCCCGGACGAGGCCGCGGAGGTGACGCTGCGCAAGGAGGCGCTGCGAGGGATCCTCGGCAGCCTCGCACCGCGCGAGCGAGCGGTCCTCGAGCTCCGCTACGGCCTCGACGGCCAGCACCCTCGGACGCTGGACGAGGTGGGGCGGACGTTCAACGTCACCCGCGAGCGGATCAGGCAGATCGAGAACCAGAGCCTGAAGAAGCTCCGGGCGCTGGCGGACGCCCAGAAGCTGCGAGAAGTCGCCTAGGCCGGATGCGCCGTCGCGCCGGGAAGGGAGCGCTCGCTTCCTTCCTCTCGGCTTGCCTGCTCGTGATTTCGGGCACGGCGGCAGCCGCAACATCGGCGGCAAAGCCCGAGGTCGTGCCAAACGACCCCGGCTATGCGAATCCGCAGTCCTACCAGCAGGTGGATCTACCCGCGGCGTGGTATGCCACGCTTGGCAGCTCAGCCGTTACGGTTGCGGTCGTCGACGGCGGGGCTGTACAACTGCCAGATCTAGCGTCGCCGAGGCTGCTGGCGGGCTACAACGCAATCGACGGCAGCAGCAACGTGGCAGACGAGTTCGGTCACGGCATCGGCATCACCGCAACCATCGGCGCGGGCATCAACGACGGGCTGGGAGTACCAGGTGTTTGCCCGCAGTGCAGCATCCTGCCGGTGAAGGTCACGACCAACAACGTCGGCACAAACGACGTCTTGGCCAGGGGTATCAACTGGACGACTGCGCACGGCCCACAGATCATCAACCTCTCGCTCGGCTACAACACGGATCCGTCGGTCGATGAGGCAGCTACCGCCGCCTTAAACAGCGGCATCACGGTCGTAATCGGCGCTGGAAACAGAGGTTCATCCGACCCTAGCGCCAATCGTCTGGCTTCGGACAGCCCGCACGCCATTCGCGTAGCCGGCGTCGACGCCAACAACCAACTGGACTCCCACTCCGATTACGGTGCCAGCTGGGTAGACATCGCCGCTCCTTGGTGTAACCCAGTAGAAGACTCTCAAGGGAGAGTCGGAGCTGGCTGCGGCACTTCAGGAGCCACTGCGGTGGTCTCCGGAACTGTCGGTCTCCTGAAGAGCTTCAGGCCGTCCCTCACCTCGGCCGAGATCAAGAGCATCCTGATGTCCACCGGAACGAAGGTCCCAGGACTGGCGGTCGCCTGTGGCTGCGTGTTGAACGCCTACCAGGCGCTGATCGCCGTCGGCTACGTGCCGCCCAAGCAAATTGCCGTCAGCGTCATTGGCGACGGCAGCGGCACGGTCCAGGACGGCACGCCGAACATGGACTGTGACGACCACTGCGTCGAGTGGCTCCCCGTTGGCAGCCAGCTCACGCTGACGGCCAAACCCGAGAAGTGGTCCGTCTTCGCCGGCTGGAGTGGCTACGGCTGTTCAGGAACGAACCCGGTCTGCGCGCTGACAGTCAGCGGAGACATCAGCGTTACGGCGAGCTTTGCTCCCCGGATGGTCTCACTGAGTGTGCATAAGCGCGGCCTGGGCACCATTACCGGAGGAGGTATCAAGTGCGGCCGCCGCTGCGCTGCGAAGCTAGCCGCGGGCACGGAGATAGCTCTGAAGGCGCAGGCTAGGCCCGGTTGGAAGTTCGCTGGCTGGAGCGGTGCCTGCCGCGGCAGGAAGCCGGTCTGTCGGCTAGCGCTCGCCAAGAACGTTGTGGTGGAGGCCGCCTTCAGCAAGAGCAAGCCGAGAACACTGACGAGAGGCTCGTGGTGAGCCGTCCTTAGACTTCGGTGTCGTGGATGCGGTGTGGGAAGCCGAGCTCGGCGAGTTCCTCCGCATTCCGAGCGTGAGCGCCGACCCGGCGCATGCCGACGACGTGCGCCGCGCCGGCGAGTGGGTCTGCGCCTTCGTCCGTGCCGCGGGCGGGACGGCCGAGCTCGCGCCGCTCGGCGAGGGGTTTCTCGCGCTCGGCGAGCTCCCGGCCTCCTCCGGTGCGGCCGACGCGCCCACCGTGCTCGTCTACGGCCACTTCGACGTGCAGCCGGCCGCGCCGCTCGAGCTCTGGGAGAGCGACCCGTTCGAGCTCGCGGTGCGCGACGGCTGGGCATACGCGCGGGGGATCGCCGACGACAAAGGCCAGCTCTATGTACTCCTGAAGGCCGCCGCGGAGCTCGCGCGGGAGGGCGCGTTGCCTGTGAACGTGCGCATCGCCTGCGACGGCGAGGAGGAGATCGGCGGCCACACGATCGTCGACTTCCTCGCCGCCGACGACGGCCGGGCGGATGCATGCGTCATCTTCGACGCGGGCTTCCTCCGGCCCGGGCTGCCCGCGTTCTGCATCGCGACCCGCGGGCTCGTGACGCTGGAGATCGCCGTGACGACGGGCGGGCGCGACCTGCACTCGGGCATCTACGGCGGCGCGGCGCTGAACGCGATCCACGTGCTCGTCGACGGCCTCGCGGCTCTCTTCCCACGCGACGGCCGGCTGCCGGAGCCGCTTCGCCAGGGGATCGTTCCCCCGGCCGAGGAGGAGGTCGCGGGCTGGAGGGAGCTGCCGCCGGGAGGCGACGAGCTCGCCGGCCAGGGCGCGAAGCCGCTCGACGCGCGCGCCGCGGAGGAGTTCTACCTTCGCACCTGGGCGGAGCCGTCGCTCGACGTGAACGGGATCCTCGGCGGCAAGCCGGGCGTGCGGAACACGACCATCTCGGCGCGGGCCTCGGCGGAGCTTTCGATTCGCCTCGCACCCGGGCAGGAAGTAGCGCCGATCGGCGCGGCCGCGGAGCGGATGCTTCGGGAGGGGCTGCCGGAGGGCGCGGAGCTCGAGGTGCGAACGGCCGGCGCGCCGCCCGCCTCGATCCGGCCCGACGAAGCCGCGGTGCAGCTCGGCCTCGACGCGTTCGAGCGTACCGTCGGGGTCCGGCCGCTCCTCGTCCGATCCGGCGGGACGATTCCGATCGTGCCCGCCCTCGCGGCACGCGGGACTCCGACGATCCTCACCGGCTTCTCGCTCCCCGAGAGCAACATCCACTCACCGAACGAGCGGCTGCCTGTGGAGCACCTCCCGCTCGGCGTCGCGACCGCGCGCGAGCTGTTCGGTGCGCTCGCGAAGCTCTAGAGCTGGACCGGCTCGTCCACGAGCCAGTCGTGGCCGAACCGCCGCATCTCGTCGATGATCGGCAGCAGCGCCTCGCCCTTGTCGGTGAGCTCGTACTCGACGCGGGGCGGCGACTCCGGGTAGCTCCGGCGCACGACGATCCCCTCGTGCTCCAGCGCGCGAAGGCGCTCGGAGAGGGTTCGCGGGCTGATGCCGCAGCACGAGTGCTCGAGCTCCGAGAAGCGGCGCGCTCCCTCCGAGAGGTCGTGGACGAGGATCGCCGTCCACTTCGCCCCCACGATCTCCGCGCACGCGGCCACCGAGCAGGACGTCGCCTCGTGCACGGGGTTCATCGTCCGCATGTGACGGATTGTACTCTGGCGCGTTACCGGAAAGGTCCCGGCGTGGCCCCGAGCTTCGGGATCGAGAAGCGCGCGATCGTCCCGAAGCCGCCCGGCGCCGGCTTGCACGCCTGGGCCACGCCCGCGTCGCAGGCGACCGAGAGGAAGATGAACGCGTCCTCGATCGAGAAGCCGTGCTCGTCGACGAGGAGCCGTGCGGCCTCCTCCGAGACGAGCTTCAGCGCGTCGCCGTAGTCGTCGGCGGTTGCGTGGGGGAGCCAGCGGTCGCGAAGCTCCGTCACGGGCCAGGTCGCCTGCTTGCCCTTCAGCAGGTCGAAGCGCACGGTCACCTCGCCGGCGATCTCGACTCCGGTGAAGCAGATCTCGCCGTCGCCCATCGAGGCGTGCATGTCCCCGACGGCGAACATCCCGCCCGGCTGGCGGACCGGGAAGAAGATGCGCGCGCCGGCGCCGTGCAGATGGTCGTCGAGGTTGCCGCCGTGGCGGCCGGCGAGGCCGTTCGAGAGCCTGTCGCCGTCCGTCGCCACGCCCACGACGCCGACCATCGGCCGGGCGGGGAAGCTGACGCGGTCGTTCATCCGGACCATGCCGTCCTCGACGCGGAAGAGCCGAGTGAGCGGCGAGCGCACCTCGTCGATCAGCTGCCCGAAGCCGGGGATGAGCGTCGCTACGCCCCAGTCGATCGGCTTCACCTCGAGGATCTCGGCGATCAGCGAGTCGCCGGGCTCCGTGCCCTTCACGGCTACCGGGCCGGTGGCGCCGTTGATCCGCTCGAGGTCGATCTCGGTGACGAGGTCGTCCTCGGAGCGGATCTGGCCGGTGAAGCAGTCGTTCGTCTCGAAGACGACCGTGTCGCCGGGCGCGACCTCGAGCACCGGCTCGAGATCGGGCCCGAACGACCAGATCACCTGGTCACGTGACAGCCGGTGCTGCACCGACGCCCTCAGGGGCCACCGTCTCGTCCTCGACGTACACGCGCTCCATGTCGCGGAGCCGCTCCGGCTCGGTCGCCCAGAGCCAGATCGCCAGCACGACGCCGGCGGCGACCCAGCCGATCGCGATCCAGTTCGCGTACTTGATCGGGTACGTGGGCGGGAACTTCACGTACTCGTAGTAGAGCGGGAAGAAGAAGAGCACCGCGCCCGCCGCCGGCAGCACGAAGTGGAGGAGCGGGTTGAACTCCGCGCGCCGCTTCGTCCAGTAGTGCCAGATGCAGCCGAGGCAGATGAGGATGTAGACGACCACGACGACGATCACGGCGAGCGTCGCGATGAAGGCGAACCCGACGAGCGGCCCCCACTTCCAGCCGAGGAGGAACGAGAGCACGAGCGCGAACGCGCTCATCCAGATGATCGCCACGTGCGGCGTCTTGAACCTGGGGTGCGTGCGGCCGAGCGGCGCCGGCGCGAGCCGGTTGCGGGCGAGCGCGTAGAAGACGCGGGTCGCGGCGTTCACCGCCGCGTTCGAGTTCGCGGCGATCGAGTTGCAGATGGCGAGGAAGACGACGATCCAGCCGGTCGACCAGAAGACCTTGCCTAGGTTCCGCCACGGGTCGGCGCCCGTCGCCTGGTTGACGAAGTTGTCGAACCCCGCCCCGAAGACCCACGCGTACGCGGTCAGCACGTAGAAGAGGCCGATCGCGAGCGCGGAGCCGACGACGGCGATCGGGACCGTCCGGCGCGGGTTACGCGCTTCCTCTCCGAGCGGGGCGGCAGCTTCGAACCCGATGAAGGCGAGGATCGCGAAGACCATCCCGCGGAAGACGCCGCTCCAGCCGCCGAGGGCGTGATTCGGGTTGAAGGGGGCGAGGTTGAGGTCGCCGGTGTTCGAGAGCAGCATCCAGATCGCGAGCGCGCCGAAGACGGCGATCTCGAACGCGCCCAGGATCACGCCGGCGGTGGTCGAGAGCCGGATGTCGCGGTAGGTGAGCAGGAAGACGATCACCGTCATCAGCGTCGCCCAGATCCACCACTGGCCGGTGTAGTGCCAGCCCGCCTCGCTTCCCATCACCTCGCGCATCGCCCAGCCGAACTCGAGGTAGAGGAACGGGGCGACGAGGGGCTCGAAGAGGATGAAGAGCCACGCGACGATAAAGCCGGCCGGCGGCCCGAGGGAGCGCGCGGCGTAGGCGTAGAGGCCGCCGGCGGACGGCTCGAGCCGCGCGAGCTGGCCGATCGCGACGGCGGCGCACAGGCACGCGACGAGCGCGAGCAGCACGGAGAGCGCGAGCGCCTGCCTCGAGAACGGCACCGAGATGTAGATCGAGTACGCGACGGCGGCGCCCGGCGCCATATGGGTGATGGACTGGAAGAGAACCTGCGGAAGGCCGATCGAGTGCTCGCGCAGGTGGTCGAAGGTCCGGGCCGGAACTCGTGCCGCTTCCATCACGCCTCCTCGGTCGCTCTTCGCCCCGCGCGATGCTTTCGGATCGAAAGCGGCTGGTCAAGCGCATCTTTTGTCACAGGGATCTGACCCCTGCAGCGCACGAGGCCGCTTCGCTCCAAGTCCGGCCGGCGGCCGCGTGACGCTTTCGTTACGACGGGGTCTGACCCCGGATTGACCGCTTGGGACTAGTCCCAGGGCGGCGGCTTGTGCACCCAGCGGCCGCCGACCATCGTCGCCACGACCTGCACC
>VAXK01000097.1 GCA_005885565.1 Actinomycetota bacterium
GCTCGACGTCGGACTGCTGAGCCTCTGTGCGCTCGTGCCGCTCCTCGTCGTGCCTATTGTCGGGGGAGCGATCGCCGACGCGGTCGACCGCCGCCGGCTCCTGCTCCGAACCGAGACGGGCCTCGCGGTCGTGTCGCTCCTCCTCGCCGGCAACGCGCTTCTGCCGCATCCGCAGGTGTGGGCGCTCTTCGCCGGCGAGACGGTGGCGACCTCGATCTTCAGCCTCGGCACGCCGTCGATGCGCTCGCTCCTTCCGCGGCTCGTCGCCGAGGAGCAGATCGCGGCGGCCAACGCGCTCGAAGGCGTCTACGGGAATCTCGGCGCGGTCGCCGGCCCGGCGCTCTCCGGCGTCCTCGTCGCCGCGATCGGGTTCCCGCTCACCTACGTCCTCGACGTGGCCACGTTCGGCATGTCCCTGTGGAGCGTGTGGCGGCTTCCCGCGCTCCCGCCGGCCGAGGACGCCGATCGCGCGAGCCTGCGCTCGATCGTCGAGGGCTTCCGCTACGTGCGGACGAAGCAGGCGCTGCTCGGGATCTTCGTCGTGGACGCGAACGCGATGGTCTTCGGGATGCCGATGGCGCTCTTCCCCGCCTACGGCGCCCACTTCGGCGGCGGCGCGCGGACGGTCGGCTTCCTCTACGCCGCTCCCTACGCGGGCGCGCTCGTCGCGTCGCTGGTCTCCGGCTGGGCGACGCACGTCCGGCGGCAGGGGCTCGGCGTGTGCGTCGCCGCGGCCCTGTGGGGGCTCGCGCTCGTCGGGTTCGGCTATGCCGACCCGCTGTGGCTCGCCCTCGGGATGCTCGCGCTCGCCGGAGCCGCCGACTTCGTCAGCGCCGTCCTGCGAAGCACGATCCTGCTCACCGCGACGCCCGACCCCCTGCGCGGCCGCCTGTCGGGGATCGAGTTCGCGCAGGTCGCGAGCACGCCGTCGCTCGGCAACCTCGAGGCCGGCGTCGTCGCCTCGCTCACGAGCCTTCGCTTCTCGGTCGTCTCCGGCGGGATTGCCTGCATCGCTGGCACCGTCCTTTGCGCGCTCGCGCTCCCGCGCTTCGTCCGCTACGACTCGCGGGTTCCCGACGCGTGATCGGCCGGGACTTCTTCGCCCGCTCCGTCCACGAGCTCGCGCCCGACCTGCTCGGCGTGACGCTCCTCGTCGGCGGGGTTGGGGGTCCGATCGTCGAGGTCGAGGCCTACCATCACGAGGATCCGGCGAGCCACGGGTTCGGCGGCCGCACGGAGCGAAACGCCGCCATGTTCGGCCCGCCGGGGCACGCGTACGTCTACCGCTCGTACGGGATCCACTGGTGCCTCAACTTCGTCTGCGAGGAGGAGGGTTCCGCCTCGGCGGTGCTCCTGCGCGCACTCGAGCCGGTTTCCGGTGTCGACGTCATGCGGGCCCGGCGCGGTCTCGACGACCCGCGGCTGCTCGCCGCCGGGCCGGGGCGGCTCTGCCAGGCGCTCGCGGTGACCCGCGACCACGACGGTCGCCCCCTCGACGAGCCGCCGTTCGAGCTCCGCGAGCGTGAGGTCGAGCCGGAGATCGCCCGTGGCCCTCGCATCGGGATCTCGCGCGCGACCGAGCTCCCATGGCGCTTCGGGATCGCGGGCTCGCGCTTTCTGAGTCGGCCTATGCCTTCGCGGCCGTGATTGGTGTCCCGGTCGGTGCTTCCACACCGCCGTGCCGCTCGAGGGTCACGGCCACGACGGCTCCCTCCGGGACGGGGCGCGTGAGCCGGAACGGCTTCGCCGCGGCGAACGTGCCGGCGCGTTGCGGCGAGCGGTTCTGGATCACCCACGCCTCGTAGGTCTTCCCGGCCGGCGCCGGCCGGAGGTTGGAGACGAGGAGCGCGGCCGCGCCGGTACGCGAGACGACGAGGGTTCCGTGTGCGCCGCTCAGGGCGAAACGGCGAGCGGCGGGATCGCTCACGATCGAGAGCACGCGGGCCTGCTGCTCTCGCGCGGACCTCGTGCGGTCGAGCGAGCGAGAGAGCGTGACGGCCCAGATCCCGAGCCCGATCGCCGCGCAGGCCGCGACGGCCGCCGCGGCCGCGGTCCACGAGCGCCACGCGGGCCGCAACGGGACGACGTTCGGCCGCTCCGCGCGCGCCCGCTCGAGGATCCGGTCGCGGAGACCCGGCGGCGGCGCGGGCGACTCGACGCCGTACGCGAGGCTCGTCGCCGTCTCCGTGAACGACGCCAGCTCCTCGCGGCAGCGCGGGCAGCGCGCGAGATGCGCCTCGTACTCGCGCTCCTCCCGCTCGTCGAGCGCGTCGAGCGCGTACGCGGCCGTCAGCTCGTGGATGGCGTCGGCTTCCATTGCTCTCTTCCCTCGGCCTCCGGCTCCGTGAGGAGCTCACGAAGGCGGCCGAGGCCCGTGAACATCCTGCTCTTGATCGTACCCAGGGGCTGCCCGAGCCGCTCCGAGAGCTCGGACTGCGTGAACCCGCCGTAGTAGGCGAGCTCGAGCGCCTCGCGCTGCTGGTCCGGCAGCCGCGCGAGCGCCGCCTGCACGCGCTCGCGCTCGAAGCGGAGCCAGACGGCTTCGTCGCTCGACGCGTCCGTCGTGTGCACGCGCTCGTCGAGCGTCTCGGCCCGCCGCCGCTCCTCGCGCCGGACGAGGTCGACCGCGCGCCGGTGCACGAGCGTCAGCAGCCACGTGCTGGCCTTCGCCCGCTCGGGCACGAACCGGGGCGCCGAGCGCCACGCGGCGAGGAAGCCCTCCTGGACGGCGTCCTCGGCGAGCGCGTCGTCGCGGAGGATCCGTCGCGCGAGCCCGTAGGCCACGCGGCCGAAGCGGTCGTAGAGCTCGCCGAGCGCGACCTCGTCGGAGCGGGCGACGAGCGCCACGAGGGCTTCGTCCGAGAGGTGGGCGAGATCTCGCGGCATCGGCGTCCGGGTCCGCGGGCGGCCGCCGAACGCTAACACGCTGCCGCGCCGAGTCATACGCCGCGTTCGCTCCGGCGGCCTTATCGGTTCGGCGGAAATCCGATCGAACCGGTCCGACCGCGGCGGCGAACAAGCCGCGACCCCGAGAAGGAGTGTGAGGGATGAAGAAGGTCATTCTCCTGCTCGTCGTCGCCGGCGCGGCGGCAGCGGCGGTCGCCGTTGCTCTCGCCAGAGGACCGGCGCCGCAGGCAGGAAACGCCTCGAGCCACCGCGAGGCCCCGCTGATCGCGGAGGATCCGTCCGCCGACAACACCGATCTGTACGCGTTCCGGAGCCCGGACAAGCCGGACACGTTCACGATCGTCTCGAACTGGATCCCGGGCGAGGATCCGGCCGCCGGCCCGAACTACTACACGTTCTCGCCGAGCGCGCGGTACAACGTCTACCTCGACCGAAACGGCGACGGAAAGCCCGACGTCACGTTCCGCGTGCGGTTCAAGCGCAACGCCGGGCAGTTCTTCCTCGGCGACACCGCGCAGCCGTACACCGTGACGAAGATCGTCGGCGGCAAGTCGTCGGTCGTCGCCACCGGCACGACGCCGCCCGACAACATCGGGCCGCGCTCGACGCCGAACTACCACGACCTCGCCACGAAGGGGATCTTCCCGCTCGGCGGCGGCGGCTCGGTCTTCGCCGGGCAGCGTGACGATCCGTTCTTCGGCGACATCGGTGCGATCTTCGACCTGGTCGCGATCCGCAAGGGCGTCGGCAACGCCGGCGGCGGCAAGGACTTCTTCGCCGGCTACGCCGTGCACACGATCGCGCTCCAGCTCCCGATCGCCGACTACGACACGACGAGCCACGTCATCGGCGTCTGGTCGTCCACCGACCGCCAGGTCGTGACCGTCGCGCAGACGAAGGTGAAGGTGAAGGGCAAGACGCGCGTGCGCGTCGCCAAGAAGGTCGTCTGGCAGCAGGTCTCACGGCTCGGGAATCCGCTCATCAACGAGGCGGTCATCCCGACGGACAAGAAGGACCTTTGGAACCGGCTGAGCCCGGCGACCGACAAGCAGTTCGAGCAGTACTACACGTCCCCGATCCTCGCCGCGGTGATCAACAAGCTCTACAACCTCGGCGTCAAGGAGTCGGATCGCAGCGACCTCGAGGCCGTCCTCCTGACCGGCCTCAAGCAGCCGAACCTCAACTACACCGGGCCGACGCTCGCCGACGAGCTGCGGCTCAACCTGTCGATTCCCCCGACCGCGCCCGACAAGGTGAACCGGATGGGCGTCCTCGGCGGCGATCTCGCCGGCTACCCGAACGGCCGTCGGCTCGAGGACGACGTGATCGACATCACCGAGCAGGCGGTTGCCGGTGCCCTGATCGGGACGAACATCCCCTTGGGCGACGGCGTGAACGCCGACGACAAGGGATACCTCAGCTCGTTCCCGTACGCGAACGACCCGAACGCCGGCTTCGACAACACGAAGGGAGAGCCGAAGCCGTAGCTCGACCCGCCGCGGAGGGCCCCGTTGCGGCGGGGCCCTCCGCGGCCGTCGGCGCGGAAGCCGCTTCCGATGCGAATCCGTCTCGCCCTCGCTCTCGCAGTCGCCGCGGTCGCGGCGGGCGCCCTCCTGCTGGGCGGGCTCTTCCGCGACTCGCGCGGCGCCGTGCCGGCCCCGCCGCCGGAAGCCGCGGCGGGCGCGCTCGAGAACGAGCTCGGGACCGGCGACACGGCCTCGCTCGTCCGTTCGCTCCAGGCGACGCTGCGCCGCGATCCGAGGGACGTGCACTCATACGACCTCCTCGGCCTCGCGTACCAGCAGCGGGCACGCGAGACCGGCGACCCCGCCTACTACACCAAGTCCGAGGGCGTGCTCCGGCGCGCGCTTTCCCTTGCTTCGAACGACCTCCTCGCGACGAGCGGCCTCGGCTCGCTCGCGCTCTCCAGACACCGCTTCCGTGAGGCGCTCGCGCTCGGCCGCCGCGCACGCACGCTTTCGCCGACGACGGCGCGGAGCTACGGCGTCATCGGCGACGCGCTCGTCGAGCTCGGTCGCTACCGAGAGGCGTTTGCCGCCTTCGATCGGCTGGCCCGCCTCCGGCCGGGGCTCGCCGCCTACGCGCGTGTCTCGTACGCGCGCGAGCTGCGCGGGGACTTCCCGGGCGCCGTCGCCGCGATGCGCCTCGCCGTGGACGCGGCGGTGGACGAGCCCGAGCCACTCGCCTGGACGGACGTCCAACTCGGCAAGCTCTACTGGTCCCACGGTCACCTCGGGCCGGCGACGCGCCAGTTCCGCGCTGCGCTGGAGGCATATCCCGGCTACGTCTACGGCTTGGACGCGCTCGCCCAGGTCGAGGCGGCCCACGGACGCTACGCGCGGGCAATCCGGCTCGAGCGGAGAGCGGTCGAGACGATCCCGCTGCCGCAGTTCGTGACGACGCTCGGCGACCTCGAGCACGTGACGGGGCACGACCGGCTCGCGCGCCGCCAGTACGCTCTCATCGGCGTGATCCAGCGCCTGCTCGCTGCGAACGGCGTCAGAACGGACCTGGAGACCGCGCTCTTCGACGTCGACCACGGCGTGCGCCTCTCGCACACGCTCGCGCTCGCCCGGCTCGCGCGCCGCGACCGGCCCTCGATCGACGGTGACGACGTCCTGGCTTGGGCGCTCGCGCGGACCGGCCACTGCGGTGAGGCGCTGCGCTTCTCGGAGCGCGCCTTCAGGCTCGGGACGCGTGACGCGCCCAAGGACTTCCACCGCGGCATGATCGAACGCTGCCTCAAACACGACGCGCAGGCGCGCCTCTGGTTCCGCCGGGCGCTCGACCTGAACCCGCACTTCTCACTCCTGTGGGCACCGGTCGCGCGGAGGTACGCGTCGTGAGGAGGGCGACGATCGTCCTTGCCGGGCTCGCGGTGCTCGCCGCGCTCGTGCTCCCGGCGGCCGCCTCGGCCCACCCGCTTGGGAACTTCACGATCAACCGGTTCAGCCGGCTGGAGGCGTCAGGCCCTCGCCTCTACGTCCTCTATGTCCTCGATATGGCGGAGATCCCGACGTTCCAGGCCGGGAGGATCGACCCGCGGGCGTATGCCCGCCGGATCGCCCGGAACGCCGAGCTGTCCGTCGACGGGCGGCGCGCGCGCCTTGCCCCCGTCGCGCAAGCCCTCGCGCATCCGCCGGGCGCAGGTGGCCTGAGGACGACCCGCCTCGAGGTCGTGCTGCGCGGGCCGGTCCTGCACCATCCGAGCCGTGTTGGCTATCACGACAACAACTATAGAGGGCGGATCGGATGGAAGGAGATCGTCGTCGGCTCGAGGGCGCACAGCGTCAGTGACGAGTTGCGCGCCTACCCGAAGGACCTCCTCTCCAGCCCGCTCGACGTCTCGAGCGTCGCGACCCGGCTTGCTCCGACGGGCGGGGCTGCGACGCCGCCCGCACTGACCCGCGGCCGCGCACTCCAGGCGCCGGACCGCGTCTCGTCACCTGAGCGCTCTCGTGATCGTCGCCTCGCTCGCGGCGGCGCTCTTCTGGGGCGCGGCGCACGCGCTGTCCCCGGGGCACGGCAAGACGATTGTCACGGCCTACCTCGTGGGAAGCCGCGGCACGCCGCTGCACGCGGCCCTCCTCGGCCTGATCGTCACGCTGACCCATACGGTCGGCGTCTTCGCGCTCGGCCTCGTCACGCTCAGCCTGTCGCAGTTCGTCGTCCCTGACCGGCTCTATCCCTGGCTGAACCTCGTGTCGGGCCTGCTCGTCGTCGGCGTCGGCGCGGCAGTGCTCTGGAGTCGGATCCGCCACCGCGTGGCGCACGCGCGCGCGGCCGCTTACCACCACGACGACCACGATCACGAGCACGCGGCCGGTCTGGACTGGCGTTCGCTCGTCGGCGTCGGCGTCTCCGGCGGGCTTTTGCCGTGCCCCTCGGCGCTCGTCGTCCTCCTGGCTGCGATCTCCCTCCATCGCGTCGCGTTCGGACTGCTGCTGATCGTCGCATTCAGCGCCGGCCTCGCCCTCTCGATCACGGGCGTCGGGCTCGTCGCCGTCCTCGCCAAGCGGGCCTTCAACCGCGTCCGCTTCGACGGCCGCGTCATCGGTTTGCTTCCGGCGCTCAGCGCGCTCGTCATTCTGGTCGCCGGCCTCGCGATGACGGCTCGAGCGGTTCCGAAGCTCGGCTGACGGGCCGGCGCTGCCTAGAATCGTCCGCCGTGGGCGGCGTCGTCGAGGATCTCACGCGGAACGCCGTCGACGTCCTTCCCGACGGCGAGCTCGAGCGGAAGCTCGAGCAGGGCCGGCCGCTGAGGGTCAAGTTCGGCATCGACGTCACCTCGCCCGAGATCCACGTCGGTCATGCGATCCCGCTTCAGCGGATGCGGGCCTTTCAGGACGCGGGCCACGTCGGCGTGCTGATCGTCGGCGACTACACGACGCGAATCGGCGACCCGTCAGGCCGCTCGACCGAGCGGCCGATCCTCTCCGACGAGGAGATCGACCGGAACGCCAAGGCGTACTTCGAGCAGGCGACGCAGATCATCGACGCCGAGCGCACAGAAGTTCGTTTCAACGGCGAGTGGCTCGGCCGGCTCGACTTCGCCGAGGTCGTGCGGCTCACACGGACGATCACAGTCGCCCGCCTGCTCGAGCGTGACGACTTCGCCAAGAGATTCGCCGCGAAGGCGCCGATCTCCGTCTCGGAGCTCCTCTACCCGATGATGCAGGCCTACGACTCGGTCGCCGTGCAGGCCGACGTCGAGCTCGGCGGCACGGACCAGCTATACAACCTCCTCGCGGGACGGGAGGTGATGCAGGCGTACGGCCTGGAACCGCAGGTCGTCCTGACGACGCCGCTCCTCCTCGGCTTCGACGGGCGCAAGATGAGCGCGTCGCTCGGCAACTACATCGGCCTGACCGATTCGCCCGAGGACCAGTTCGGCAAGGCGATGCGTCTCTCGGACGAGCTCCTACCCGAGTACTACGCGCTCGTCATGGAGCGGCCGGCGCCGACCGGTGACCCGCTCGAGGCGAAGCTCGAGCTCGCGCGCTTCATCGTGGCACGCTCGCACGGGGAAGAGGCGGCGCGCCAGGCAGAGGAGCACTTCACGCGGGTCGTCCGGGAAGGCAAGGTTCCGGAGGGCGTGCCGGAGGTGGCCTTGCCGGCCGAGGATCCGGTCCACCTCCCGCATGTCCTCAGCCGGGAGCTCGGAATCACGACGAGTCAGGCGCGCCGCCTGATCGACCAGGGCGGCGTCCGTTTGAACGGCGAGCCCGTCGCCGAGCTCGACGTCGCCGCCGAGCGGCTCCGAGGCGCACTGCTCCAGGCCGGGAAGCGCCGGTTCTTGCGCTTCGCGGCTTCTTGACAGGCGCCCGGTCGCTGCTATCATTCGCCGGCTGCCCGGAAGGGCGGCGTAGCAAAGTCCCTGCACCTCGACACTGGAGCGCCCTTCGGACGCAATCGGATACGAAGATTTCCGAGCATCTGAGGGCCTCTGGCGCGAGTCGGAGGCTTTTTTACGTCGCCAGGCGGCGACGGTCTTTGAAAACTCAGCAGCGTGCGTTTACGTCGAGACCTGCTCGGTGCGCTTCGGCGAGCCGGGTAGGACGAAACCCTGTCTGGTTCCTCTCGAGGAACCGACTTTGAGCTCAAGCTCAAAGTGAGAGGATTGCTCCTTCGGGGGCAACCACTTCTTCACGGAGAGTTTGATCCTGGCTCAGGACGAACGCTGGCGGCGCGCTTAACACATGCAAGTCGAGCGAGAACCAGGCCTTCGGGCCTGGGGACAGCGGCGAACGGGTGAGTAACACGTGGGTAATCTGCCCTCGATTCTGGGATAGCCCGGGGAAACCCGGATTAATACCGGATAGCCTCTCGAGCTTTCGGGCTCGAAAGAAAAGGTAGCTTCGGCCTCCGATCGAGGATGAGCCCGCGGCGGATTAGCTTGTTGGTGGGGTAATGGCCCACCAAGGCGACGATCCGTAGCTGGTCTGAGAGGACGATCAGCCACACTGGGACTGAGACACGGCCCAGACTCCTACGGGAGGCAGCAGTGGGGAATCTTGCGCAATGGGCGAAAGCCTGACGCAGCGACGCCGCGTGAGGGAAGAA
>VAXK01000212.1 GCA_005885565.1 Actinomycetota bacterium
ACTGCGGCACCAACACCGGCTGCAGCTAACCCCGACCGCGCTCCGATCCGAGCAGGGGGTGTCGCGCGGCGGCTCTGCCGGCCGCCGCGCGACACCCCAGTCGTGATGTTCACGCGGGCTACGATGCTCGAACGGGACGCCACACTGTGGATCTTCAGTTCGACCGATGGGTTTCGCTCCACGCGCGGCTCGCTCGCGAGAAAGTCAAGAGTTGGTCGCTGGACGCGCTCCCACGACACCTCAGACGGAATAGCCTCGACTACTACTACCTGAGCGTCTGGCCCGGGCTGAGCGCTCTCGAGCCGGTCGAGTCGGTCGAGCTTCCCCCTCGACCGGCTGTGACCGAGTCGATGTACGTCCACATTCCGTTCTGCTCAGGTCTCTGCAATTTCTGCAGCTACTTTCTCAAAGTCGTTCGCCCCGAAGACAGTCCCGCGATCGGGGAGTACATCACCGACCTCCTACGGGAAGTCGAGATCCATAAACGGGACTCCGCGCTCGACATTTCGTACCTCTATCTCGGCGGCGGAACCCCGAGCATCCTCCATCCGGGTCAGCTCGATCGGTTCCTCAGCGGCCTCCACGACATGTCTGTGTTGGCACCATCGCTGCTCGGCACGATCGAAATCCACCCGGAGCTCTTCTCCGACGACCGGAGATCGCGATCCTTCTTGGACGCGCTTACGAGGAACGGCCTTCGCCGGGTGAGCATCGGCTTCGAGACAGATGACGCGCATCTCCTCGAGGCGACGAACCGGAGACACGACAACACGTTTCTCACCAGAGCGATCACGCTCCTGCGCGACCGAGGCTTCGTCGTCAACGTCGACTTGATGTACGGGCTACCAGGTCAGACGCTTACGAGCTGGATCCGTTCGCTCGGAGTCGCCCTCGCGGCACGTCCCAGTTCGATCTCGACCTACTTCACGTTCGTCGACTCCGGAACGCCGCTGTGGAAGGCCTGCGAGCGGGGGGAGATCCGCCTACCAGACCATGCCGAGGTTCAAGCTCAGCACGTCTCGGCCCAGACGGTTCTCGAGGAGGCAGGCTATTTCGAGCTTCCCAATGACTTCTACTCGATCCGCGATCCCGCTCGATCCTTCACGCAGGAGTCGCTTCCCTCGGACGCGAATTCGCTCGCACTCGGTGCGGGTTCCTACGGTTATTACTCGGGTGTCCAATACTTCAACGTGTTTAGCTTCGAGATGTACCGTCGCAAGGTCCGCGCTGGCCAGGCTCCGCTCTGGCGCGCCGCCAAACTGTCGCCGACGGAAATATTTTGTCGAGATATCATGTTCTCGTTGAAAAACGCACCCGAGCTCCGCGGCGACCTGTTTAGGGTCCGGCATGGCAAGACACCGTGGGATGCGTATCCTGAGATATTCGCCGAGCTGCAAAGACTCGAGCTGATCGACGTAATGGCGACGTCCGCAGTTTTGACGAGTAAAGGCCGGCTGCTCGTCGAAGAGGTCGCGTGTCTGTTCCCGGTCGAGGGCTCCCCGTCGCGAGTCCCCTCGACCGCGGCAGAGCGGCAACGAGTGCGTAAGCACAATTTTGCGCCGACGTACGCCCGGCTGCGGAATTCGGCGTAATGGGGGCGCGCCCGTCGAAGATCGCTTTGCGCGAGGTAGCCGATCTCCTCGGCGTTTCGACCTCCGAGGCACGCCGATATCTTCGCGACGTCCAGCACGTCGCCGGGTTCCCGGTCCCTTACAAGACCATCGCAGAGGCGATGCGCGAGGCCGGTGGTACAACGCCCGAAGTCGTCGCCCGACGGGCCGCGGAAATCGAAGAGGGAAGACTGTAAGCGGCGGTAGCAGCGCAGAACCGGCCAGTCCCGGTCACGCGCACGCGCGTCAGTCGACAGCGCGACGGTAGAAGCCGCCGATCCCGATCGCGATCAGGAGCGCCAGCGCGGCGACGAGGATCGTGAGGCTGATCCAAGGCCGGATGTGCGGGACCGAGGGGACGAGCGCGGCGCGAAGTCCTTCGCTCGCGTACGTGATCGGGTTACCAGCCGTGATGATCTGGAACCAGTGCAGACGCGCGAGCGACGGCCACGGGTATTGGCTGCACCCGGTGAAGAGCAGCGGTGTAAAGACGAGCGAAAGGACCGCGTTGATCTGGTTCGGCGGAACGAGCGTGCCGAGCACGAGCCCGAGACCGGCACCGAGGAGCGCTGCGAGGATCAACACGCCCAGGAACAGCGGCAACGCGCTCCAGCGCCAGGGGATCGAGCCGAGCACCAGGATGCCGACCGGGATCATGAGCGCCGCCGCGATCACGCCGCGGAGCGCCGCGAACACGATCTTCTCCGCCGCGACCAGACCGAGGCGGAGCGGCGCGAGCAGGCGATCCTCGATCTCCTTCGTCCAGCCGAACTCGACCACGAGCGGGAAGGCGAGCGTCTGCATGCTGGTGATGATCACGGTGAGCGCAAGCATGCCGGGGAACAGCAGGCTGGCATAGACACTGCGCGTATAGCCGAGGCTACCGAGCAGCTTGCCGAAGACGAAGAGCACGAAGAGTGGTTGCAGGATTACCTGCGCGAGGAAGATAGGGAGCTCGCTCCACGTGACATAGAGATCGCGGCGGAGGATCGCGAAGAAAGCGCCGGTTTCGCTTTGGGGCGTGGCGACAGTCGTGTTCATCGCAGCGTCCTCCCGGTCAAGTGGATGAATACGTCCTCGAGGGTTGGGTTGCCGAGCTTGACGTCCGTGATCGCGAGCCGGTGCTCGGCGAAGGTGGACGCTGCGGGAGCGACCAGCATCGGAGCGTCGCCGGAGACGTACAGCCGCACGCGCAGCGCGTGGGTCGTCTCGCTGCCTGCTTGCTCGGGGTCCGCGAGCACAGGCGACAGCCGTCCATTCGTCTGCGGTTGTGCCTGCACCCGTTCGACCGCTTCGACGCCTGGAAGCCCGCGCAGCGCGGCGAAGACCTCGTCCGCCGAGCCGCCGTCGAGAATCTCGGCGGCGAGCTCGAGCGTGGCGGCGCCGGGCAGCGACCGCACCAGCGCCTGGGGCGTATCGATTGCGAGCAGCTTGCCGTGATCCATGATCGCGGCGCGGTCGGCGAGCTGAGCGGCTTCGTGCATGTCGTGCGTCGTCAAGACGATTGTCACTCGCCGTTGCCGCAACTCGCGGAGCCGGTCCCAGACGAACAGACGCGCCGCGGGATCGAGGCCCGTCGTCGGCTCGTCCAAGAAGAGCACGTGCGGCTCGTGCATCAGCGCACGGGCGATCATGATCCGCTGCGACTGCCCGCCGGAGATGAAATCCGGCTTGGTTTTCGCGCGTTCGCGCAAGCCGAACTGCTCGAGCAGCACATCGGCACGCGCGCCGCGTTCGGACGCGGGGATGCCATGGTAGGCCGCGTGGAAGATCAGGTTGTTGCGAATCGAGAGCGAGCGGTCGAGGTTGCTCCGCTGCGGCACGACCCCGAGCCTTCCGCACGCAAGCGTCGGCTGACGTAGCACGTCGACGCCTGCGACGACGGCGCTTCCGCTCGTCGGGCGTATGCGCGTCGTGAGCACGCCGACGGTGGTCGTCTTTCCTGCGCCGTTTGGTCCCAGCAGGCCGAATACCTCACCGTGCTCGACGCTGAAGGAGATGGCGTCGACCGCGTTCACCGGCGAGCGCGGATAGCGCTTCACCAGATCGCGCACCTCCACGACAGAGCGATTCACGGCGATGCCCTCGCTCGAGACCCATCTTCGGCGAGTGCCACGGTCGTCGCATTCTGTAGAAGCACGAGGAGATTCACACGCGTCCCAGCGGCTATTGCGGGAGAGCCGGAACGAAGCCGCGGCCTTCGCAGCCGTCCACATCCGTGTGCCCGTTCATCAGGCGGACGATCGGGACGCCGTCGATCCAGTCGACGATGCTGAGGGCGCCGTAGCTCTGGTCGATGCGAAAGACGTCCGGGTCCGAAATCGAGAGGCAGTCGGCGAGCATTGCGCGGGCGACGCCGCCATGGGAGACGACTGCGACGGTCTCACGTCGATGGACTTCGAGGATCGACGCGAGCGCGAGGAGCGCTCGCGCCTTCAGCTGCTCGTAGCTTTCGCCGTTCGGGAACTCGATCTCGGTCGGTGTCTCCATCCACCGGCGGTAGAGGCGAGGGTGCTCGCGCGCGATCTCGTCGTACGTCATGCCCTCGAATTCGCCGAAGTCGATCTCGCACAGTCGCTCGTCGAGAATCGGAGCGAGCCCGTGCACCTGCGCCAGGGCCTCCGCCGTCTCCTGCGCTCGCTGCCGCGGGCTCGAGTAGATCGCCGCGAGGTCGACGCCGTCGAGGATTCGAGCGAGACGGCGGGCCTGGCGGAGCCCACGCTTCGACAGGCCGATGTCGAGTGTTCCGTAGCAGCGCCCGAGTGCCTCCTCCCGCGGTTGCCCGTGCCTGATCAGGAGCAGACGCGTCCTCGCGCTCATCTGCGAACGAGCGGGGCTGCTCCGGCGATACCGGCCAACGCCTCGAGTTGGGGCAGGTCGAGGTGCTCCTCGACGGCGTCCGCGAGCTCGTCGAAGACCGCCTCGAGCGAGCGGTCCGCCCGCCGCCTGAAGAAGGCCTCCACGACGGCGTCGTTCTCGAACAGGCCGTGGAAAGAGACTCCGAGGACCGGCCCGCGGACGAAGCCGAGCCCGTCCTCCGTCGCGTCAAGCCCCGGCTCCGTCGCGCGCGTCTCGCCGTGCCGAATCTCGTAACCGCGAACGTCGATCCCACCGAGGGGGTTCCAGGGAGGAGGCAGCGCGCGGAAGCGCGTCTCGACGCGTCGCGTGAGCTTCGTGCGCGCGAAGACCGTCGTGACCGGCAGCACGTTCAGACCGACGGCGTCGCCGTCGACGCCGGCGGGGTCGGCGATGCACGAGCCGAGGATCTGTAGCCCACCGCAGATGCCGAGCACGCTACGGCCGGCGTGGAAGCGTTCCGTGACGGCGCTCGCCAAGCCCGTGCGTCTGAGCCAGGCCAGATCGGATGCGACGTGCTTCGATCCGGGCAGCACGACGAGGTCGGCGTTCGTCAGCTGCTGCGCCGTCGTCGCCCAGACGACGTCAGCGACCTGCTCGAGCGGGCGAAACTCGTCGAGGTTAGATGCCGTGGGATAGCGAATGACGCTGACCGATCGAGCTCCCGGCCGGCGCTGCGGCGGAGCGGCACCGTCTTCGTCCGGAAGCCCGTGTTGGAGCCAGGGAAGAACGCCGAGCGTCGGGACGCCGGTCAGCTCCTCGAGCTTGGCGGGCGCGGGCGGAAGCAAGGCGCGATCGCCGCGGAACTTGTTCAGCACGAAGCCGCAGATGAGCTCGCGCTCTTCCGGTGGGAGAAGCGCCCAGGTGCCGTAGAGGTGCGCGAAGGCGCCGCCTCGGTCGATGTCGGCGACCATCACGACGACGGCCTCCGCCGACCTGGCGCTGCGCATGTTGGCGAGATCGGTGTCGCGCAGGTTGATCTCCGCCGGGCTGCCGGCTCCCTCCAGCAGCACGAGCTCGTGCTCTGCGAGCAGCGATTGCAATGCCTCTTCGATCGGCGGCCACAGGGCCGCCGATCGCTCGCGCCACGGCAGGCGGCTCAGCTCGAGGTCCGGCTCTCCGAGGACGATCACCTGGCTCCGGTTGTCACCCTCCGGTTTCACGAGCACTGGGTTCATGCGCACGTCGGGCTCGATTCCGGCAGCGAGCGCTTGGAGGTATTGGGCCACGCCGATCTCGCCGCCGTCGACGACGCGGGCGTTGTTCGACATGTTCTGCGCCTTGAAAGGCACGACGTCGAGACCGCGCCGGGCGAAGGCGCGTGCGAGGGCGGTCGTCACGAGGCTCTTCCCGGCTGAGCTCGCGGTGCCCTGAATCATCAGCGCAGGCAAGAATCTCCTTCCGCCGGCGCACGTCGCGCCGTGGTACGGCCCACTGTACCGTCTCGATCTTTTCGTCAACGTCGCGAGCGACCGTGGGGCAGCGAGGCGATGACCGATCGGAGCGCGAGCTAGAATCCGGCGGCTTTTCGAGCGGAGGGTCGCCTTGGCAATCAACGTGGACGTCGTCGGGATCGGCCCGGGCAACACGGACCAGATCACCGTGGAAGCGATCAAGGCGCTTCGGGGCGCCGACTTCTTTCTCCTCGTCACCAAGCGGCGCGAGACCGAAGAGCTCGTCGAGATTCGCGAGCAGATCCTCGACCGGCACGTCGGCGGTGACTGGCGTTCGCACACGATCTTCGTGCAGGACGCGGAGCGCGGACGTTCTGAAGACGCGTCCGAGCAAGCCGAAGCCGTGGCCGAGTGGCGGGCGGAGCGCGCGCGGCGCTTCGCCGACGTGCTGCGGGAAGTGCCGTCCGGCGCGCGGGTCGCGGTTCTCGCGTGGGGAGACCCGGCGCTGTACGACTCCACGTTGGGCGTGCTCGAGGACGTGCGCTCGAACGGCGGCGCGGAGCTCGAGATTCGTGTCGTGCCGGGCATCAGCAGCATCCAGGCGCTCGCTGCGGGCCATCGGATCGGGCTCAACCGCGTCGGCGGCGCGGTGGAGCTCACGACGGGACGGCGACTTGCCGCGGGGCTTCCCCGAGAGGCCGATGACGTCGTCGTCCTGCTGGACGGCTCGTGCGCGTTCCGCGACGTCGACGAGGAGGGCGTCGAGCTCTTCTGGGGTGCGTACCTCGGCACTCCGGACGAGCTCCTGATCGCGGGACCCCTCGAGGAGACGGCGGAGGAGGTCGTTCGGGTGCGTGCGGAGGCGAAGGAGCGGAAGGGCTGGATGTTCGACACCTATCTGCTGCGCCGCCGGGCCAACCGGCCGCGCTGAGCCTCGCGGCTCAGGCCACCACGCGCACGGGAACTCCGCCGCGCGGCGCGTAGATCGGCCCGCGCCGCTCGGGACGAGCGGGCCGGCGCCGCGCGCTCCGCAGGTCGACTCCTCGGAGCACCGTCCTCGCGATCGTGCGCACCTCGAGCATCGCGAAACCCGCTCCGAGGCAGCGGCGCGGGCCGCCGCCGAAGGGGATGAAGGCGTAGCCGAACGTGTTGCCGTCGCGGAAGCGGTCGGGCCGGAATCTGAGCGGGTCGTCGTAGACGTCGGGCTGGCGATGCACGAGGTACGCCGACGCGACGACGAGCATCCCTGCCGGCACGACCCAGTCTCGGACGGCGAACGGCTCCGCGAGCGCCCGCCCCATCCAGGGGATGACGGGACCGAGCCGCTGCGCCTCCGCGATCGCGGCGTCGAGACGTGGGGTGTCGCCGCCGGCGGACTCGCTGCGCAGCTCCGCGTAGAGGCGGTGGTCGCGGAGGACGAAGTGGAAGAGCCACGCGAGCGTGCTCGCGGTGGACTCGTGACCGGCGACGATCAACGTCGTGAGCTCGTCGCGGAGCTCGTCGTCGCTCATCGGACGGCCGTTCTCGTCGCGGGCGGCGGCGAGGAGATCCAGGATGCTCGCGTCGCCGTCACCGTCGCCGTGGCCGTCGCGCGCCCGGACCGCCGCGATCCGCTCAGCGAGCAGTCGCTCCGCCTCGGCCTTCGCGGTCCAGAACGCGTCCCACGGCGACCGGCCGCTCAGCCGGTACAGAAGCTGCCGGCGGCTCGGCGGCGTGCTGGCCCGCATCAGCCGGTCGAACGCGAGCGCGACGTCCTCTCTCATCCGCCGGTCGTCGAGGCCGAAGATCACGCGCGTCAGGACGTCGAACGAAAGCGCTCGAAGCCGCTCGTGCAACTTGAAGACCTCGCCTCGGGGCCAAGAGGCGACGTGCTCGTCCGCGATCCGTTCGACCGCGGATTTCGCCGCCTCGATGCGCCGCGCGTGGAAGGGGCCGACCAGGAGTCGCCGCTTGCGGAGGTGGTCGTCGCCGTCGCTGAGCAAGATCGACCTGCTTCCGAAGATCGGCATCAGCGCGACGTTGCTCTCACCCGCTCGCGCGACCTCCGGGGGCGCGGTGAATACGGCGCGGATCAGCTCCGGATGCGAGACGACGACGCGCGTCGGGCCGCCCGGCCGGAGCGTGAAGGCATCCCCGTACCGTCGCCGGCACGCTTCGAGCATCCGGAGCGGCTGCGTCTTGAGGAGCAGCTCCTGCAGCCGGGGCGGCAGCGGAGGTCCGGGAGGCAGACGACACGCGGTCTTCGACTCTCGCGGCGAGATCACCGAAGAAGCAGGCGGACTCGCCGGCGACACGGTCGACAACTCTAGCCAGTTGTCTACGTGGCTCCGGGCGGTATCGTCGCGGAGGCTTCCCCTGCCTTACCGCCGAGCCAACCGCATCTGCCAAGGGTGGTATGCTCGCGCCGTGCGGAACCTCGCAGCTCGCGCCGGATCCGGCGACGACGGCAGAACGGTCCTGCTCGCCGGGGGTCGGATCTCGAAGGACGACCCACTGGTCGAGACCTACGGAACCGTCGACGAGACGTCGAGCGCGATCGGCATCGGGAAGACGCTTGCGCAGACGCCGCGCGTGCGCGAAGTCTGCGAGGAGCTCCAGCGGGGCCTCTACACCCTCGGCGCGCAGCTCGCGACGGGCCCGGAGGCGAAGCGATCGTACGGCGAGATCACGGCGGAGCACGTCGACCGAATCGAGGAGCTCTCCAGGCAGATCGAGGAGGAGACGCCCCAGCTGGCCGAGATGACGGGCTTCATCCTCCCGGGCACGGTGCCCGCGTCCGCGCATCTCGACCTCGCCCGGGCCGTCGCGCGTCGCGCCGAGCGGCGCCTCGTCGGGCTCGGCGACGTGGACGAGAAAGCGCGTCGCTGGCTCAACCGGCTCTCGCTCCTCCTGTTCCTCTTGGCGCGTCACGAGGAGGCCCAGGTGGGGCACACCGCGGCGCCGGCACGCACGGACGGCTAGCCGACCGCCGTCTGCAGCCCCTCGCCTTCGTCGCGTAGCGACGCCAGCGTCTCCGCGAGCGCGCGCACGAGGTCGTCGTTGCGGGCGTCGTCGCGCACCGCCACCCGCGTCCAGTCGGCACCAAGCCCGGGGAACGTGTCCCCCCGGCGCACCGCGATCCCACGATGCCGCAGACCGGAGCGGACCGTGTTTCCGGCAGGCGTGCGCATGAGCAGGAACGACGCGGCCGGGTTCGGCGTCACCTCGACGCTCGGCAGCCGGCGCAAGGCCTCGACGAGCCGCTGGCGCTGGCCGGTCAGCTCCTCGGCCCACGCACTCGCCTCGGCGACCCCGCGCTCCTCGCTGCACGCCTCAGCGGCGACCGCCGCGAGAGCCGAGACCGGCCACGCCTGCTGCAGCGTCGCGACGCGGGCGACCGTCGCGGCGTCGGCGAGGATATAGCCGATGCGGAGGCCGGCGATGCCCCACGTCTTCGTGAGGCTTCGCACGACGACGAGCCCCGGCAGATCGCGGCGCATCGCGACGCTCACCGGCTCGCCCGGAACGCAGTCCGCGAACGCTTCGTCGACGATCAGGAGCCGGCCCGGCCGCGCGAGGTCCTCCAGCGTCGCGAGCGGGTGCAGCACGGAGGTCGGGTTGGTCGGGTTCCCGAGAACGACGAGGTCCGCCTCTTCCGGGACGACCGCCGGATCGAGCGTGAACGGCGGATCCAGGACGACCCATTTCACCCGATGGCCGGCTGCACGCAGCGCCGCCTCGGGCTCCGTGAACGACGGATGGACGCACACGGCGTGCGTGGGCCCGTGCGCATACGCCAGCAGCCTGAACGCGTCCGCGCCACCCGCCGTCAGGAGTGCCTCCTCGGGCGGCCGTCCGTGCCGACCTGCGACCGCCGCGCGAGCCTTCTGGGGCGAGGGATAACGGCCGAGGGAGTCGAGCGCCGCGACGAGCCGCTCGCGGAGCCAGTCCGGCGGCCCATCGAGGCGGACGTTCGTGGCGAAGTCGAGCAAGCCCGGCTCCGCCTCGGCGTCGCCGTGATGCATCAGGTCGACGTCGGTCACGCCGACGGCTTCGCAGCGCTCGGCGAGGCGTGCGCGCCCGCGTCGCCCTCTTCCGCGTCGCCGGCGGCCGGAGGAGCGATGTCCGAGAGCCGCGCCATCTCCCGAAGGATGTCGGTGGCGCCGCGTACCAGCGGAAGCGCGAGCATCGCGCCGGTTCCCTCGCCGAGCCGGAGCTCGAGGTCGAGCAGCGGTGGCTTCCCGAGCGCGTCGAGTGCGATCGTGGCGGACGGCTCGACCGATCGGTGCCCCGCGACCAGATAGTCGCGCACGCGCGGGGTGAACGCGCTCGCGACGAGCGCTGCCGCGTTCGCGGTCACGCCGTCCAAGATGATCGGGAGACGGGCCGCGGCTGCCGCGAGATAGATGCCGCAGAGCGCGGCGTGCTCGGCGCCGCCCACCTGGGCGAGCACCCCGAGGGGATCGGCGGGATCCGGCCGGTGCAGCGCGAGCGCCGTCTCGACGACGTCGATCTTGAGCTCGAGCGTCGCGTCGTCGATGCCGGTTCCGCGTCCCGTGACCTCGCGGGGAGATCGCCCGGTGAACACGGCGGTCAAGCACGCCGACGGGGTCGTGTTCGCGATCCCCATGTCCCCGCCGATCACCAGATCGAGGCCGGTCGTCCGCAGCTCGTCGACCGTCGCCATGCCGGCGAGCACGGCTTGTGCGGCTTGCTCGCGCGTCATCGCGGGCTCGCGCGACAGGTCGGCCGTGCCTGCGACGACCTTGGCGTTGCGGAGCGCCGCGTGCGGGACGAGGTCGCCGGCGACTCCGACGTCGAGAACCGTCACGTCGGCGCCGACCGTTCGGGCGAGGACGTTGATCGCCGCCCGACCGGCACAGAACGTGTGCACCATCATCGCGGTGATCTCCTGGGGCCACGGCGAGACGCCGCGGCCGAGGACGCCGTGGTCGCCCGCGCAGACGATCGCCACCGCGTGCTCGATGGCGGGAGGCGGACACCTCCCGGCGATCCCTGCGAGCTGGACCCCGATCTGCTCGATGCGGCCGAGGCTGCCTTGCGGCTTGGCCAGCTGGTCGTGGAGCGCGCGGGCCTCGGCGATCGCCGCCTCGTCAGCTGCGCCGATACTCGCGACGACTCGGGCGATTCGAGCTTCGACATCCATCGGCACCCTCCGATCGGCCTGGCATTCGAGCTCCGCGGCGAGGCCAGTCCAACGAGGAGCGTACAGCAGGCCCGATTTGAGTGCCGGCCGTTAACAGACCCGATCGCGCGCTACAGTCACGAGGGTGGTGCGCGTGCTGGTGATTCCCGACGGCGCCGCCGAAGATTCACGCCTCGGGCTCACGAGCTTAGAGCTTGCGCGGACGCCCGTGCTCGACGAGATCTGCTCCCAAGGGCGCGTTGCCCCGCGGCGGACGATCCCGCCCGGCCTCGGCGCGACGCTCGACGAAGCGCCGGGGCGCGCGTGGATCGAGGCCGCGGCGGCGGGGATCGACGTGCCGCCGGAGGTCACGCCGCGGCGCGTCGACCTGTACCGCGACGGCCTGCGTTGGGAGGCGGAGGATCCCGAGGCCGTCGCGCTCCAGCTCGCGGAGTCGTCCGGCGGGCCGGCCTACGCCGTCGGAGGTCACCGGTACCTCGTCCTCGGTCCGAAAGAGCCGCGTCCGCCCGACGGATGCCGCGTCCGGATCTGGGGCGAGGGGCCTAGGCTCGAACCGCTTCTCGACGCGACGACCGTCGTCGTCGGCGCGTCGGGCGGCGCGGTGGGCGCAGCGCGGCTCCTCGGCGCGCGGACGGTGACGCCGCCGACCGCGACCGGGCGCAGCCGGACCGACTATGCGGCCAAGGCGGCCGTAGCGCTTGCAGAGATGCCGCGCTCGAACCGAGTCGTCGTGCACGTGGCCGCGCCAGACGAAGCGTCCCACGAGCGGGACCAGGCGGCGAAGATCGCGGCTCTCGAGGCGATCGACCGGGAGCTGTTGGCGCCTCTGTGGGACGCGGTGGCGCGGGCCGGCGGCTCTCTCACCGTCTGCCCCGATCACGGAACCGACCCCCGCGACGGAACCCACCTCGCCGAGCCGGTGCCGTGCGTGCAGTGGGAGAAGGGCCGGCCACCGGCGGGGCCCGACCGGCTGGTCGAGCGTCTTCTCGTCGGGGTCGCGCTCTAGCGATCCTCGGGGTCGCCGATCGCCGCCACGGCGATCGTGATCGAGTCGCCGCAAATCCGCTTGGGCACTAGCAGCGCGCCGTCCGCGCCGGCGGCGAGCAGGGCGGCGGCTTCCGCGACGCTGCCCGTCCGGACCGTTGCGCGGACGTAGTCGGACGGCGTCGGCACGACGACTCGATCGAGTGCCTCCGGCTCGTAGGCGATCACGTCCGCTCCGGTCGCGTCCGCGAGCGCGAGGACGGCCGGATGGCGAGCGCGTCGCTCCACCGTCCCGATCCGGGCGACGAGCTCCGGCGCGAGCCCTGCGTCGGCGAGGGTTGCTCGAAGCGCCTCCACCGCCGACTCCGGGTCCGCATGGCTGGAGCATCCGAACCCGAGGGCGAGCGCACGGGGCCGCCGCGCCGCCGGGCCGTCACCCAAGGACGATCTCCTCGATGCGGGCGATGTCCAAGTACGTGGCGATCGCAGCGCTCGCCGCCTCGAACGAGTCCTCGAGCAACGCGGCGGAGTCGACCGACGCGCCGAAGAGCGCCTCGATCACGCTCTGGTTCTCGAAGATCCCGTGCAACGAGATCGCGAGCACGTTCCCTCGCGCGAATCCGATCGCGTTCGGCAGCACCTCGGTGATCTCCCCGATCGCGCGCGTCCGGCCGAACCGGATCTCGTAGCCGTCGACGGTCAAGCCGCCGAGGGGAGCCCATGCGCCCTCGAGGGGCTCGAACGTCGCTCTCGTGCGGACCTGGACCTTCTCGGCCGCGTGCACGGTGACGAGCGGGAGGATCCCGAGCCCTTCGGCCGAGCCCTCGACGTCCACCGGATCCTCGATCCGCTCCCCCAGCATCTGCAGGCCGCCGCAGATGCCGAGCAGCGGCTTGTCCGACCCGACCCAGTCGTGGATGGCGCGGTCGAGACCGCGACGCCGGATCCAGTCGAGGTCGATCGGGACGTTCTTCGAGCCTGGGAGGACGAGCACGTCGGCATCCGCGAGGTCCCGGGCATCTCGCGCCCATACGACGCCGACGTCGGAGAGATGGTCGAGCGGCGCGAACTCGTCGAAGTTCGACATCAGCGGATAGGCGAGGACGGCGATGCGCCTACCCGAGCCGGGCGCCGCGCCTCCGAGGCTGTAGAGGTCCTCCTCGGGGAGCGCGATCTGGAGAGTCGGCAGCACTCCGAGCGACGGCACGCCGGTCAGCCGCTCGAGCTGTGCGCAGCCCGGCAGGAACAGGCTGACGTCGCCCGGGGCGTAGAACTTGTTGAAGACGAAGCCACGGATGCGGTGGCGGTCGCGCTCGGGCACGAGGCGCCACGTCCCGTAGGACTGCGCCACCGAGCCGCCCTGACCGGCGTCGGAGACGAGCACGGCCGCGGCGTCGGCCTCGCGCGCGATGCGCATGTTCACGACGTCGTTGTGGTAGATCGAGGTCTCCGCCGGGCTTCCGGCGCCTTCGATCACCACGACGTCGTTTTCCGCGAGCAGCTCGTGGAGCGCTGTCCGGATCGCCGGCCACATGAGCGGTTTCCGCAGCCGCCACGGCAGCGGCGTGAGCTCCGGCTCGGGCTGGCCGAGCATGATCACGTGGCTCCCGACGCCGTGCGGCTTCAGGAGCACGGGGTTCATCCGCACGTCCGGCTCGGCGCGCGCGGCGAATGCCTGCAGATACTGCGCCACGCCCATCTCTCCACCGCGGACGACCCGCGAGTTGTTCGACATGTTCTGGCCCTTGAACGGCGCGACCCGCAGGCCGAGGTTCGAGAAGTAGCGCGCGAGCGCCGTGGCGAGGAAGCTCTTTCCGGCCGAGCTGTGGGTGCCCTGGACCATGAGCGCCCGACCCCGGCGCGTCGACGACCCCGGCCGCGCTGCTCGCGGTCGGCGGATCGAGGGCGCGGCGGCCACGTCACGCCACAGGAACGCTGGAGCCCTGCTGCCGACCCGGAGGAGAGCGCGCAGGTCGAGACGCCAGCCGTCCTCCGCGCCGGGCGGGTCGCGGTACTCGTCGAGCGCCTCGATCGGATCCTCCGGCTCGGCTGGTACGGCTTCGCCTGCCGCGATCCGGGGTACGCCTCCGAGGGGCGCGAGGCCGAGCCCGGCCGAGGGAGCGCCGTCGCCGATCGTCACGTAGCCCGCGAACGCGAGGCCCTCGTGAAGCGCCTCCGCGTCCCGCACGAACCGTTCGACCACGGCCGCAGGGGCGCCGGGCGAGACCACCAGGATCACGGGCGTCTCGGTAGCCGCGGCGGACTCCAGCACGAGCTCGGCCGACGGGTCTCCCGGCGAGACGAGAAGGGTGACGTCGCCGCCGTTCCTCACCGCCTGCTCGTCGGTCTCGGTTCTGACGCCGCCACCGACGATGCCCTCGATCTCGGCGAGCGGCCTCTGGCGGACGCTGCTCCACGGCGTCTCGGTCGTGTCGCCGGGCGTGTCCGTGTACAGCACCACCGGGATGTGCCATGCCCGCAGCCACCGCACGAGAGCGCCCACGAGCTCCATCACGAGGGGCTCGTCGCCCGGCGGCGCGACCACCGCGAGGCGGGGCGAGCGGAGCACCGTCTCTTCGGTGATCGCATTCGCACGCGTCCGCTCCTCGAGCGACGTCACTTCGTCCCTCTTTCGATCGAGTCGCCGTCGAGCCGCACGGGCAATCCGGCCACGACGAGGTACGTCGCCTCCGCTTCGGCGGCGAGCCGCTGGTTCAGGATCCCGAGCACGTCCGCGAAGACGCGTCCCAGCGGATGGGTCGGGACGAGCGCCAGCCCGACCTCGGAGCTGACGGCTATGAGACGATCGGCCGCGGCCCGGAGCCCTGCGAGCTCCCGAGAGCATTCCGCGACGAGCTCGTCCTCGAGATCGCGAGCACGGTCGCCCTCCGAGTCGCGTTCCCAGACGCGGTTCGCGAGCCAGCCGTCGACCGATTCCAGCAGCACCAGCTCCGAGCCGCTGGGAACGGCGGTGCCGATCGAGACCGGCTCCTCGATGCAGATCCAGTCGCGTGGCCGGGCTCGCCGGTGGGCCTCGATTCGCCGCTCCGTCTCCGCGTCGACCGCGACGCCGGTCGCGAGGTAGGTCACCGGCGGGCCTGCCTCCTCGGCGAGCCGCCGTGCGAAGGCGCTCTTGCCCGAACGGAGCCCGCCGAGCACGAACGTCAGCACGCCACGACCCCCACGAGGGCGACCATGAGGAGGGCGGCGGCGGTGGCGACGATCGCGGACGCGCGGCGAACGTCCTCGGGGCCCGGAGTCGGCCGATCCTCGCCGACTGCGTAGTGCCCGGGCTTCTCGAGCCGCCGACCGAGCGCTCCGGCCATCGCGGCGATCGGCCAACCCGCGTTGGGGCTCGCCAGGCGCCCGTGGTCGCGGCGCGCGGTCGCCATCGCGGAGGCCGCATCGGCCCGTCCGCTGATCAGCGCCGCTGCGGCGAGGGCGAGCATCGAGACGCGGCTGGGCACGAGGTTCAGCAGGTCGTCGACGTGCGCAGCGCTCTTGCCGAGCCATTCACGCTCGTCGTGGTAGCCGTACATCGAGTCGGCCGTGTTGACGACGCGGTAGATCGCGGCGCCAGGAAGGCCGGCGACGGCGAAGGCGAGCAGCGGGCCGACGATCGAGTCGCCGAGGTTCTCCGCCAGGGACTCGATGGCGGCCGCCGCGAGCTCGTCCGGCCGCAGCCGCTCCGTCGGCCGCGAGACGATCATCCCGACCCGGGTCCGCGCCGTGTCGAGATTGTCGGCCTCCAGAGCGTCGGCTACCGAGCCTCCGGCGGCGAGCAGCTCACGTACGGCGAACGTCGGCTTCAACGCGATCCCGAGCGCGACGGCCCCGGCCGGGATGCGCCGGAGCGAACGTTCGAGGACGGCAGCTGCAGCGCCTGCCGCACCGGCGACAAGGGCCAGCGCGAACGTGCCGCCGACGAGCTGTGCGACGGGACGCCGGCCCCGCCAGGGACCGTAAGCCGACGCGAGCGCCCGGCCTGCCACCGCGGTCGGGTGCCACGGATGCTCGGGGTCGCCGATCAGCACGTCTGCGGCGAGCGCCGAGCACAAGGCGACGCCACGACCCTTTCCGCACGCCCTCACGGTCGCACCGCGTAGGCGCTGAGCGCTGCGAGCTGGGACAGCTCCAGCACCCCCCCGTAGATGTCGCCGGTCACGCCGCCGACACGGCGCAAGGCAAGCGCGCCGACGCCGATCGTCGTCACCACGACGAGCCCGGCGGCGAGCAGCCCGTGGCGCCAGTCGAGCACGATCGGCGCCGCCGCCGTCACCGCTCCGACGAGGAAGTCTCGGCTCTTGTGCCCGCCTTCGACCAGCGTGCCCAGACCCTCCGGGCGGGCGTACGGCAGCGTCACGACCAGCGCCAGCATCCCGAGCCGCGCGAGCCCGGCGGTGGTCACGAGCGCGACGAGCGCATCGTGCGGCGTGAGAGTCGCCAGGGCGACCACGTCCCCAACCAGGACGAGCACGATCGCGATCGCGCCGAACGAGCCGACCCGCGAGTCGCGCATGATCTCCAGTCGCCGCTCGACGGTCGAACCGACGAACAAGCCGTCGGCACAGTCGGCGAGCCCGTCGAGGTGGAGGCCGCCCGTCAAGAGCACGAGCGCCGTCACCGCCAAGAACGCGCCCATCGTCGGGCTGATCGCGCGCGAGCCGCCCCAGAACACGGTCGACGCGGCGCCGCCCAGGGCCAGCCCGATCAGCGGGAAGAACTGCCGTCCGGCGGTTGCCGACACTCGCCGGGGGCGCGGAAGAGGCAGCGTCGTGACCAGGAACGCCGCGGATGCGAGGTCGACCGCGACACCGGCGCCGGCGCGACGGACGGACGCGATGACGCGCATCAGGCCGCGAGTCTGCCGATGGCGTTCAGCACCGCCACCGCCATGCCCGTGCCGCCGCGCGTCCCGAGCACGGCGAAGTGCGGCAGCCCCGAGCGCGCGAGCGCGTCCTTCGACTCCTCGGCGAGCGTGAAGCCCGGGCACGTGGCGATCACGCACGCCGGAGCGCCGTGGGCCTCGGCGAGATCGAGTGTGGCGAGGAGCGCCGTGGGCGCGTTGCCGACGACGACGATGCCATCGTGCCCGTACTCGTCCCAGGCGAGCCGCACGCCGGCCGCGGCGCGGGTCGTACCGGCACGCGCTGCGAGCTCGGCTGCGCCCTCGACCTCGACGGCCGTCGCGACGTCCGCGCGGATTCGGGTCGCGCCGGCACGCGCCATCGAGGTGTCGACGAGCACTCGGCCTCCGCTTCGGAGCGCCTCGATCGCGTGCTCCGCGGGCTTGGCGCGGATCGACAGCTGATCCGCGACGCCGGGATCGCCGGAGGCGTACACGCACGACGCCGCCAGCTCCGCGTCGGACCCGGACCAGGACGCCGCGACCGCGGCCGCCGCGACCGCCCGGCTCCGCGTCTCGATGTCGACCGGCGGCTTTCCCGTGCGCTCGAGGAGGCCGCCCGGCAGCGGCCAGACGTCGTTCGGCGTGGGAACGCGAACCGGTTCCTCGTCGGACGTAGTCACGCGTGGACGTGCCGGATCAACAGCGGCGATGATATCGCCGTCGGGCGGTTCCGCTCCTTCGGGCGCGAAGAGGTCGCGCAGCAGGTCGAACGGCCACTCGCCCCCGTTCGGATGACTCGCGAGAAGGCGCCGGGTCGGCTGGTGGAGGAGACGGTTGACGATCGCGCGCGCCATCGCCTCGACGCGCCGGTGGTCGCGTGGGGACAGCGACTCCCAGCGGCCGGCGTTGGCGTCGACGACCTCCCGTGCGACCCGGTCCCCGTGTTGCCGCACGGCGGCGACGGTCGCGGTGGCAGCCTGCGACCCGAGCCAGCGTGCGAAGCGGCCGACCTCCGCAACGACGATTCCCTCGGCCTCCTCCGCGTCGACGGCGCTAAGCGACAGGTTCGTCGACACGATCGCTTGGAGGTCGTCGAGGTCATAGACGGCGACGCCCTCGACCTGCCGACACCCGTCGTGGATGTCGCGCGGAACGGCGAGGTCGATCAGCAGCAGCGGCCGGCAGTTCCGGGCCTTCTTGGCCCGCCGGAGCGCGCTCGGCTCGAGGATCACGCGCGGGGACGCGGTCGCCGACACGACGAGGTCGACGCGCTCGAGCGTGTCGTGCAGCGCCTCGAACGGAAGCGCCTGCGCGCCCAGCCGGCGCGCCAGGGTGATCGCTCGCTGCCGTGTCCGCGTCGCGACGATCGAGATCCGAGCGTCGGCGTTCGTCAGCGCTCGCGCGGCGAGCTCGCTGGTCTCGCCGGCCCCGACGACCGCCACCTCGCGTCCGGCGAGGTCGCCGAGACGCTCCTGCGCGAGCGTCACCGCGACCGACGGAATCGAGACGTGTCGCGCGCCGAGGGCGGTCTCGGCGCGGACCCGCTTCCCCGTCCGGACGGCGGCGCGGAAGAGGTGGTTGGTGAGGCGGCCGGTCGTGCCCGCCTCGAGGGCCTCCTCGAAGCTGCGCCGCACCTGGCCCTGGATCTCACTCTCGCCGACGATCATCGAATCGAGCCCGGCGGCGACACGAAACAGGTGTCGCGCGGCGTCGACGCCCGCGTGGACGTAGACGACGTCGCCGAGACTCTCGGGCGGGCACCCGGCGCGCTCGGCGAGCCGCTCGAGCACCGCGGTCTCGGCGGCCTCGATGTCGTTCGCCGCGACGTAGAGCTCGGTGCGGTTACACGTGGAGAGCGCGACGCCCTCGTCGATCGCGTCCTCCTCACGCAGCGCTTTGAGCAGCGCCTCCTTGCGGTGACTGGGGAGCGCCAGCCGCTCGCGCAGCTCGACCGAGGCTGTGTTGTGGGAAACGCCGACCGCCACGAGCTGGCGCTCGCCCGGGCCGGAACGCCGCGCCGGCGCTTGCTCCTCGCGTTCGGTCGCTGTAACGCCGGAGAAGCTACCGGAACGCCGTGTCATGCCGGGATGATACGGCGGGAATCGTCGCGATTTCCCCTGTGCCCCATTCGATTGTCACGAGAGGCGGACAAGGCTACGATCTGGGCACCGTGCCGCCCGGCGGGCCACCTACTTCGGCAATCTCGTGATTCCGCGCGTCGTTGTCGCCGGGACACGTTCCGGCGTCGGCAAGACGACGATCGCGACGGGGCTCATGGCCGCGCTCGCGGCTCGCGGCGTGCGGACCGCCGGCTTCAAGGTCGGGCCTGACTTCATCGATCCGAGCTACCACGGCCTCGCATGCGGCCGGCCCGGCCGGAACCTCGATGCCTTCATGTCCGGCGCCGACCTCGTCGCGCCGCTGTTCCGTCATGGCTCGCGCGGCGCCGAGATCGCGATCGTCGAGGGCGTCATGGGACTCTTCGACGGAGCCGCCGGGCGTGGCGAGCTGGCGTCGACGGCGCACGTCGCGAAGCTCCTCGACGCGCCCGTCGTCCTCGTCGTCGACGCCTCGTCCACGGGGCGGTCGATCGCGGCGCTGGTCCACGGGTTCGCCACCTACGACCCCGCCCTCCGCGTGGGCGGCCTCGTCTTGAATCGCGTGGGCGGCGACCGGCACGAAGCCATCGCGCGCGAGGCGATCGAACCGATCGGGATCCCGATCCTGGGCGTTCTCCCCCGCGACGCTCGTGTCTCGGCGCCCGCGCGCCACCTCGGTCTGGTGCCGATCGCCGAGCGCCGCGAACGTGGGAGGGCCGCGATCGCGAGCCTCGCCGCCTTGATCGAGGACCGCTGCGACCTCGACGCGGTGGGCGGGCTCGCCGCGACGGCCCCCGACGTGCCCGGCGCGGCCTGGTCGCCGGTGGTCGAGCCGGCGGCCCGGCGCGTGCGGGTCGCGGTTGCGCGAGGTCCGGCGTTCTCCTTCCACTACGCCGAGAACCTCGAGCTGCTCGAAGCCGCCGGCGCCGAGCTCGTCGACATCGACCCGCTCGTCGACGAGGAGCTGCCGGCGGGAACGGCCGGTCTCGTCCTCGCCGGCGGCTTTCCGGAGGTCTACGGCGAGGAGCTGTCCGCGAACGAGCCCTTGCGAGCCGCAGTCGCCGCGTTCGCGCGCGACGGCGGCGCCGTTCTCGCCGAGTGCGGAGGCCTTCTCTACCTGTCGCGCGAGCTCGACGGCCGACGGATGTGCGGCGTGCTGCCGGCTCGGGCGCGCATGACCGACCGGCTCGTCCTCGGCTACCGGCAAGCGACGGCCGCCACGTCACACCCCGCCTGGCCCGTTGGCACGAGCGTGCGCGGGCACGAGTTCCATTACTCGCGTCTCGAGCCCGAGGCCGGCAAGGCGCCGGCGTGGCGGCTCGGCGAGCGGCGCGAGGGATACGTGGCGGGCGGGATCCACGCCGGCTATCTCCACACGCATTGGGCCGCGACGCCCGAGGTCGCCACGCGATTCGTCGCCGGAGCGGCGAAGGCCGAGACGCGCCGGGAGGCCGCGCTCCGGTGAGCGCCGGTCGGCTGATCGGCGTCGGAGTCGGCCCCGGCGATCCCGGACACCTGACGATCAACGCCCTCCGGGCACTGCAGGAGGCCGATCGCGTCTTCGTGCCCGCTACCGAAAGCTCGCGCGGCGCCCACGGACGTGCCGAGGCCGTCGTGGCGCTTCACGTTCCCGAGGACAGGATCGAGCGGCTGTTCTTCTCGATGCGGAGCGGCTCCGCTCGCCCCGCTCAGTGGGATGACGCCGGGAAGCGGATCGCCGCGGTAACGGGTGGAGGAGGCACCGCCGCCTTTGCGACCCTCGGCGACCCGAACGTCTACTCGACCTTCACCTACGTCGCCGCCACCGTCCGCAATCTCGCTCCGAACGTCGAGGTCTCGACGATTCCGGGGATCACGGCGATGCAGGACCTCGCCGCCCGCTCGGGCACCGTGCTCGCCGAGGGATCCGAGAGCGTCACGCTCGTCGCGTACACAGTGGGCGCCAGCGACCTGCTGCGCGACGTCCTGCTACGGGACGGCACCGTCGTCGTCTACAAGGGCGGCCCCCACCTGCCCGAGCTGCTCGACGCGATCCGCGAGGCGGGCCGGCTCGGCGCCACGATCTACGGCGAGGATCTCGGGCTGGACGGCGAGCAGATCGATGCGGCGTCCACCCGAGGTGGAAACGCCCCGTACATGTCCACGGTCATCGTCCCGGCGCGCCGGACCGGGCGGCGGGGAGCGAAGCTGTGACGGCGACCCACGGCGTCGACCTCACGGTCGAGGTCGAGACCGCCGCCCACCGGGTGGCTCCGGAGTGCAAGGTCCTCGCGACCATCCTCTTCGTCGTCGCGGTCGCGCTCGTGCCGCGCCACGGCTGGTGGGCCTACGGGGTTGACGCGACCCTGGTCGCCGCCGTCGCGATCGCGGCGAAGGCGCCGGCGCGGCTGCTGGGTCAGCGGCTGGCGGTGGAGATCCCGTTTGTCGTCTTCATCGTGCTCCTGCCGTTCGTCGGAGGCGGAGCGAAGACCCACCTGCTCGGAGTGCCGCTGTCGCGCGCGGGCCTCCAAGCCGCCGGCGGGATCGCGGCGAAGGCGACGCTCGCCGTGCTGGCGACGGCGCTGCTGACGGCGACGACCAAGCCCCCGGCGATCCTCGCCGGCCTGACGCGGCTCCGGTGTCCCAGCCAGCTGACCGCCATCGCCGGTCTCGCGCTCCGGTACTTCCAGGTCGTGCTCGACGAGCTGCGGCGGATGCAGATCGCTCGGGTCGCGCGGGGAGACGACCCGAGCTGGATCTGGCAGGCGCGTGCCGCCGCCAGGTCGGCCGGCGCCCTGACCGTCCGCTGCCTCCAGCGGGGCGAGCGCGTGTACGGCGCGATGCTCGCCCGCGGCTACAGCGGCAACATGCCCGACACCGTTCTCTCGGAGCGCGCGCAGCCGCTCGAATGGGCCGTCACGCTCGTCGTGCCGCTCGTCGCCGCGACGGCGACCGTCCTCGCGCGGGCCATGTCCTGATGCACGTCGTGGAAGAGACACATCCCGCGTCGGTGTCCGAGGAGCGGGTGCTCGTCGTCATCGGCCACGGGAGCCGGGACGCCGACGGGGTCGAGGAGTTCTGGCGGCTCGCCGAAGCCGTGCGCGACAACGCGCGCGAGCTGCCGGTCGAGTTCGGGTTCATCGAGATGGCCGAGCCGATCGTCGACGAGGCGATCGACCGGGCGGTCGCACACAAGCCCCAGGAGGTCGTGTCGGTGCCGCTCGTGCTCCTCGCCGCCGGGCACCTCAAGAACGACGGCCCGGCGGCGCTCGCACGCGCGCGGGCGCGGCATCCGGACGTGTCGTTCCGGATGGCGCGAGACCTCGGGATCGACCCGGTCGTGCTCGACGTCGCGGAGGAGCGGATCCGAGAGGCGATCGGCGACGACGATCCCGCCGAGACGGGGGTCGCGCTGGTCGGCCGCGGGTCGAGCGACCCGGACGCGAGCGCGGACCTGTACAAGGTCGCGCGTCTCCTCGCGGACGGCCGCGGGCTGGGCCTCGTCGAGCCGGCGTTCGCGGGCGTCGCGGAGCCGGACGTGCCGACGGCGCTCGAGCGGCTCCGGCGGCTCGGCGCGCCGAGGGTCGTCGTCGTCCCGTTCTTTCTCTTCACGGGCGTCCTCGTCCCCCGGATCTACCGCCAGGCCTCCGAATGGGCGGAGGCGCATCCGGAGGTGGAGGTGCGCGGCGCCGGCCACCTCGGTCCCGATCGCCGGTTTGCGCGCCTGGTGCTCGAGCGGTACCGCGAGGTGCTCCAGGGGCCGGTGCGCATGAACTGCGACCTCTGCGTCTACCGCGTGCGCCTCCCCGGCTACGAGGAGAAGGTCGGCGCGCCGATCTCGCTGACGCCCCACGGGGCGGAGCCGGCGCGCGGCCGCCGACGCGGGCGGCGAGCGACGCGGGCGCCGCAGCCGGCGCCGACGATCGAGCTCGCTCCTCGCAAGCCGGGGCTTCGTCCGGTCCCTGCGGCCGCCGCCAACGGCGGCCCGCCCGCGCTCGAGACTCGTGGGCTCGAGTTCGAGTACCCCGACGGCAGCCGGGCGCTCGCCGGCGTCGACCTGAGCGTCCAGCCGGGGGAGCGAGTGGCGATCCTCGGCCCGAATGGGGCCGGCAAGACGACGCTCGCGCTGCACCTGAACGGCATGCTCGAGCCCACCGGCGGGACCGTCTCGATCGGCGGCGTGCAGGTGAGCCGCGAGGCTCGGCGGGAGATCCGCCGCCGGGTCGGCCTCGTCTTCCAGGACCCCGACGACCAGCTGTTCATGCCGACCGTCGGCGCCGACGTCGCGTTCGGCCCGGCGAACCTCGGCCTGACCGGCGACGAGCTGCGCGAGCGGGTGGCCGCCGCCCTCGAGCGTGTCCGCCTGGCGGACGAGATCGACAAGGCGCCGCATCAGCTTTCCGCCGGCCAGCGCCGCCGCGCCGCCGTGGCGGGGGTGCTCGCGATGGAGCCGGACGTCCTCGTCTTCGACGAGCCGAGCGCCGCGCTCGACCCGGCGGCGCGCCGGGAGCTCGCGGACGTCGTCCAGTCCCTGGGGATGACGACGCTGATCATCACGCACGATCTGCCGTACGCACTGGAGCTGTGCCCGCGCACGGTCGTGCTCGACCAAGGCGTCGTCGCCGCGGACGGACCGACCCGCGAGGTCCTCGCCGACGAGGGGTTCATGCGGGCGCACCGGCTGGAGCTACCGGCGGGGTTCAACCCGCTGACCGGATGACGGGCACGCTCCACATCGTCGGACTCGGGCCCGGCGGCGCGGATCACCGAACGCCGGCTGCGTCGGCCGCGATCGCCCGAGCCGACGTGGTCGTCGGCTACGCGCCGTACGTCGACCAGTGCGCCGACCTCTTGGCCGACTCGCAGGAGGTCGTCCGCTGCGCGATGGGCGAGGAGGCCGAGCGGGCGGACGAGGCGCTCGCACGCGCTGCGGCGGGAGCGCGCGTCGCGCTCGTCTCGTCGGGCGACGCGGGCGTGTACGGGATGGCGGCGCGCACGCTTGAGCGGGCGGCGGAGATTTCCGAAGGAGAGCGGCCGCGACTCGAGGTCGTTCCCGGGATCACGGCCGCCCTCGCGGCCGCGGCGGCCGTCGGCGCCCCGCTCGCCGACGACTGGGCCACGCTTTCCCTCTCCGATCTCCGGACGCCGTGGACGACGGTCGAGCGGCGGATCGAGGCTCTGGCCGACTCCGGCCTCGCCCTCGCGATCTACAACCCGCGCTCACGCACGCGCACCTGGCAGCTCGACCGGCTCCTCGACCTCCTGCGGACGCGGCGAGGAAGCGACGCCCCCGTGGCTTCCGTGACCGACGTCGGCCGGCCCGGCGAGCGCGTCGTCCGGACGACGCTCGGAGACCTCGACGCCGCCGAGGTGACCATGCGGACGATCCTGCTCGTGGCGGGCGAGACCGGCCGGTACGCCGGCCCCTGGCTCGTCGCCGAGCGAGCCGACGCGCTGGCGGGGGCAGGCCGGTGAGCGTGCGCCTGATCGGCGTGGGACCGGGTGATCCCGATCTCCTCACGCAGGCGGCGCTCGAGGCCATCCGGGGGGCGGAGGTCGTCGTCTACGACCGTCCCTCGATGGATCCGATCGTCGCGCTCGCGCCTCCGACGGCGGAGATCCACTGCGTCGGGCTGCGGCGCAAGCAGCGCGCGCTCAGCCAGGACCAGGTCAACGACCTCCTCGTCGAGCTCGGCCGCGAGCGGGACGTCGTGCGCCTGAAGAGCGGCGATCCCTTCGTCGCGTCGCGCGGCGGCGAGGAGGCGCGCGCCCTCCGTGCCGCCGGCGTGGCGGTCAGCGTCGTTCCCGGCGTGACGTCGGCCGTGGGCGCTCCGGCGGCTGCAGGCATCCCGTTGATGATCCGCCAGCTGAGCGTCACCGTCACGATCGTCGACGGGAACGCCGACCCCGAGCACGCCGTACCGCCTCCGTGGGAGGCGATCGCCCGCGTCGGAGGCACGATCGTCGTCCTCACCGGTCGCGGCAGCATCCGGCGGATCGCGCGGCGCCTCGTCGCGGGCGGCCTGTCGCCGAAGACGCCGGTCGCGGCCATCAGCGCGGCGAGCCGTGACCGCCAGCAGGTCCTCCGGGGCACGCTCGAGGAGCTCCCGGCGCTGCTTCCGCCGCCCGTCACCTTCGTCATCGGCGAGGTGGCAGCCCTCGACCTGACGGCCGACGACTACGAGGACGTCGTGACGTATGCACATTCCTGACGGGTTCCTGAGCGGCGAGGCCGCGGCGGTCGGCTGGGTCGTCGGCGGGTCCGGGATCGCGCTGTGCTTGCGGGAAGTCGGGCTCGACGACAACGAGCGCAAGCTGCCGGTGGCGGGGCTCGCGGCCGCGTTCTTCCTCGTCGCCGACTCGCCGCTCGTCCCGCTGACGATCGGCACCGACGGTCACCTGCTCGGCGGCACGCTCGCCATGGCCCTGCTCGGACCCTGGTTAGGCGCGGTGACGATGGCCGTGGTCACCGCGATCCAGGCGCTCGCCCTGGGGGACGGCGGGATAACGACGTTCGGCCTCAACATGGTGAATCTCGCCCTGATCCCGGCGTTCGTCGGCTATCCGCTGATCCTGCTGCTGCGGCGCCTGCTGCCGAGCACGAGGATCGCGCTCGCAGGCGCGTGCGGATTCGCGGCGTTCGTGTCGGTCGTGGTCGCATCGACGGTCTTCGTCAGCGAGGTCAGCCTGGCGGCCGTCGTCCGAGTGCACCCGGCCACGCTGGCGAAGACGATGTTCGGGACGTACACGGTCGTCGGCGTGCTCGAAGCCGCGCTGACGACGCTCGTCGTCCGCGCGCTCTTGGAGGTGCGTCCCGACCTGGTGTCGGTCGCGACGCCGCTCCACCGCCGGCGCCGCGTTCCCGTCTCGGAGCTCGATCGCGCGGCATGACGGGATCGCGAGGACCCCTCGTCTCGTTCGTCGGCGCCGGGCCCGGCGCGACGGATCTGCTGACCCTCCGTGCGATCCGCGTGCTCGAAGAGGCCGACATCGTCGTCTGGGCGCGCAGCCTGATCGACGAGGGGATCCTCGAGTTCGTGCGCGAGGACGCCGAGACGCTTCCGTCCGACGGCCTCACGCTCGAGGACGTCGCCGACATCTACGCGCGCGCCGCCGAGGAAGGCCTGCACGTCGCGCGCATCCAGTCCGGGGATCCGGCCGTCTACGGCTCGGTCCACGAGCAGATGCAGATCTGCATGCGTCTCGGGCTCCCGTGGGAGATCGTCCCCGGCGTCAGCTCGCTGGGCGCTGCGGCGGCGGCCCTCGGGCAGGAGCTCACGGTGCCGGATCTGTCGCAGACGCTCATCCTCACGCGCAAGCCGGTCCGGACGTCGATGCCGCAGAACGAGAAGCTCGTCGAGCTCGCCCGGCACGGGACGACGCTGGTCCTCTTCCTGTCCATCCGGCGTCCGCGCGAGCTCCAGCAGGACCTCCTCGACGGTGGCTACGCGGAGGACACGCCCTGCGCCGTCGTCTACCGCGCGAGCTGGCCCGACGAGGTCGTCATCCGGTGCCCGCTCTCCGAGCTGGGCCAGAGCATCCGCGACGCGAAGCTGACGACGCACTCGCTCATCCTCGTCGGGCCCGCGCTCGCCGCCGACACTATGCCTGGCGCCCGCTCCAGCACCTACGACCCCTGCTTCGCCCACCGCTTCCGCAAGAGGCGTCCCGAGCAGAAGCGAGCACTGGACGGCATGCCGGGCAAAGGAGTGCCGGTCGACCACGCCAGCGAGCCGGCGCCGTGATCGAGGATCTCGGCCGCGACTGGGAGCGAGCCGCGGCCGGCACGGCCGCTGCCCCTCGCATCGCCGTCGTCGGCGTCCACGCCGGACGAGTCGCGCCGGCCGCCGAGGAGGTGCTCCACGGCGCGCGGCTCGTGATCGGCGGCAAGCGCCACCTGGAGAGCCTCGCGCCGCCTGGTGTCGCGCGGGTTTCGCTGACGAGGGACCTGACGCCGGCTCTCGACGCGCTCGCCGCGGAAGCGGCGCCGGCGTGCGTGCTCGCGTCCGGAGATCCCGGCTTCTTCGGCATCGTGCGCGTCCTCTCCGAGCGGTTCGGCCGCGAGCGGCTCGACGTGCATCCCGCGCCGACCTCGGTCGCCGTCGTCTTCGCGCGCCTCGGCCTGCCGTGGGACGACGCGCTCGTCGTCAGCGCCCACGCTCGCGGCCCCGAGGCCGCGCTGCACGCCGCGATGCGATACCCGAAGGTCGGGATCCTCACCGACCGCACCGCGCCGCCGGCCTGGTTCGCCGAGCGCCTTGTCGGCTACCCGCGGCAGATGGCGGTCGGGGAGCGGCTCGGCGAGCCGGACGAGCGCGTGGTCACGGGGCCTCCCGACCGCATCGCGAGGCTCGAGGCCGCGGATCCGAACGTCGTCGTCGTGTGGGACGACGAGGCCTCCGGCTCGGGGCGCGCTCGGATCTGGCCGCCTCGCACCGCCCCCGAGGGCTGGGCGCTGCCGGAGAGCGCCTTCGAGCACCGCGCGGGCATGATCACGAAGCCCGAGGTGCGTGCGCTCGTGCTGGCGAGGCTCGGCCCCGGCACGGGCGACCTCTGCTGGGACGTGGGCACGGGCAGCGGGTCGGTCGCCGTAGAATGCGCGCGGCTGGGCGCTGCGGCAATCGGCGTCGACCGGGATTCGCACGCGATCGAGCTCGCTCGGCGGAACGCAGCGGCGCACGACGTTCCCGTGCGCTTCGTGGAGGGGGCGGCTCCCGGCGTCCTCGACGCGCTCCCCGATCCGGACGCCGTCTTCGTCGGCGGCGGCGGCGGCGACCTGCTCGACATCCTCGAGCGCTGCTGCGAGCGAGCCCGGCGGGCGATCGTCGTCTCGCTCGCGATCGTGGAGCGGGTGGGCCCCGTCCTCGAGCGGCTCGAGGCGAGCGGCTTCGAGAGCGACGCGGTCATGATCAGCGGCGGCCGGCTTCGCGAGCTGCCGGGTGGCCATCGGATCGCAGCCGAGAACCCCGTCTTCGTCGTCAGCGGCCGGCGGCGCGCGAGCAGCGCCCCCGCAGGCGACGTCGTGGAGATCGGGGCCGAACGCGCTGCGGGCTCGAAACGAGACAAGACGGAAGGAGAGCCATGAAACGCCCCACTCTCGACGCCTCGATGGATCCCTCCCGCGCCGCCGACCGGGCGGCCGATCCGCACGGCTGGCGCTACTCGGCCGAGGACCGCGAGATCGTGGGGCGGGTGATCGCCGAACGGCGCGACATCCGGCGCTTCCGGTCGGATCCGATCCCCGACGACGTGCTCGACCGGTTGCTGGAGGCAGCCCATCGCGCTCCGTCCGTCGGCCTCTCGCAGCCGTGGCGTTTCGTCGTCGTCCGCGACGAGGCCGCCAGGATGCGGGTGCGGGCGCTCGCCGAGCGCGAACGGCTGCGCCAGGCGCCCCGGTTCGACGAGCGGGCGCGCCATTTCCTCGAGCAGAAGGTGGAGGGAATCCTCGAGGCCCCCGTCGGGCTGTGCGTCTGCTGCGTGCCGCCGGCGAGGGGGGTGGAGGTGCTGGGCCGCGGGACGATTCCGCAGACGGACATCTACTCCACGGTGTGCGCGATCCAGAACCTCTGGCTCACCGCGCGTGCCGAGGGCGTCGGCGTCGGCTGGGTGAGCTTCTACCGCCCGAGCGACATGCGCGCCGCGCTCGGGATCCCCGACCACGTCGAGCCCGTGGCCTGGCTCTGCCTCGGCTGGCCCGACGAGCGCCCGATCCGTCCCGGGCTCGAGCGGGCCGGCTGGGCCGAGAGACGGCGGATCGAGGAGCACGTGTTTCAGGATCACTGGCCCGAGTGGATCGACGACGAGACCGCTCCCGCGGAGCCGCAGGAGACGGTCGCTTCGGCCACCGACGGCGACGGAGCGGTTCCCGTTCCAGACGCGGCGGCGAGAACTGCCGTCCGCGACCGAGCCGATACGCTCGTCAAGCCGATCGGCAGCCTGGGCATGCTCGAGGACGTCGTCGAGCGCTGGGCCGCGGCCACCGGCGCCGCGCCGCCGTCGCCGCTCCGAGCCGCGCATCTCGTGCTCGCCGCCGACCACGGCCACACTTGCCACGGCACGAGCGTCTTCGGCAGCCACGTCTCGGCCGAGGTCGCCGCCGCCGCTGCGCGTGGCGAGACGGCGATCGGG
>VAXK01000098.1 GCA_005885565.1 Actinomycetota bacterium
GAGGGTCCTCCTCGGAGAGATCTACGACCTGGAGCGGGTCGGCTTCCTCCTCGCGTGGGATCAGGAGACGACGATGCCGGCGGACGGCGCCGCCGCCCGCGCCGACCAGCGGGCGACCGTCGGCCGCGCGGCGCACGAGCGGCTCGTCTCGGACGAGCTCGGGCGGCTGCTCGAGGAGCTCCGTCCCGAGGAGGAGTCGCTGCCGTACGAGTCCGACGAGGCCAGCCTGATCCGCGTCGCGCGTCGCGAGCACGAGAAGGCCTGCCGCGTGCCGGCCGAGCTGCGGGCGCAGCTCCTCCGGGAGGGAGCGCTCGGCCTCGGCGCGTGGCTCGAGGCCCGCGAGCGCCGCGACTTCGAGGTGCTGCGTCCGCACCTCGAGCGGCTGCTCGAGCTCCGGCGGCGCTACGTCGACTGCTTCGAGCCGGCCGGCGATCCCTACGACGTCCTCCTCGACGACTACGAGCGCGGCTTCACGACCGCCGAGACGGAGCACGTCCTCGAGCACCTGAAACGCGAGCTCGTCCCGCTCGTCGAGGCGGCGCGCGAGGCGGACGCCGACGCGCCCGTGCTCGAGGGGCCGTTCCCGGTCGAGCGGCAGCGGGCCTTCGCGCTCGACCTGCTCGGGCGGCTCGGCTTCGATCCCCGCTCGTGGCGGCTCGACCGCAGCGAGCACCCGTTCGCCGCGAACCTGGCCATCACGGACATCCGGCTGACGGCGCGCTTCGACGAGGCGCACCTGAGCGGGATCTTCGCGTGCATCCACGAGTTCGGCCACGGCCTCTACGAGCGGCAGATCGCATCCTCGCTCGCGCGGACGCCGCTCGCGGGCGGCGCCTCGGCCGCGCTGCACGAGTCGCAGAGCCGCATGTGGGAGAACCTCGTCGGCCGCGGCCGCGCGTTCTGGAGGTTCGCCTACGACGACCTGCGCGAGGCGCTGCCGGAGCTCCGCGAGGTCGACCTCGAGCGCTTCTTCCGGGCGGTCAACCGCATCCGGCCCTCGCTCACGCGGGTCGACGCGGACGAGATCACGTACAACCTGCACATCGTCCTCCGCTTCGAGCTCGAGCGGGAGCTCCTCGCGGGGCGGCTCGAGGTGCGCGACCTCCCGGAAGCCTTCGACGAGCGGATGCTCGGCTATCTCGGCCTGGAGGTGCCGGACGCCCGGAGCGGCGTCCTCCAGGACATCCACTGGGCCGACGCGGGCTTCGGCTACTTCCCGACGTACTCGCTCGGGAACGTCATGTCCGTGCAGATCTGGGAGAAGGCGTGCTCGGATCTCGGCGACCTCGACACCCGGATCGAGCGCGGCGACTTCGGCGACCTGCGGGAATGGCTGCGCGAGCACCTCCACCGGCACGGGCGCAAGTTCACGCCCCGCGAGACGCTCCTCCGCGCGGCCGGCTCCGAGATCGACCCGGAGCCGTACGTCCGCTACCTGAAGGGGAAGCTCGGCGAGGTCGCCGGGGTCGCCGTCTCGTGATCCGGCGCGTCTGCGTCGTCGGCGCCGGCGCGATCGGGAGCCTCTTCGCCGCGTACCTGGCCCGGGTCGCCGAGGTGGCCGTGCTGACGCGCCGCGAGGAGCACGCGCGGGCGCTGCGCGAGGAGGGGCTCCGCGTCTCGGGGCGCGGCGACTTCGTCGCCCGTGTCAGCGGCGCGTCCGATCCGGGCGAGATCGGCGACGTCGACCTCGTCATCCTCGCGACGAAGGGGCCCGAGGTGGACGCGGCCACGGCGCGCCTCGAGGGCCGGTTCGAGAGCGCGGCGGTCATGACCGTACAGAACGGGCTCGGGGTGGAGGAGATCGTCCGGGGCTACGGCGACTGGCCGCTGATCTCGGCCGTCACGTTCATGAGCGGCACGCGCCATTCGGACACGCACGTGGAGTACGTCCTCGACACCGAGACGTGGCTCGGGCCGTACGGCGCCACGCCCTTCGAGCTCGCGCGCGAGGTGGCCGACCTCGTCGTCGCCGGCGGGCTGCGGGCGGTCGCCTTCCCGGACCTGCTGCCGGCGCAGTGGTCGAAGCTGATCTTCAACGCGACCGTGAACTCGGTCGCGGCCCTGACGGGGCTTCCCCACGACACGCACTTCGCGGCGCGGGAGCGGCCGTGGGATCTCGGGCATCTCGTCCACGACCTCGTCGCCGAGGGGAAGGCGGTCGCGGCCGCGGCGGGCGTGGCGTTGCACGACGATCCGTGGGAGATGAACGTCCTGGCCACGCAGCGCGGGAGCGCGCACTACCCGTCGATGCTGGAGGACGTCGAGGCGCGGCGGCCGACCGAGGTCGACCTGATCACCGGCGCGCTCGTCCGCGAAGCGGAGCGGGTCGGCGTGGACGCGCCCCTCCACCGAGCCTTGTACCGCCTCGTCAAGGCCCGTGAGGCCACGTACTCGTGAGCCAGGTCCGCTCCGCACGGCAGGGGTCTGACCCCGGACACGGCCGAAGGGGCGGGCGAATCTGTGTCGAGAGCGTCCGGTCCGACGGCGCATTGCCGCTGTCAACGCCAAATGCCGTCCGCTCCGGACGTGTCTGCGCGCGCCAGGTCCGGGGTCAGACCCCTGAGGTGGCCCGAAGGGACGCGTCGTGAGGGTTTGTGTCGTCGGATGTGGCGCGGTCGGGTCGCTCTTCGCGGCCAACCTCGCGCGGCTCGGCGACGTCGAGGTCTGGGCCTACGACCTCGCGCGCGACCACGTCGACGCCGTCAACCGCCACGGCCTTCGGCTCTCGGGCGCCGAGGACGTCGTCGGATCCGTCCGCGCCACGAGCGACTTCGCGGACCTCCCCTCCTGCGACTTCGGGATCGTGGCGACGAAGGCGATGCACACCGAGGCGGCGATCGAGGCGACGGCCGCCGCCTTCACCGAGGGCGCGGTGGCCTCGGTCCAGAACGGCGTCGGGAACGAGGAGACGATCGCCCGCCACGCTGAGCGCGTCATCCGCGGCACGACGTTCCCCGCCGGCCGGCTCGTCGAGCCCGGACACGTCCGCTGGGAGGTCAAGGGCGACACGACCCTCGGCCCGTTCGAGCCGAGCCCCGCGCCTCCCGAAGCCATCGCGATTCTCGCGGACGCGTGCACCCGCGCGGGCCTGCCGGCGACCGCCGTCCCCGACGCACGCGGCCCACAGTGGCGGAAGGTGATCTTCAACGCCGCCACGAACCCGGTCGGCGCCCTCACCGGCCTCACGCACGGCCGCGTCTGCGAAGACTCCGCGCTCCGCCGCCTCGTCACCGGCCTCGTCCACGAGGGCAAGGCGGTCGCCGCGGCGCAGCAGATCGAGCTCGACGCCGACCCGGAGGAGCTGATCGACCACGCGGCCCGGCCCGACGTCGCGTACGACCACAAGGCGAGCATGCTCCAGGACGTCGAGGCCCGCCGGGCGACCGAGGTCGACTACCTGAACGGCGGCATCGTCCGCTTCGGACGAGAGCACGGGGTCGCGACCCCGCTCAACGAGGCGATACTCGCGCTCGTGAAGGGACTGGAGCGCTCGTGGGCGTGACCCCGGAGGAGCGAGAGCGCCGCTACGCGAACGTCCGCGCGGCGCTGGACGAGGCCGGCCTCGACGCCGTGATCGTCTGCGGAAGCGAGTACACCGGCTTCGAGGGCGCGGTCACGTACATGTCCGGGTTCGTCATCGTCCATCGGTACGCGTATGTGCTCCTCCCGCGCGAGGGCGACCCGGCGATCGTCTTCCCCACGGAGGCGCGGTATGTCGGCGAGCACGGCACGACGTGGATCGAGGAGCAGGTGTTCGCCGACCTTCCCGGCGCGTGGCTGGCCGACCGCCTCGCGGGGCAGCGCGTCGGCGTCTACGGCCTCGACTACGTGCTGACCGTCCGCGACCACCAGGCGCTCGCGGGCCGGGTCGCCCTCGAGCCGTTCGACCTCGAGTTCGACCTCGCCCGCGCGGTCAAGAGCGACGAGGAGCTCGAGTCGGTGCGCGAGAGCGTGCGCATCAACGTCGACGGCTTCCACGCCTTCCTCGCCGCCTACGCCCCCGGCCGCACCGCCGCGCAGACGTTCGCGCCGGCGGAGGAGCTCTTCGTCGAGCGCGGCTGCGGGCGGCTCACGATGAACATGGTCCTCGTCGGGCCCGAGTTCGCGATCGCCCGGGCGGACACCGTCCTCGGCGACTTCTGCGTCCCCTCACTGGAGATCGCCGGGCCGGGCGGCCACTGGGTCGAGGTCTCGCGCGCCATCGGCGTGCCCGGCGCCGAGGAACGGCGGATGCTCGAGGCCTACGTCGAGTACTTCGAGGCCGCGCGCGAGGCCATGCGCCCCGGGGCGAGCGCGCACGACGTCCACGCGGCCGTCTCGCGCGGCTTCCGCGCCCGCGGCTACGACCTCGGTCACGTCACCGGCCACTCGATCGGCATGACGATGATCGAGCATCCGAAGATCGGAGAGGGCGTCGAGACCGAGCTCCGGGAGAACATGGTCTTCTCGATGCACCCGCATGCGATCGGCCGCGACGGGCGCTCGTGCCTGTACATGCAGGACACGTGGCTCGTGACCTCGTCCGGCGGCGAGCCGCTCGCGGGCCTCCCGATGAGGATCTACTCGGATCAAACTGCCGCTTAGCGGCGTATTCTTCGTCCGAGGGGTACGTGTTCAGGGTGAAGAAAAGGCGGTGGGTCACCGTCGTGGTGGCCGTCCTCGTCGTCCTCGTGGTCGGCGGGGGAGCGGCCGGCTACGCGCTCGACCGCGCGCGCTCGGACACGCTGGCGCACGGAACGCGCATCGCAGGCGTCGACGTCGGCGGCCTGAGCGTGGGGGAGGCGCACGCAGTCCTCCACCGGCGGATCGTGCGGCGGCTCGCCAGGCCGGTCGTCGTCGTCTACGGACGGCATCGCTACACGCTCACGCCTGCGGCGGCCCGTCTCCGCGTGGACGTCGCCGGGATGGTGAGCGCCGCCCTCGACCAGAGCCGCAGCGGGAGCTTCGTCTCGCGCGTCTATCGCGAGGCGACCGGCGCGCGCGTCGAGACGCGAGTCCGGCTCCGCGTCGGCTACTCGCCCGCCGCCGTCCGCGCCTTCGTCGCGCGGATCGCCCGCTCCGTCGACCGGTCCGCAACCTCGGCGAAGGTGATCCCGTCGACCACGTCGCTCGTCGCCGTCCGCTCCCGGAACGGCCTCGCGGTCTACCGTCGCGGCCTCGTCCGCGTCCTCGAGGACCGCCTCGCCCGCACTCGCTCGCGCCGGGTCGTGCCGTTGCCCACCCGCGTCGTCCGTCCGGAGGTGTCGACGGCCGGGCTGGCGAAGCGGTATCCGGCCTTCATCACGATCGACCGGGCGACATTCACACTCCGACTGTTCCGGAACCTTCGCTTCTACAAGGCCTACCGGATCGCCGTCGGCCGGCAGGGCCTGGAGACGCCGGCCGGCCAGTACGAGGTCGACGACAAGCAGATCAACCCGTCCTGGCACGTGCCGAACTCGCCGTGGGCGGGCTCGCTCGCCGGCCAGATCATCCCGCCGGGGCCGGCCGACCCGATCAAGGCGCGGTGGCTCGGCTTCTACAACGGCGCCGGGATCCACGGCACCGACGACATCGGCTCACTGGGAACCGCGGCCTCGCACGGCTGCATCCGCATGTCGATCCCGGACGTCGAGGAGCTCTTCGACCTCGTCCCGCTGCACACTCCGATCTACATCGCCTAGACCGCGGCGTGGATGCGCCCCGGCGCCTCCTTGAGCGGCCCCCCCGCGCGGGCGGCCCGCACCGCCAGGATCTCGGCGAGGATCGAGAGCGCCGTCTCGGCCGGGCTGTCGGCGCCGATGTCGAGGCCTGCCGGGCCCGAGATTCGATCGACCGTCTCTTCGGGTACGCCTGCCTCCAGGAGCCGCTCGCGCCGGCGCGCCTGGTTGCGGCGCGAGCCGAGGGCGCCGACGTAGAACGACTCGCCGGCGAGCGCGCCCTGGAGCGCGGGGATGTCGAAGCGGTCGTCGTGCGTCAGGATGACGACGGCGGTCGCGTGGTCGGGCTCCACACGCGCCAGCACCTCGTCGGGCCAGGCGACGACGAGCTCGTCCGCGCTCGGGATCCGCTCCGGCGTCGCGAACTTGCCGCGCGCATCGGCCACGATCGTCCGCCAGCCGATCTCCTTCGCGGCGCGGCAGAGCGCCTCCGCCGTGTCGACCGCGCCGAAGACGAGCAAGCGCGGCGGCGGCCCGTAGACGTCCGCGAAGACCCGCCGGCCATCGAGCTCGACGAGCCGGCTCCGGCCGCGCTCGAGCTCCGTGTCCCGCACGAGCCGCTGCTCGCCCGTCTCGAGATCCGTCAGCACGACCGCGCGCTCCTCGCTCGCCGCGAGGCCGAGCACACGCTCGACCACTTCGGGGTCGGGCACCTGCACGTAGACGTCGATCTCGCCGCC
>VAXK01000213.1:0-6689 GCA_005885565.1 Actinomycetota bacterium
TCCGCGACGGACGTGGCTGCTCTTGCGGCAGACCTCTCGCGCGCTGTCGAGGCCATCGTCCCCGGCGCGGGAGAAGCGCTACGCGCCCATCTTCGCGGGCTCGATGGGCGGGAATGCGACGTTTGGACGTTGGGGCGACTCCTAGAACAAAACCTGGCCGAATGGCCTGCCAATGCAGTGCTGGTCGTAGATGATTACCACTGTGTGACTGAATCAACATCGTCGGACATGCTCGTAGGCTTGCTCGTGGAGCACACGCCACTACGACTGTTGCTTGGAACCCGGCGGGATCCATCTTGGGTGTCGGCTCGACACTTCGTGTATGGCGAACTATTAGAGCTTTCTCGTGGTGACCTTGCGATGACACCATCTGAAGTTGATCAAGTACTTCCGCGACATCAGCCGCGCCACGTCGCGAGTTGGACATCTCGCGTCGATGGCTGGCCTGCGTTGATCGGTTTGGCAGCCCTAGCGTCGACCGCCACGCGCCCGCCAGCAGCGATCGCAGAGACGCTGCACACATTTTTCGCCCAAGAACTATTCGACGCAGCGCCATTTGATATCGGCGTCGGACTTGTGAAGCTAGCGATTCTTCCCACTCTCACGCGGAACCTTGCGCAGGCTGTGCTCGACCAAGAGCCCTCCCCTCTTCTCGACGAAGGAGTTCGCGCTGGTTTCCTCATCTCGCAGGACGCGGTAACCCTCACACTCCATCCTTTATTGCGCGAGTTCCTTTTGACGAAGGTGCGAATGCTCGACACCGCAGATCTTGTACGCCTAACCGAGCGTGTCGTCGACTCACTAATAGCCGAAGAGCGTTGGGATGACGCCTTCACGACTATACGAGAGCGCGGCGCTAAGGATAGCTTGCCGCGGTTAGTCCGCTTTGCTCTTGAGCAGCTGCTCCGTGACGGTCGGCTTGCGACCATCCGCCAATGGCTGGAATGCGCACGCCGCTTTCGCGTGCGCGACCCGATGATCGACCTGGCCGAGGCCGAGTGTGCTTTGCGACTAGGCGATGTGAGGAAGGCTGTCTTCTTCTCAAGACGTACAGCCCAAGCAATTTCCCAAAGTGACGAAAAGTACTTCCGAGTCCTTGCTCTAGCCGGGCTAGCGTCACACCTTGTAGATGATTTTCCGGCGGCTATCAGTTATTACGAAGGTGCCCAGACCATAGCAACAAACGCGGAGCAGACTCGTGATGCACTCTGGGGTCGTTTTGTCGCAACGCATCATTCCGAAAGTCTAGGGTCTGAGGCGATTTTGGCTGAACTGGAGTCGATCGTAGATGATCAAACCCCTGATGATCTAATTCGGATAGCGAACGGATACTTCCGTAACGCATGCCTTGATCGCACGTCGCTCCAAACATCGCTTGAGAGATTGACTGAGGCGTATCCGCTCATCAGAATCGCATCCAATCCGCTTATCATCTGCGGGTTCTTTGGGGTTTACGCACAGTGCCTATTGCTGACCGCTCATTACGCTGAGGCAATTGCGACAGTGGCCGAGGCAAAGAGAGCTGCTGTTCAGTATGGGCTAACTTTCACGATTCCCTACTTTACGGCAATGAACGCTTTCGCCTTCTTCGGGCACGGCCAGCTTCAAGAGGCTTCTGCCGCTATCGATGCTCTAATCGAGGAAGCCCGAGATCTCGATGATACCCACAGCCTTGCGAACGCCCGAGTCGCGAGCGCTCGCCTAGCGCTCGCCCACGGCGAGATTCAGAAGGCGATCGAATTGACCGATGAACGCGGGCCACGCGCGACTTCCCCGCCCATGTCCGGAGAGTACGTTGCCGTTCACGCTCTCGCTCTGGCATGCGGCGGAGCCGTTGATGCCGCGCGCGCAGCGGTGCAGAAGGCGCGCTCGTTTTCGCGTGCCACCGAGACGGAGACATCAGCGAAAGCGGCAGAGGCGATCATCAGCCTCCAGCAGAAAGCCGGGCGAAGAGCTCTGAACGACCTCCTCGATCACACGGCCAAGACCCAACATTTCGACGCATTCATCGCAGCTTATCGTGGGCATCCCCAACTCCTTAGAGAGTCAGCCTCGCTGCCGGCATATCGCACCTTGCTTGACCATATCCTTATTCTCGCCAATGACGGCGACTTCGCCGTCCGTATTGGAGCTCCAATCGTATCGCCAAAAACGTCTCGGCTACCGTCGGCGGCGCGCTCAGTTCTGTCGCCTCGCGAAGAGGACGTACTGCGTCTCGTCGCCCTCGGATGGTCGAATGCCTCTATTGCTGCCGAACTATATATCAGTGAATCGACGGTGAAGGTACATGTTCGCCATATTCTTGAAAAACTTGGGGCGCGATCACGCACTGAGGCGGCAATTAAGTTTGCTAATTCTGAACCCTACGCCGCTCCGAGCACATGAGCTTCACTCGTCCTCTGCATCTGCGCCTCCGCCGTACGTGGCGCTCGCGAGTAACCTTCTTCTGACGACGCGAGAATTGCCTCGAATGCTGCGACGACAGTCGTGTCAAATTGAGTTTCGACAGCTTGAGCTAGACGCAAGCGAGCCACGCGACTCGGCATCGCGTCGCGATACGGCCGATCCGAGGTCATAGCGTCGTACGCATCGGCTACGGCGATGATCTTGGAGAGGACTGGGATCTCCCCTCCGTGAAGCCCATCGGGGTATCCTCCGCCATCTACCCGCTCATGATGATGTCGAACGATTGCCGCGATCTCTGCATAGTCATCTACTTTGAGAAGGATCTTCTCCCCGATCGAAGTATGCATCTCCATCTGCCTTCGCTCCTCTAGCGTGAGAGGACCAGGTTTCTCCAATAACCCCGGAGGCAGACCTACCTTACCGATATCGTGTACAAGGCCGCACAGATGTGCTCGGCGCTGCTCTTTCTGCGAGAGTGCCAATCTCGCTGCGATGTCCCGCGCATAAACAGCAACGGCCGCTGAATGGCCAGCTGTATAACGGTCGCGCGCGTCCAGTGTAGCGACGAGTGCGGTTGCGAAAGATAGATTCGCGTTCTCAAGGCGTGCATTGGCTTGAGCAAGCTCCTCGGATGTGTAACGCTGTTGGCGATATAAAATGAATAGACGCTGTGCGGCGAATGCCGGAATAACAAAGAAGGCCACGGTGAGTGGAGAAATCGTTTTGTAAGCGTAGACCAACACCGCCAACACAGGCGTGTATAACGGTACGGCGGCGAGAAGCACCGGCATAGTCGTTTGCAACTGGCCCCGCAGCGAGCCTGTTCTGCGAATTGCAACTGTGATGGCACCCAATAGAACATCCCAGATCACTTCCACGACCGAGGCGGCTACTACTACGAGAAGAGCTCTCGAGAAAGAATCAACCCGTTCTGCCCCTGCCGCCCACGCCGCAAGCCCAGCCGCACCACAGACCAGCGTGCGCGACCCAGTCCAGACGAGCCATCGGATATAAGGTTCTTCAAACAAGCCCAAGAGACTCCCCACACCCACAACGATCGCTGACAGGGGTCCTAATAGCGCTGCGGCCAGGATAAACGGCAGGAATGAAACGGAGATTTCGATGCTGGGGCTCAGTCGAACACTCTGCCTCTCCGCGACGAAGGCGATTCCAGCAAGTGCGAGCGTTGGCACGATTGGCCCAAATCGGAAGCCCGTGAGAGGCAGCATCACCACTAGCCAGATGGCGGCGATTGAAAGCCCTATGCTCCAAAACACGATCCCACGCCCGCCGGAACCAGCTACGAACCTGGCGCTGAACTTCGCTCGGACTACTTGAAACTCCCCCAAAAGAGGGATACCATCGCGCGTGCCGTCAGTCCTCAACAAGGAGAAGCCTCCGTGCGATCGCTTCGCCGCATTGCTGGCCTCGCCGCCGTGGCGGGAAGCACCAGGCAGTGGTAATAACGCTCGCGTAGCTTCCGTTTTCCACAGGCAGGGGACATCACCCTGTTGAGTGATTTCCACAGGGCGGTGGAAAACGAAGGCTCGGCCGAAGGGGCGCCGCCAGAACGGCGTTGGCGCTTGTTCGGTTAACCGATCAGGCCTCGGCGGAAGCCGACTGCGACTGCGTGGGCTCGTGACCGCGCTTGCAGCTTCGCTAGCAGGTGGCGGACGTGCGACTTCACGGTCTCCTCGGAGAGGAAGAGGCGCTGGCCGATCTCGCGGTTCACGAGACCGTCCGAGATCAGCTGGAGAACTTCGATCTCGCGGGCCGTGGGCTCCTGCTCGAGCTCGCGCAGCGGGCCCGAGAACGGGATGACCTCGGCCTCCTGCTGGCCGTTCGAGCGCCGCGCCGCGACCTCGTTGAAGCGGCGCGTGTGCCCGATGTAACGGCTCAGGATCTCCTTACGCTCGGCGGCGTCCACGGGGCACTCATCGGCCGGCGCCCCTCCCCTCTTTAGGGGGATTCCCCGAATCAGGGATTCGGGATCGGACGCGACTCCTTCCCCGCCGGCTCCGTGGGGGTCGCATGCTCGTCGGCGGAGTCGGGAGTGTGCTTCGGGGAGGCAGTCACCTGCGCCAGCGTCTCCTTGTCGACGTTGAGCGGGTGGTGGCAGGCGGCGAGGTGGCCGTTCCCGTAGTCGGTGAGGGGCGGCTCGACCTCTCGGCAGATCTCGGTCATGTAGCGGCACCGCGGGTGGAAGCGGCAGCCGGAGGGCGGGTCGATCGGGCTCGGGACGTCGCCCTCGAGGACGATGCGCTCGCGCTGCTCCGACAGGTCCGGGTCGGGGATCGGCACGGCCGAGAGGAGCGCCTCCGTGTAGGGCATGATCGGCCGCGTGTAGAGCTCCTCGGCCGGCGAGAGCTCGACGAGCTTGCCGAGGTACATCACGGCGATGCGGTCGGAGACGTGCCGGACGACGCCGAGGTCGTGCGCGATGAAGATGTAGGTGAGACGGAACTCGTCCTGGAGCTCGTCGAGCAGGTTGATCATCTGCGCCTGGATCGAGACGTCCAGGGCGGAGACTGGCTCGTCGGCAACGACCAGCTTCGGCCGCAGGGCGAGCGCGCGGGCCACGCCGATCCGCTGCCGCTGGCCGCCGGAGAACTCGTGCGGAAAGCGGTTGTAGTGCTCAGGCGAGAGGCCGACCGTCTCGAGTAGCTCCTGCACGCGCTGGCGGCGCTCGCGGGCGTCGCCGACGTCGTGGATCTTCAGCGGGTCGCCGATGATCGAGCCGACGCGCTTCCGCGGGTTCAGGCTCGCGTACGGATCCTGGAAGATCATCTGCATCTCGCGGCGGAGAGGGCGCAGCGCCCGGGCGCCGAGATGGCCGATCGGGCTTCCCTGGAACACGACCTCGCCGGCGCTCGGCGGGAGGAGGCGCACGATGGTGCGGCCGAGGGTCGACTTGCCGCAGCCCGACTCACCGACGAGACCGAGCGTCTCGCCCTCGCTGACGGCGAAGGTGACGTCGTCGACTGCGTGCACGCGCCCGACCTCTCGGCTCAGGACGCCCTTCTTGATCGGGAAGTACTTCTTCAGGCCGCGCACCTCGACGAGCGGGGCGCCGCCGTTCGAGCTCACGCCGCCTCCTCCTCGCCGCGGATCGTCCGGTCGCGGACAGCCCGCTTCTCCTGCACCGAGAGCCAGCAACGGTCGAGGTGGCCGGGCTCCTCGACCCGGTTGACCAGATCGGGCTCCTCGATGCACTTGTCGAAGGCGTGCGGGCAGCGCGGGCGGAACTTGCAGCCGCGCGGCAGGTTGATGAGCGACGGGGGCGAGCCCGTGATCGAGGCGAGGCGCTTCGGCTTCGGCCGGTCGAGGCGCGGGATCGAGCCGAGGAGACCCCACGTATACGGCATCTGCGGGTCGTAGAAGACCTGACGCTTCGCCCCGCGCTCGACCACGCGACCCGCGTACATGACGATGATCTCGTCCGCGACGTCGGCGACGACGCCGAGGTCGTGGGTGATCAGGATGACCGCCGAGTTGAAGTCGTCCTTGAGCCGGTCGATGAGCTCGATGATCTGCGCCTGGATGGTCACGTCGAGTGCCGTCGTCGGCTCGTCGGCGATCAGGACGTCGGGGTTGCAGGAGAGCGCCATCGCGATCATGGCCCGCTGGCGCATCCCGCCCGAGAACTGGTGCGGGTAGTCGTCGACCCGGACGTCGGGACGCGGGATGCCGACCTGCCGCAGCAGGTCGACCGCCCGCCGCTTCGCCCGACCCTTGTCGATGTCCTCGTGCGTTCGGATCGCCTCGACGATCTGGTTGCCGATCCGGTAGACCGGGTTCAGCGACGTCATCGGATCCTGGAAGATCATCCCCATCTCGTTGCCGCGGAAGTCCTGCATCGCGGTCTCGGGCAGCTTCAGCAGGTCCCGGCCCTTGTAGAGGACCTCGCCCTGGAAGCGCGTGTTCACGTCGCGGGTCAGGCCCAGGAGGGTCATGGCCGTCACGCTCTTGCCCGAGCCCGACTCGCCGACGATGCCGAGCACCTTGCCGCGCTCGAGGTCGAATGACACCCCGTCGACGGCGTGCACGATCCCGTCTTCGGTGTTGAAGTGGACTTGCAGGTCCTTGACGTCGAGCAGGCGCTCGGCCATCTAGGTGGGCCGGATTCGCGGGTCGAGGTAGGCGTAGAAGATGTCGACGAGCACGCTGAAGAGGACGATGAAGAACGCGCCGTACATCGTCACGCCCATGATCGGGGGCAGGTCGAAGTTGTTGATCGACTGCGCCGCGTACTGACCGACGCCGTGCAGGTCGAAGACGGTCTC
>VAXK01000213.1:6747-26510 GCA_005885565.1 Actinomycetota bacterium
GTGCGCACGTAGTCCTCGTTGATCGTGTCGAGGATGTTGCCGCGGAGCACGCGGCCGTAGAAGCCGATGAAGAGGACGGCGAGGACGAGCCACGGCAGGATCAGGTGGTACGCCCACTGGAGCGGGTTCGCGGTCAGCGGGTAGTACTCGCCGTCCGGGAAGAAGGAGTTCTTCTCGGCGAGCAGATAGCGTGTCACGAGGCCGAGCCAGAAGACCGGCATCGAGATCCCGACGAGGGCCAGGATCGTGATGAGGCGATCCGACAGCCTGCCGGCCGTGACGGCCGAGATCACCCCCACGAGGACACCGAAGAAGACCCAGATGAGCGCGGCGCCGATCGTGAGCGAGAACGTCGCCGGGATGCCCTGCTTGATCTGGCTCAGCACGGGCTGCTGCGAGGTGTAGGAGACGAGATTGTTCGTGAACATCCGCTTGATCATCAGGCCGTACTGGACGTAGAACGGCTTGTCGAAACCCCAGGCGTGCTCGATGTTCAGCACGTTCTGGGGCGTCGCGTTCTTGCCGGCGATGCGCTGCGCCGTCCCGAGCTTCCCGCCGCCCGGGACGATGATGAAGATCAGGAAGACGATGAACGTGACGGCGAGCATCACGAGGATCGCGCCGATCGTCCGTCTGATCAGGAACGTGGCCATCAGTGCTCGATCTTCACCTTCGCGCGCGGGTCGAGCGCGTCACGGAGGCCGTCGCCGAACACGTTCAGCGCCAGCACGGTGAGCACGATCGCGAGGCCCGGCATGATCGCGAACCACGGCCGGGTGACGATCAGGCCCTGGCCGTCGGAGATCAGCGTCCCCCACGAGGGAGTCGGCGGCTGCACGCCGGCGCCGAGGAACGAGAGCGCCGCCTCGAGGACGATGTTGTTCGCGACGATCAGCGTGAAGAAGACGAGGATCGACGACGCGACGTTCGGCAGGAGCTCCGTGAACATGATCCGGAGCGGGCCAGCGCCCTGCGCGACCGCGGCCTCGATGAACTCCTTCTGCCGCAGCGACAGGACCTGCCCGCGCAACGGCCGTCCCACGTACGGGATCAGGACGTAGGAGATCACGAGCGTCGGGATCATGATGTTGCCCGAGTTCGCCCTGATGGGGCCGAGGTGGATGCCGTTGATCGCGAGCGCTGCGCCGAGCGCGATCCCGAGCAGGATGACGGGGAACGCGTAGAAGAGGTCGAAGAAGCGCGTGATCACGAAGTCGAGCCAGCCCCCGTAGAAGCCGGCCAGGAGGGCGAGGATCGTCGCCGCGACGACGCAGATCAGCGACGAGACGATGCCGACGAAGAGCGACGTCCTCCCGCCGTAGAGGAGCCGGACGGCGATGTCGCGGCCGAGCTGGTCCGCCCCGAGCACGTACTTCCCTCCGGCGGCGAACCACTGCGGCCCGACGGGGGTCGAGGCGACGAGCTTCCCGCCCAGCACGCCGCCCTTCGAGACGACGTCGACCTTCGTGCCGTGCACGGTGATCGTGTCGAGAACGTGCTCGTTGCTCGGCCCCGAGTGCGCGACGTGGTGCGCGTAGAGCGGCGCGAGGATGCACGCGACCACGATGAGGACGAACAGGCCGAGGAAGGCGAAGGCGACGAAGTTCCGACGGAGCCGCCGCCAGGCGAGGTACCAGGGGCTCCGGCCGCGGATGACCGCACCCGACTCCTCGGCGGCGAGCTCCGCCGCGGTGTCGAGCGTGAATTCCGTTTCCGTCGCCGGCTGGGCCAAGCTTCCCCTTGGACGAAGAGGAGGGCGCCTCCTCGGCGCCCTCCCCGACTACGGCTATCTCACTTGTGACAGATCGTTGCGAAGTCGAACTGGTAGAGGACGTGGTTGACGTAGCAGCCTAGGTCGATGTCGGAGTTGAAGGTGTCGACGAACTGCCGGTTGATGAACGGCGCCCACGCGGCCTGCTGCATGGCCTGCTTGTCGAGCGCGGCCCACTGGGCGTTCACCGACGACGACAGGTTCGTCTGCTTCTTCAGCGACGCGATCTTCGCGTTCACCGCCTTGTCGTCGAAGTTGGAGTAGTTGTTGTTGTGCGTCGGCGTGATCCGCGTGCCGTTCAGAAGCACGTCGAACCAGTCGAGCGGGTGCGGGTAGTCCTGGAACCAGTCGGCGAAGCCGATCTGCGCCTTCGTCGTCTGGTTGCCGATCGTCGTCCAGTAGACGGAGGAGTTGATGATCTTGTCCTTGGCCTTGAAGCCGAGCGAGTTCAGGACCGAGGTCAGGTACTCGGTCGCCTTCGGGTCCTGGCCGCGGTCGTGGTTCCAGACCGTGATCGACATCCCCTTCACGCCGGCTGCGGCGATGAGCTTCTTCGCCTTCGCCAGGTTGTAGGGGTAGAGGTTGTGCTTCTTGTACTGCGGATACGTCGGCGGAAGGACGTTCTCCGTCGGGTTGGCGAGGCCGCCGTAGACCCGGACGAGCGCCTGGCGGTTGATGGCGTAGTTGACCGCCTGCCGCACGCGCACGTCGTCGAACGGCTTCACGCGGTTGTTCATGAAGAAGTAGTAGGTGTTCGCCGGCGTGTAGACCTTCGTCTGGTTGGAGTACTTCGACTGCAGCGTGCCGAGCCGGTCGGGCGGGGGCTGCTGGAAGTCGTAGTCGTCCTGACCCTTCAGCGTGCGGGTCAGCGCCACGCCGGGATCGCCGAGGATGTCGATGGTCATCTTGTCCGGGTTCCCGTTCGGGACCTCGCTGATGCCCGTGGCCTTGTTGGACTTCCACTGCGGGTTCCGCACGACGACGGCGAGCTTGTTCGCCTTGTAGCTCTGGATCATGTACGGGCCCGTCGCGGCAGCCGGATGCGGCGACTGGTCCTTGGCCGGCGTCGCCGGCGGCAGCAGCGCCGCGAACTCCGTCGCCAGGATGTTCTGGAAGTCACCCTGAGGCTGGGTCAGCTTGATCGTGATCTGGCCCGTCTTGTCGTTCGTTGTGATCCCGGTGATGTGGCCCTTCTTCGTCTTCGAGAAGGCGTCGGCGCCGACGACGTTCGAGAAGAAGCCGACGCCCGGCGAGTCGACCTTGTAGTCGCGCTCGATCGTCGCGCGGAAGTCGCTCGCCTTGACGGGCGTGCCGTCGGAGTACTTGAGGCCCTTGCGCAGCGTCAGCGTGTAGGTCTTGCCGTCGGAAGAGATCTTGGGCATGGCCTTGGCCAGGTACGGGACGATCGTCGCGCCGTCGGGCCCGTTGACGTGCTTGTAGCCCAGGAGGGGCAGGTAGACGTTCCACATGATCGACCAGCCCTCGACGGTGTACGACAAGCCGGGATCGAGGTAGTCGGTGCCGGTGTCGTAGGCGATGCGGAAGTTGGCGAACGGCTGGTTCTTGCCACCTCCGCTCGAACTCGGTTTGTTGCTGGCGCTCTTGCTCTTCCCTCCGCAAGCAGCGCCGAGGAGAGCGAACCCGGCAATGAGCGCCCCTACGCTCAGCAGCCACGTCCACCGTTGGCTCCGTGTCACTCGATACCTCCCGCTCTGGAGAATCCCTCACGCGTGAGGCGAAGCGCCTCTGGGGCGTCGATGTTACCCGGCACCCCGTATTCGGTGCGACGACGAGCGGCGCGCGTTGTTAGGCGGAAAGGCGCACGAAGCGGCGCCGCTTCGCGCGCAGGTCGTCCGGCTCGTCCTCTTCGACGACGCCGTCTACCCCATCGCGGTGCGTGGCGTGGAGGATGCGGGCCTCGCCGAGCCAGAAGGCGACGTGCGTCGTCTCCCGCTCGTCGCCGTAGGTGACGAGGTCGCCCGGCCGCAACTCGTCGGCCGAGAGCGGCGTTCCCGCCGCCTCCTGCTGGTCGGCGTCGCGCGGGACGAGCAGGCCGAGCCGCCGGTAGGCCATGTGGACCAGGCCGGAGCAGTCGATGCCCCTTCGGGTCATGCCGCCCCAGAGGTACGGGGCGCCGAGATACGTCCGCGCTTCGTCGAGCGGATCGCCGTCGTACCGCGCCAGCGCCTCCTGCCGCACCCAGCCGGGATACTCGTAGGCGGTGACGATCCGCGCCCAGCCGTCCCGGCGCTCCTCCACGCGGACGGCGTCTCCCCGCAGGAGCTCGGTCACGCGCTCCGCGCCTTCGTTCGGCTCGGAGCGGACCGGCGCGACGTCGACGAGGCAGAGCTCGAGCACGGCCGCAGTCTTGCACTCGAACGTCTGTTCGCGTACCGTTGGGCGGCATGCAGCTGCGGCTCGACGCCGCGGACCGGCTCGTGGAGCTCGTCGAGGAGCGGCGCGGGCCGGTGTATGCCGAGGAGGCCGCGCGGCGGCTCTTCGCGCTCCGCCACGTTCCGGCCGGGATGGCGCGGAGCCTCCTGGAGGATGCGGTGGCGGCCGACGCGCGGCTCGCCTGGAGCGGCGACTCCGTTCGGCTCGCCACGCCGCCCGGCCACGACCTGCCGCTCGAGCGCGCGACCTACGTCGTCGTCGACCTCGAGACGACCGGCCTGCGGCCCGGGACGTGCCGCATCTGCGAGATCGGTGCGGTGCGGGTGCGGGAGCTCGAGCTCGGTGAGACCTTCCAGACGCTCGCGAACCCGGGGATCGCGCTCGGGCGGGCGGTCGCGTCGCTCACCGGGCTCCGGGACCGCGAGCTGCGGCGCGCGCCGCCGGCCGCCGAGGCCGTGCGGCGGTTCCTCGGCTTCGCCGACGACGCCGTCCTCGTCGCGCACAACGCCCGCTTCGACCTCGCCTTCCTCGACCGCGAGACCGAGCGGCTCACCGGGCGGCGCCTCGCCGGGCCCGTCGTCGACACCGTGTCGCTCGCGCGCCGCGTCCTCGAGGGCCGCGTCGCCCGCGCGAGCCTCGCGTCGCTCGCGCACTTCTTCGGCACGAGCGTGCGCCCGTGCCACCGCGCGCTGCCGGACGCGACCGCGACGGCCGAGATCCTCCTCGCCCTGATCGGCCTCGCGCAGGAGCGCGGTGCGACGAGCGTCGCCGACCTGTGCGAGCTCGCCTCGACGCGGACCCGCCGCATCTACCTCAAGCGCTCGCTGGCGTTCGGCGCGCCGACGACGCCAGGCGTCTACCTCTTCCGCGACCGCCACGACCAGGTGCTCTACGTCGGTCGCGCGCGCGACCTGCGCGCCAGGCTGCGCTCGTACTTCCGGACGGATCGCCAGCGGCCCGCGGTCGAGGCGGCACTCGGCGCGCTCGAGCGGATCGAGTGGCGGGAGCGCGGCTCCGAGCTCGAGGCGGCGCTCGAGGAGCTCCGGCTCATCCGCGAGCTGCGGCCGCCGGCGAACGCGCGCGTCGCGCGGCCCGACCGCTACGTCTACCTCCGGCGCCGCGGCGACGGGCTCGTCTGCTCCGCGCAGCCGACCGAGCTCGGCCCGATCCGGAGCCGCTCGCGCGCCCGCCTCGCCGCCCGCGCGCTCACCGGCGCGAGCGAGAAGGAGCTCGCCGACCCGGCGCGCGCGCTTCCGCGCCTCCGGGCGAAGGTGCGCGAGCGCGCCGACGCCCTCCGCTACGAGGACGCCGCGCGGCTGCGCGACCGCGTCGAGGCGCTCGAGCGCGTCGTCGCCGAGCTGCAAAGGGTTCGCGCCCTCCGCCGCGCCGAGTGCTGCCTCGTCGTGCCCGCACTCGAGGCCGGCTTCGCCCGCGCCGTCTTCGTGTCCGGCGGACGGGTCGCGGCGGTGCGGAGCGTGCCGCCGGGCTTGGGCGCGCGCCTGGAGGTCGACGCGGGCCTCGCCGCGTGCCGCCTCGCCGAGCCCTCCGCCCGGCCGGAGGACGTCGACGAGCTCCTCCTCGTCGGGACCTTCCTGCGCCGGCCGCCGCCCGAGCTCCGCGTGTGCCCGCTCGACGCGCGCGCGATCCTCGCCGCGGCTACACGGGCGGCGGCTCAGGGACCGGCTCGGGCATGCCCGGATCGAAGACCGGCTCGACCTCGTGCGGCTTGACGCGGCCGTCCCTGATGTCCTCCGCCCAATGGCAGGCGACCTCGTGGCCCGACGTGAGGTTGCGCAGGCGCGGCACCTCGTCGCGGCAGCGGGTCGGCTGCACGTAGGGGCAGCGCGTGTGGAAGCGGCAGGCGGGCGGCGGGTTGGCCGGGCTCGGGACGTCGCCGGCGAGGAGGATGGCCTCACGCTCGCGCTCGACGACCGGATCCGGGATCGGGACGGCGGAGAGGAGCGAGATCGTGTACGGATGGAGCGGCTCGTCGTAGAGCGCCTCGGCCGTCGACACTTCCACCACCGTCCCGAGGTACATGACCGCGATCCGGTCCGAGATGTGCCGGACGACGGCCAGGTCGTGCGCGATGAAGAGGTAGGTCAGCTCGAACTCCTCCTGAAGCCGCTCGAGCAGGTTGATGATCTGGGCCTGGATCGAGACGTCGAGCGCCGAGACCGGCTCGTCGGCGACGACGAAGTCCGGGTTGACGGCGAGCGCGCGGGCGAGGCCGATGCGCTGGCGCTGGCCGCCGGAGAACTCGTGTGGGTAGCGCGTCGCGGCGTCGGCGGGCAGCCCGACCGTGACGAGCAGCTCGCGCACGCGCGACGCGGCGTCGCGGCGGCCCGCGAGCCCGTGCGTCCGCAGCGGCTCGCCGACGATCCGGCCCACGCTGTGCCGCGGGTTGAGCGAGGCAAAGGGGTCCTGGAAGACCATCTGCATGCGCCGCCGCAGCGGCCGCAGCTCGCTCTCGCCGAGTGAGGTGATGTCGCGCCCGTCGAAGACGACGCGCCCGCCGGTCGGCTTGTAGAGGCGCAGGATCGTCCGCCCGACCGTCGACTTCCCGCAGCCGGACTCGCCCACGAGACCGAGCGTCTCGCCGCGTCGGATGGTCAGCGTGACGTCGTCGACGGCACGAACGTCGCCGACGTGGCGGTCGAGGACGATCCCGCTCTTGATCGGGAAGTAGAGCTTCAGCCCGTCGAGCTCGACGAGCGGGCCGGCGCCGTCGGTCGTCATGCCGTCGCCGCCGCGCGCGCCCGCTCCCACTCCTCCGCGGGGACCGGGTTGAAGCACGCGACCTTGTGCCCCGGCTCGATCTCGACGAGCGGCGGGACCTCGAGCCGCGACTGCTCGACCTCGTAGCGGCAGCGGGGCTGGAACGGGCAGGCGCTCGGCGGCTGCAGCATGTCCCTCGGCGCGCCCTCGATCGGCTGGAGCTGCGCGCGACGCGCCGCGTCGAGCCGCGGCACGCTCTGGAGCAGGCCGAGCGTGTACGGGTGGCGCGGCGAGGCGAATAGCTGGTCGGCCGAGCCGGTCTCCATGAACATCCCGGCGTACATCACGTTCACCCGCTCGCACATGCCGGCGACGACCCCGAGGTCGTGGGTGATGAGGATGAGCGCGGTCCGCTCCTCGGCGACGAGCTCGCGGAGCAGGGCGAGGATCTGCGCCTGGATCGTCACGTCGAGGGCCGTCGTCGGCTCGTCGGCGATCATCAGCTTCGGCCGGCACGCGAGCGCCATCGCGATCATCGCCCGCTGCCGCATCCCGCCGGAGAACTGGTGCGGGTAGTCGGAGATCCGCGCGTCCGGGCTCGGGATGCCGACGCGGTCGAGGAGCTCCGCGGCGCGGGCGGTGGCCGCCTTGCGGCCCATGCCGAAGTGCGTCTCGAGCGGCTCCCGCAGCTGGCGCCCGATCGTGAGCACCGGGTTCAGGCTCGTCATCGGGTCCTGGAAGATCATCGCGATCTGCCGGCCGCGGACCCGCCGGAGCGCGCGCTGGCTGAGCCGGAGGAGGTCGCGCCCGTCGAAGCGCGCCGCGCCGGAGCGGACGCGGCCGGCGCGTGGCAGGAGCCCCAGCAGCGCGAGCGCGGTCACGCTCTTCCCGCAGCCCGACTCGCCGACGATGCCGAGCGTCTCGCCCGGGCCGATCTCGAACGAGATCCCGTTCACCGCGTGCACGGTCCCGCCGCCCGTCCAGAAGTGGACGCGCAGGTCGTCGACCGCGAGCAGCGGCGCGTCAGGCACGACTGGCGGCGCGCCGGCCGAGGAACCAGAACGCCTTCCGCTCGCGGAACCGGCCCACGCGGCCGCGGAGCTTCGGGTCGAGCGCCTCGCGCAGGCCGTCGCCGATCAGGTTGAAGCCGAGGACGGAGATCACGATCGCGATCCCCGGCACGATGGCCAGGAAGGGGGCGGACTGGAGGTAGTCGTTCACGTCGGTGAGCATCGTCCCCCACTCCGGCGTCGCCGGGTCCTGCGGGCCGAGGCCCAGGAAGCCGAGCCCCGCGACGTCGATGATCGCCGTGGCCATGGCCAGCGTGCCCTGGACGATCACGGGCGAGATCGCGTTCGGGAGGATGTGCGAGAACAGGATCACGGGCCGACGCACGCCCACCGCCCGCGCCGCGAGCACGAAGTCGTTCTCGCGCTGCGCGAGCACCGAGCCCCGGAGCAGGCGGGCGAAGATCGGGACGTTCACGACCCCGATCGCGATCATGATCTGGTAGAGGCCCGGGTTCAGGATGGCGACGATCCCGATCGCGAAGAGGAGGCCGGGGATCGCCAGCATCACGTCCATGCAGCGCATGATCAGCGTGTCGACGAAGCCTCCGACGTAGCCGGCGATCGAGCCGAGGACGAGGCCGACCGAGAGCCCGATCGACACCGAGACGATCCCGATGATGAGCGAGAACCGCGCGCCGTAGAGAATCCGGCTGTAGACGTCGCGGCCGAGCTGGTCGACACCCAGCCAGTGCTTGTGCGAGGGACCGGGACAGCAGCCGCGCGCGACCAGGAGCAGGTTCTGCTCCTTCGGTGCGTACGGGGCGAGAAGCGGCGCGAAGGCCGCTGCGACGATGAAGATCGCGACGAGGGCGAAGCCGAGGATCGCCGCCGGGTTGCGGACGAGCCGCCTGAACGCGTCCCGCCAGAGCCCGCCGGTCGCCGCCTCGAGCGCGACCTCGTGGGCCTCGAGCTCGGCAACGCTCACGAGTACCGAATCCTGGGATTGATGATCGCGTACGAGATGTCCACGATCAGGTTCACGACGACGAAGACGAGGGCGAGGAAGAGGATCCCGCCCTGGAGCACCGGGTAGTCGCGGTTGAAGATCGCGTCGCGAAGCCACGAGCCCATCCCCGGGTAGGCGAAGACGGTCTCCGTCAGGACGGCTCCCGAGAGCAGGAGGCCCGTCTGGAGGCCGATGATCGTCGAGACCGGGAGCAGCGCGTTCCTCAGGACGTGCCGGCGGTCGACGATCACCGGCGGCAAGCCCTTCGAACGCGCCGTGCGCACGTAGTCCTCGTTCTGGACGTCGAGCACCGCGGCCCGCGTGATGCGGGCGACGACGGCGAGCGGGATGGAGCCGAGCGCGATCCCCGGCAGGATCAGGTGCTTGAGCACGTCACCGAGGGCGTGCCAGTTCCGTTCGATGATCGCGTCGAGGATGTAGAAGTTCGTCGGGTGCTTCATGTCGATGAGCACCGAGATCCGGCCGACGCTCGGAAGCCAGGCCAGGCGGACGGCGAAGATGTACTTGAGGATGATCGCGAGGAAGAAGATCGGGATCGAGATCCCGATCAGCGACGCGACGAGGCTCAGGTGGTCGAAGAGGCCGCCGTGGCGTTTGGCGGCGACGAAGCCGAGCGGCACCCCCAGGAACACGGCGAAGAGCATGGCCGCGAGCGCGAGCTCGATCGTCGCCGGGAAGCGTTGCTTGATCTCGGAGATGACGCGCCGGTGCGACGCGACGCTCACCCCGAAGTCTCCCTGGACCGTCGTCTTCAGATACGCCCAGTACTGCACGTAGACGGGCTTGTTCAAGCCGTAGTGCTGCTGGTAGGCCTTGACGAGCGCGGGCGTCGCGCGCTCGCCGAGCAGCGACTCGGCCGGGCTCCCGGGCAGCGCCCTGATCCAGAAGAAGATCAGGAGCGAGACGCCGAAGAGGATCGGGGCGAGCAGGAGCAGCCGGCGGACGAGATACCGAAGCATCTAGTCGTACCGGCTGCTCAGCTCGAGAGTCCTACTGTCCTCCGGCGAAGAAGACCGGCGAGAACGGATCGGTTCCGACCGGGCTCGGCGTGTAGCCCTTCACCTTCTTCTGGAAGGCAAGAGCCGGCGTCGAGTGGGCGTACGGAACTCCAGGCAGGAACTTCATGATCAGGACGTTCGCCTGCTGGTACAGCTTGATCCGCTTCTTGTAGTTCGTCTCCGCCGCCGCCTGCGAGAGGATCTTGAAGATGGCGTTGTTGTGGAACCCGAACTGCGGGCTGTACGTCTTGAAGAACGTGCCGAGGAAGTTGTCCGGGTCGCCGAAGTCGCCCGTCCAGCCGATGAGGTTGATGTCACCGGCGGTTCCGTCGTTCACGTGCTTCACGTAGTCCGGCCGCCACGGCGCGCTCTTCGCCGTGACCTTGAAGCCCGAGTTCTCGAGGCTCGCTGAGAACGCCTCGAAGTTGAGCTTCGGGTTCGGCATGTACGGCCGCGACACGTTCGTCGGGTACCAGAACTCGATCGGCACCGGCAGGGTCAGGCCCGCCTTCTTGAGCAGCGCCTTCGCCTTGGCCGGGTTGTACGGGTACTTCGGGACCTTGTTCGTCCAGCCGAAGAGCTGCGGCGGCATGAACTCCTGCGCCACCTGTCCACGGCCGGCGTAGAACGACTTCACGACCGAGGCCCGGTCGAGCCCGAACGCGATCGCCTGCCGCACGGCCAGCTTGTTGAACGGCGCGTGCGACTGGTTGATCGTCACGTACGCGACGTTGAACGACGGCCGGTTCAGCAGCTTCAGGTTCTTGTTCTTCTTGATCGTCGGGATGTCCTGGGGCTGGATCAGGTCGGCGCCGTTGATCTCGCCGGTCTGAAGCGCCTGCACCCGGGCCGTGTTGTTCGAGATCGGCCGGATGATCACGCGGCCGAGCTTCGGCTTCTTGCCCCAGTAGCTCGCGTTCCGGACGAGCTCGACCTTCTCGCCGACGGTCCAGGACTTGAACTTGAACGGCCCCGTGCCGGTCGGATGGCTGAAGGCGTAGGTGCCGGTCGGGTAGAACGTGCCGTTCCGGAGCTCACCCTGGTTCGCGCCGTACTTCTTCAGCGCGGTCGGGCTCTGGATCGCGAACGACGAGATGACGAGCGCCGGCAGGAACGACGACGACTTCTTCGTCAGATGGATGACCGCCGTGTACTGCCCCTTGGCCGTGCAGCCCTTGTAGAGGCTCGGCGAGAGATCGGAGCTCGCGTTGTGGTGGAAGCCGAGGAAGACCGTCTGCCAGTAGTACGTGGCCGAGGCGTCCTGGAAGGCGCCCGTGAAGTTGTACTGGCGGTTGAAGTTGTAACAGACGGCCTGCGCGTTGAACGGCGTGCCGTCGTGGAACTTCACGCCATGACGGAGCTGGAAGGTCCAGTCCTTCCCGTTCTTCGAGCCCCACTTCGTCGCCAGGCCCGGCTGCACGAGCGTGCTGCCCGGCTTGAGCGAGACGAGGCTCTCGAAGACCTGCTCCGTCACCCGGAACGACTCGCCGTCGGAGACGAGCGCCGGATCGAGATAGGTGGGATCGGACGCGCCGGCGAACACGAAGGTCGGCAGCGCTTTCGACGCGCCCCCCGCCGTGCCGACCGCGGCGAGCGCAGCGACGGCGACGAATGGGAGGACGAGCCGAGTGACAATGCCCCTCATTGATGACTCCTTTCCTGCCCGCCCCCCTGGCGGGTCAGGCGAAAGTATGCCCCTCGCGGGCGCCCCGGGCTAGGGCCGCCCCGAGAACCCCCGTGGATCGACCGGTCGTTTTCAGACGGGCACGCGGGAAACCCGCGCGCTTTGACGTCGGCACCGCAAGCGGTGCTTAGGCCGCGACGGAGATGAGGTCGCGCAGGGCGCCGAGCCTCGCGAGCGCCTGGCCCTCGAGCTGACGGACGCGCTCACGGGTCAGGTCGAGCTCGTGGCCGATCGCCTCGAGCGTCCAGGGCTCGCCCTCGAAGCCGAACCGCAGCTCGAGGATCCGCCGCTCCCGCTCCGGGAGCGCGTCGAGCGCGCGCCGCACGCCCTGGCGGCGAAGCGACTCCTCGGCCTCGTCGAACGGATCGGCGGCCTCGCGGTCGGCGAAGAGGTCGCCGAGCTCGCCCTCGTCGTCGGCACCGACGGTCTGGTTCAGGGAGACGGACGCCTGGGCAGCGCCGAGCGCCTCGTCGACGTGCTGGATCGGCAGGCCGGTCGCCTCCGCGAGCTCGGCCTTCGTCGCCTCGCGGCCGAGCTCGACCTCGAGCCGTCGCGCCGCACGCGAGAGCTTCTGCTGCCGCTCCACGACGTGGACGGGCACGCGGATCGTGCGCGCGTGGTTCGCGACCGCGCGCTGCACCGACTGGCGGATCCACCAGGTCGCGTACGTCGAGAACTTGTAGCCGCGGCGCCAGTCGAACTTCTCGACCGCGCGGTTCAGCCCGAGCGTGCCCTCCTGGATCAGGTCGAGGAACGGCACGCCGAGACCGCGGTAGCCCTTGGCGATCGACACGACGAGCCGGAGGTTCGACTCGATCATGCGCCGCTTGGCGACGGGGTCGCCGCGCTCGATCGCCTTCGCGAGCGTGACCTCCTCGGCCGCGTTCAGCAGCTTGTGGCGGCCGACGTCGGCGAGGAAGAGCTGGAGCGAGTCGGCGGAGCCGCTGAGCTCGGCCGCCTCGACCGGCGCGGGCTCCTTCTCCTTCTCGGGCTCGGCCGCGGGCGGCCGCCCCACCTCGAGCCCGATGCGCTCGAACTCGCGCGTGATCTCCTCGATCTCGACCTCGGTGAGGTCGTGCTCGAGCGTGAAGGCCTCGAAGTCCGCGGCCTCGATGAAGCCGCGCTCCTCGGCGCCCTCGACGAGCGAGCGCGCCTGGTCGGTGTCGAGCAACTCGTGCAGCTGGTTCGGCGTCAACTGGCTTCCCAACCCTCTCTACGTACGACGTCGGCGGAGCTTGAAACTTTCGGACTGTAGGCCGTGGTTCCTTGTCTTTCCAGGGAGAACCGTCCCTTCGGGCTAACCTGACCTTCGAACGGGAGCCCGAAACGGATTATTCCGCGGCCGTCGGCTGGACAGCCGTCGTCCGAGTCGGGAACTCGAACTCGATCTTGCCCTCGTCATTCAAGACGAGACGCGCTCGAAAAGGTTTGCCGTTCCTGGAACGGAAGCCGGACAGAACCTCACGCGTCCGTCCCTCCTCGAGGAGCTGCCGTGCGATCTCCGGCGTGAGCGTCCGGCCGGCCACGCGCTTCCAGATCACGAAGCCGCAGCCCGGCTCCTCGCGGCTCTTCCAGCTCGTGCAGCCGTAGGCGCGCGAGTTCTCGCGGATCGTCTCGCCGCAGCGCGGGCACGGGCCGAGCTCGACGCGCTCCGGCCGCAGCTTCTCCTTGTCGAGCGCGGCGATCTGTTCCACCGTCTCGCGCGTGAAGCCCTCGATCTCGCGCATGAACTTCGTCCGGTCGCCCTTGCCGTGCTCGATGTCGGAAAGCTCCTTCTCCCAGTTGCCGGTCAGCTCGGGCGACGTAAGCCGGTGCTCCTCGAGCATCGTGATCACCTGGAGGCCCTTCGGCGTCGCCTGGAGGTCCTTGCCGACCCGCTCGACGTACTCGCGGCGGATGAGCGTCTCGATCGTCTCGGCCCGGGTGGCGGGGGTGCCGAGGCCGCGCTCCTTCATCGCCTCGCGCAGCTCCTCGTCGTCGACGAGCTTGCCGGCCGTCTCCATCGCGGAGAGGAGCGTCGCCTCGGTGTAGCGGGGCGGCGGCTTCGTCTCCTTCGCCTCGCTCGCGGCGGTGACGCAGCGCACCTTCTGGCCCTGCTGGAGCTCCGGAAGCTCGATCCCCTCGCCTTCGCCCTCCTCCTCCTGCGCCTTGCGCTCCTCGTCGGACTGGTGGCCGTAGACCGTGCGCCAGCCGGCCTCGAGGGTCACCTTGCCGCGCGTGCGGAAGCGCTCGCCCTCGACGAGGGTGACGATCGTCGTCCTCGCGTAGCGGGCCGGCGGGTGGAAGACGGCGAGGAAGCGGCGCGCGACGAGGTCGAAGACGCGCCGCTCGTCCGGCGTGAACTCGCTCACGTCGTGCTCGACGTCTGTGGGGATGATCGCGTGGTGGTCGTCGACCCGAGCGTCGTTGACGACGCGGCCGAGCGGCAGCTGCCGGAGGCCGAGCACGAAGCGCGCGGCGTCGGCGTAGTCCGGGATCGGCAGCAGCGTCTCGGCGGTCGGCTTCAGCTGCGGGACGAGGTCGCCGGAGAGGAAGCGCGAGGAGGTGCGCGGGTACGTGATCGCCTTCTTGCCCTCGTAGAGCGACTGCGCGGCCTGGAGCGTGCGGCGCGCCGAGAAGCCGAAGCGGCGGTTCGCGTCGCGCTGGAGCGAGGTGAGGTCGTAGAGGAGGGGCGCCCGCTCGGACTGCTCCTTCCGCTCGACCGACTCGACCTCGCCGTCCTTGCCGGAGACGCGCTCGACGATCTCGTCCGCGCGCGCGCCTTCCTTGATGCGCGTCTCGTCGCCCTCGAACCAGAGGCCGTCGTACGGCGGCTCGAAAGCGGCGCGCACGAGCCAGTACGGCTCGGGGACGAAGACCTGGATCTCGCGCTCGCGCTTCACGATCATCGCGAGCGTCGGGGTCTGGACGCGGCCGAGCGAGACGACGCCGCCGACCCAGGCGCGGCCGCGGATCGTCGCCGCGCGGGTTGCGTTCATGCCGACGAGCCAGTCGGCCTCGGAGCGCGAGCGCGCCGCCTGCTCGAGCGGGCGCAGCTGCTCGCCCGGGCGGAGGCGCTCGAAGCCCTCCCGGATCGCCTGCTTCGTCATCGACGAGATCCAGAGGCGGTCGACGGGCTTCTTCGCGCCGGTCGACTCGTAGATGTAGGCGAAGATGAGCTCGCCCTCGCGGCCCGCGTCGCAGGCGTTGATGACGCGGTCGACGTCGGCTCGCGCGAGGAGCTTGCGGATCGCCGTGAGCTGCTTCTTCGACTTCGCGTCGCGCGGCTTGAGCCGGAAGTCCTCGGGCACGATCGGCAGGTCGGCCATCCGCCACTTCTTCAGCTTCTCGTCGTAGTCCTCGGGCTGGGCGAGCTCCACGAGGTGGCCGACCGCCCAGGTGACGACGTAGTCGTCGGACTCGAGATATGCGTCGTTCTTCGCGAAGGCGCCGGGCAGCGCGGCCGCGAGGTCGCGGCCGACGGACGGCTTCTCGGCGATGACGAGCGTCTTGCCCATGGCCGAGACACGTTAGCGAAGGCCTGCCGCGATCCTGCAAAGGCTTCTGTGAATACTCCGCACGTGCCGGAGCGCATGTCGCGCATCTATCTCCTCGTTGCCGCCGTCAGCCTGCCCGTCGTCCGCTTCGTCTTCCGGCTGCGGGCGACCGGCCTCGAGCACGTCCCGACAGAGGGTGGCTTCGTGCTCGCGGCCAACCACACGTCGAACTTCGACCCGTGGCCGCTCGGCCTCCCGCTCTTCCCGCAACGCTGGCTGCGCTTCATGGCCAAGTCGGAGCTCTACTGGTGGCCCCTCGGGGTCATGCTGGACGCGGTCGGCGCCTTCCCGGTCGAGCGCGGGCGGGGTGACTTGGAGGCGATCGCGAAGGCGGTCGAGCTCGTACGCGCGGGCGAAGTGGTCGTGATGTTCCCCGAGGGGACGCGGCAGAGGAAGGGCCTCCGCAAGCGGTGGGAGGCGCGGCCGCACACCGGCGCCGCCCGCATCGCGCGGCAGGCTGGCGCGCCGCTCGTTCCCGCCGCGATCAAGGGCACGGATCGCCTCGCGCGGCTCGGCCCGCTCCGTGTCGCTTACGGTCCGCCGGTCGAGGTGAGCGACGACAGCCGCGAGACGACCGAGCGCCTGATGGCCGAGATCCAGCGGCTCTACGAGACCCTGTGACGGAGCAGCGTCCGCTGCTCGCGGTCGACGGCGACTCGTTCGCGCACCGCGCCTACCACGCGCTGCCGAAGTCGATCCGCCGCGCCGAGGGCCGTCCCGCGGGCGGGATCGTGGGCTTCGCGAACATGCTGCTTCGGCTGTGGGACGCGGAGGAGCCGCGCGCCGTGCTCGTTGCCTGGGACACGCTCACCGTGCCGACCTACCGGCACGAGGCCTTCGAGGGCTACCAGGCGGGGAGGGTGTTCGACGCGGAGCTCCTCGAGCAGCTCGAGCTCCTGCCGCGGCTCGTCGAGGCGCTCGGCTTCGCGTATGCGAAGGCGCCGGGTTACGAGGCGGACGACTTCCTCGCCGCGGCCGCGGTGCACGCCGCCGAGCCGGTGCTCGTCGCCACCTCCGATCGCGACGCGTTCCAGCTCGCGCGCGCGGGGGTGACGATCCTCCAGCCGACGCGCGGCGTCTCGGAGCTGGCCCGGATCGACCCGGCGGAGGTGCGCGAGCGCTACGGCGTCGAGCCGGAGCAGGTGCCGGACTTCATCGCCCTCCGGGGCGATCCGTCGGACCGGCTTCCGGGCGCGCCGGGGGTCGGGCCGAAGAAGGCGGCGGAGATCCTCGGCCAATACGGGTCGCTCGAGGCGGCGCTCGAGGCCGGTCGCTTCGCGGCGAATGCGGAGGAGCTCCGTCTCTACCGCCGAATCGCGACGCTCGACGCCTCCGCCCCGATCCCTGCGATGAGGGGCCAGACACCCTCGTGGGCGGAGGCGTCCGCCCTCGTCGACTCGTGGGGCCTCGGCCAGCTCGCCGGGCGGCTGGACGAACGGGCCAAAGGCTAGGATCCGCCGCTGTGGAGGCCTGGCTCGCCGACGCACGCGACGCCCTCGCCGAGGCGAGCGGCGTGCCGGCCGAGCGGCTCGACCTCTCCGAGGACGACGTCGCCCTTCTCCTCGACCTCGCGCGGATCGCCGCGCACGAGAGCGGCGAGCGGACGAACGCGCCGCTCCTCTGCTACCTCGTCGGGCGCGCCCAGGGGGAGACCGACCTCGGGGAGCTCGCGGCCGCGGTGCGCCGATCGACCTCGTAAGCCATCCGGGGCTCGCGCGCCTCCATCCCACGTTCGGCCATCCCGAAGCGCCGGAGCGGCTCGCCGTGCTCCTGGACGAGTTCGACGTCGTCGAGGCCGAGCCGGCCGGCGACGCCGACCTCGAGCGCTGCCACGCGCCGGAGTACGTCGAGGTCATTCGGCGGGTCGAGGACCCGGTCTGGCTCGACGCCGACACCGTCGCCTCCGAGACGAGCTACGAGGCGGCGCTGCTCGCGGCGGGAGCGGCGATCGAGGCGGTGCGACGGGGCGGGTTCGCGCTCGTCCGCCCGCCGGGCCATCACGCTCGGCCGGCGGCGGCGATGGGGTTCTGCCTCTTCGACAACGTCGCGGTCGCGGCGCGGTTCGCGCAGGCCGAGCTCGGCGTCCGGCGCGTCGCGATCGTCGACTGGGACGTCCACCACGGGAACGGCACGGAGGAGATCTTCCGGGACGACGACTCGGTGCTCTTCGTCTCGCTCCACCAGTGGCCGTTCTACCCCGGAACCGGCGGGCCGGACGACCAGGCGGAGACGACGGTGAACGTCCCGCTCCCGGCCGGGTCGGGCGACGCCGAGTACGAGGCGGCGTTCACGCGGGCGGTCGAGCCGGCGGTGGGCGTGTTCGAGCCCGACCTCGTCCTCGTCTCGGCAGGGTTCGACGCGCACGTCGGCGACCCACTCGCCGACATGCGCGTCGGTGCCGACGGCTTCCGCGAGCTGGCCCGCCGCTCGGCGGCGCTCGGCCCGCGCTGCGCCGCGGTGCTCGAGGGCGGCTACGACGTCCGGACGCTGCCGGGCCTCGTGCGCGCCGCGGTCGAGGGCTTCGACAGTTAGCGGCCGGCCCGTCTGGGCCGGCCGCCTAGCGAAAGATCAGCCACCAACTGTGCTCCTTGCCACCACTTCCCGAACGGAGAAATGAGGAGCTCGCCCTCTGAGTATCGATGCCGAAGCAGTCAGCGTCATCGCCCCGGCCGCGCGCTTTCGCATCCCCCGCCGTGGGGGATGCTGTGCCAGGCACGTGCCTGGCACCGACGCCGCCCGCCGCTCGCCGCGGCCCGCTCAACCAAGCCGTTCCACCCGTCGGTGCCTGGCACGTGCCTGTCACCGACGAGCGGCGGCGAGTGCCTCGAGCGCCTCCCGGCGGGACGAGACGCCGAGCTTGCGCAGCAGGCTCTTCACGTGCGAGCGCACGGTGTGCTCGGAGATGAAGAGCCGGCGCGCGATCTGGTCGGTGCCGAGGTGCTCGTCGAGGAGGAGCAGCACCTCGACCTCGCGCGCGGAGAGCACCCGGGCGATCGTGTCGGGGACACCCGAGCGGCGCCCGCCGTTTCGCACCTCGTCGAGGAGGCGCCGCGCGATCTCGCCCGAGAGCGCCGCCTCGCCCTGCGCGACGCCGCGGAGGAACTCGGCGATCCGGCCCGGCGGCTCGCTCTTCAGCAGGTAGCCCGCCGCACCGCCGCGGATCGCCGAGAGGAGGTTCTCCTCCGTCCCCGACGCCGTCAACACGACGACCTCGCAGCTCGGCGCGGCCTCGCGGAGCCGTGGCAGGGCCTCCAGGCCGGACAGGCCCGGCATCGACAGGTCGAGGAGGACGAGCCGCGGCTGGAGCCGCCGCGCGAAGCCGATCGCCTCCTCGCCGTCCGCGGCCTGGCCGACGACGGCGAACCCGTGCTGCGTGAGCAGAGCGCTCAGAGCCTCGCGGGTCAGCGGATGGTCGTCGACGATCAGGACGCTGTCGGCCATGGCTCTGCGGACTTATCGGCGGAGGTGTCCGTGCCGACAAGGGTGACGATGGAGAAGGACGGTAGAAGCGCGCTCGACGCGTTCCTCTGGGGCGAGGTGCTCCTCTTCGGGCTGCTCGGAGCGGCGCTCGCCCTCTTCGTCGCGTACGCCGACCTCCGCCCCTCGTACGGCGGCGACGAGGCGCGCCTCGTGCTCCAGACGGTCGTCATGCTGGCCGGAACGGCCGTGGCCGTTCTGGCCGGAGTGCGGTTCTCGGTCGAGGGCCGCCGCGTCGACCTCCTGCTTGCGAGCGGGTTCTTCGTCGGCGCCGCCTCGACGCTCTGCTTCTCGATCGCACCCGTGCTCGGCGGCCACCCGATCGGCCGCTCGGAGGCCTGGTCCGGCGTCGCCGGACGGCTCCTCGCCTGGACGCTGATCGCCGCCGCGCCGTTCGTGCACGGCCGTGTCCGCGAACGCCGGCGCATGCTCGGGAACGCGTTCGTCGCGCTCGCCTTCGTGCTCGTGCTCGTCTGGTCGGCCTCCCGCTCGCTGGGCAACGGGCTGCCGCTCCTGCCTCCCGACGGCGGAGCCGACGCGCCGTTCCTGCTCACGCTCTCGTTCGGCTTCCAGGCGCTCGTGAACCTCGTCGCGGTCGTCGGCTTCGGCCTGCGCTTCCGGAAGCACGGGGACGACCTCGACCGCTTCCTCGCGCACGGCGCGACGCTGCTCCTCTTCGCGTCGCTCAGCTACCTCCTCACGCCGCTCGCGGCGAACCGGCCGCTCTCGCAGGGCGACGTCCTGCGGATCCTGGCCTACGGCGTCCTCCTCGTCGGCGTCTGGCGCGCGATCCGCTCGTCCGAGTTCGGCCGCGCCGTCGCAGAAGAACGTGCGCGCGTCGCGCGCGAGATCCACGACGGGCTCGCGCAGTACCTGTTCGCGATCTCGACCTACGCGAGCCGGCTCGAGGACGGCGCGCCGGTCGAGGACGTGCTCCCCGAGCTGAAGGAGGCGGCCGCAGCCGCGCAGCAGGAGGCGCGCTTCGCGGTGCTCGCGCTCTCGTCCGCGAGCGGCAACGCGCCGTTCGACGCCGCGCTCCGCCGCTACGTCGAGTTCCTCACCGCGGACGGCGAGCTCGAGGTCGAGCTCGACGTCGACGGCCGCGTGTCGCTCGCGCCCGACGAGCAGATCGAGGTCTTCCGGATCGT
>VAXK01000099.1 GCA_005885565.1 Actinomycetota bacterium
CCCGTGTAGAACGGGTGGCAGTTCGAGCAGATCTCGACGTGCAGCTCGGGCTTCGTCGATCGCGTCTGGAACGTGTTCCCGCACGAGCAGGTGACCGTCGCCAGGACGTACTCGGGATGGATTCCGGCCTTCATCGCTCGGCCAGGATAGCAACGGCCGCTTGGGGAGCCACGTTTCCGCCCGAGACGACGGCGGCGACCTTCGAGCCAGGCTCGAGCTCGACCTTTCCGGCCAGGAGAGCGGCGGCGGTCGCCGCTCCCGCGACCTCGCAGGCGAGCTTCATGCGGCCGTACATGAACCGGAATCCGTCCTTCAGGTCGTCCTCGGTGACGAGCACCGACTCGATCCCGAGCGCTCCGCAGATCCGGACGCAGTTGTCGCCGGCGTAGGGGCCGTTCAGGCCGTCCGCGATCGACCGCGGCTCCACGGTCACCGGCTCGCCGACCTTCAGGCTCTCGTGCAGCGCCGCCGACAGCTCGGGCTCGATCGCGACGAGGCGTGCATCGGGACGGAGGGCCTTGACCGCGGTGGCGATCCCGGAGACGAGCCCTCCGCCTCCGACCTGCACGAGCACGACGTCGACGTCGGGAAGGTCCTCGACGATCTCGAGCCCGACCGTCCCCTGCCCCGCCATCACGACCGGGTCGTCGTAGGGATGGACGAGGGTGCGGCCCGTCTCGGCGACGAGCGCGTCGAGCCGCTCGAACGCGGCCGGAATGTCGGGCGCCTCGGTGTCGATCGTCGCCCCGTAGCCCCGCGCGGCGGCGATCTTCATCGGGCTCGCGGTCTCCCACATGACGACGAGCGCGTCGATCCCTTCGACGGCCGCCGCGTACGCGAGCGCCTGCGCGTGGTTGCCGGCGGAGATAGAGATCACGCCGCGCCGCTTCTCGTCCTCTGAGAGCGTGGAAAGCTTGTTGAGGACGCCGCGCGGCTTGAACGAGCCCGTGCGCTGGAGGAGCTCGGCCTTGAAGGACACGTCCGCGCCGACTCGCTCGGAGAGGGTGCGCGAGCTGAGCATCGGCGTGCGGTGCACGCGACCCGCAATGCGCTCGCGCGCCCGCTCGACGTCGTCCAGCGAAAGGAGGTCGGCCGCAGTGGCCACGGCCGTCGATCCTACTTCGGCCCTAGTACTTCGACTTGCCGCAGCCGGCGAGGACGAGCATGGCGACGGCCGCGAGCATGAACATCCAGAGGTAAACGCGTGCTCTCATGACGGGAGGTACGGCCCGCAGGCGGCTGGCGGATTCACTAGCTCGGGATCTGTTTCGCCAAGCAGTCCCGAAGCCAAGCAGGGTCCCAGCGGGCCAGCTCGGGCAGGTGCTCGAGTTCCACTCGCGTGAAGAGGTACATCTTGGTGTGGACTAGATCGAAGGCGCCGCCGCTCGAGCTGATGCTCCACCAGAAGGGTGGCGAGCCTGGGGCGAGGAGGATGTCCTCCCGGGGTGTCCTCCACCCGACCTCTCCGGAACCACCCGGCGCGCGAGGAGCGGCAACTCCGGCGGTCGTCATCTTGGCGACGAACTCCCGTGCGATGCTCACGTTCGTCTCGCGCCAGACCGCAGGTCTCGCGGGCTCGGCGTGCGCGCTCGCGGATCTCGTCCGAGCTCGGGAACACGTCGTCCATGCGCGCTACGTCAGCGTGTACTCGGGCCCGGAGCCGCCCTCGGGCGGGGTCAGACGGCCGCCCTTCGCGGAGATCGCGCCGCACTGGACGCAGTTGGAAGGTGTGACCTCGACGTCGACCTCGCCGTCGCCGTCGCCGCCCGCGATCTCGTACACCTGCGCGGGGCACATCCGCACCCACAGCTCGGCCAGGTCGCGCGGAACGCGGCGCTGGATGCGGATGTGGTTCGGCTGGTCGTCCCGCGTCCGGTTCCCGGAGAGGTAGACCGACGAGAGCTTGTCGAAGGTGAGGCTGCCGTCGGGCTTCGGATAGCGGCGAGCGCGGCCGGTGCGGATGAGCTCGACCTCGGCGTCGGGGTCGGTGCGCAGGTCGGTCGGTGGGAACTTGCCCCGGCTCGCGGTCATCGCCCCGGCGAGCGCGGCGCCGAGCCAGAAGCCGCGGCCGAACGCCTGCCGCATGTTCCGGACCGCCTCGAGGTCGCGCCAGACGAAGCTGTTACGCAGGGACTCGTCGTAGACGGCCAGGGCCCCGGGCGTCCAGGGGGTCTGACCCGGCTGGAGCGCCGCGAAGGCCGCCTCCGCGGCCAGCCGGCCGGACTCGACCGCGTAGTGGATGCCCTTCAGCGCCGGCACGTTCACGAGGCCCGCGCCGTCGCCGCAGAGCAGGAGCCCCGGGGCGTGCAGCCGCTTCGGCAGCGACAGCAGGCCGCCCTCGGGGATCGTCTTCGCTCCCCAGGCGACGCGCTCGCCGCCGTCGAGGATGCGCCGCACCTTCGGATGGGTCTTCAACTCCTGTAGGAGGTCGTGGACAGAGAGCTCGGCGTCGCGATGGTCGAGCCCGACGACCATGCCCAGCGTGACCATGTCCTCGCCCATCGGGTAGATGAAGGAGCCGCCGAACTCGCGGTACTTCGCTCCGGCCCGCAGCGGCCAGCCCATCGTGTGGATCACGCGCCGGAGCGGACGCGCGACCTTCCAGACCTCCTTCACGCCGAGCGCCCACACCTGCGGGTTCTCGCCCTCGAGGCCGAAGTGCCGGATCGCCGCGCCCGTCAGGTGGCCCTGCGTTCCCTCGGCGAGGACGGTCACCCGCGCCACGAGGTCGGAGCCGGGCTCGAAGTTCGGGAGCGGCTCGCCGTTTCGGCCACGGCCCTTGTCGCCGGTTCGCACGCCGCGGACACGGCCGTCCGTGACGAGGAGCCGCGCCGCCGGCGTCTCCGGCAGGATCGTCGCGCCCGCCTCCTCGGCCTGCTCTGCGAGCCAGCGGCCGAGCTGCGAGAGCGAGGCGACGTAGTTGCCGTGGTTCCGCATCGTCGGCGGCGCAGGGATGCGGACGGAGGTGCGTGGGCGGAGGACGTACACGCTCTCCGCCTCCACGCGGCCGTAGAGCGGCAGGTCGTCGAGGTGCGTGCGCCCGCGGAAGAGCCGCCGCAGCGCACGCGGGTTGACGACCGCGCCCGAGAGCAGGTGCGACCCCGGCTGCCTCCCCTTCTCGAGCACCGCGACCGGCACGTCGCCGAGGCGCTCGGCCGTCTGCGGCGAGCCCTCGAGCAGCTGGCCGAGCCGGATCGCGCAGGCGAGCCCGGCCGGGCCCGCGCCCACGACCAGCACGCCGACGTCGATCCGCTCGTCGTCCGGGTCGGTCGGCGACGCGATCGCGTCGCGCAGCCCGAACGGCGGCGGGTAGTCGACGGGGCGGGTCACGAGCCCTTGCGCGCGAGGACGAGCTCGGTCAGCTTCGGGACGATCTCGTGCAGGTCGCCGACGACGCCGAGATCGGAGAACTCGAAGATGGGCGCGTTCGGGTCCTTGTTGATGGCGACGACCACGTTCGAGCTCTGCATGCCGACCTTGTGCTGGATCGCGCCCGAGATGCCGCACGCGACGTAGAGCTTCGGCGAGACGCTTCGGCCGGTCTGGCCGACCTGCGCCGCGTAGGGGTACCAGCCCGCGTCGACGACCGCGCGCGTCGCCGCCACCGCGCCGCCGAGCGCCTCGGCGAGCTCCTCGCAGAGCTTGAAATTCTCCGGCCCGCCGAGCCCGCGCCCGCCCGCGACGATGACCTCCGCGTCCTCGATGGATGGCCCGCTCCGCTCCTCGTGCGCCTGCTCGAGCATCTTCGCGGCCTGCGAGAAGTCCTCGAACGAGACGCTCACCTCCTCGACCTCCGCCTCGCCGCCTGTCTCGCTCGGGTCGAAGGCGCCCGACCGGAAGAGCGCGAGCCGCGGCTCGCCGCGCCAGCCGACGTCTGCATAGACCGAGTCCTCGAGCGCCGGGCGCTTGCCGACGAGGCGGCCGTCCTCACGGGCGAGGTCGGTGAGGTCCCAGTTCAGGCCGGCGTCGAGCCGCGCGGCGAGGCCGGCGGCCGTGTCGGCGGCCAGGACCGAGCCGGCGAAGAGGACGGTGTCGAAGCCGCGGTCGCGCACGATCTGCGCCAGGGCGTCGACGCGCGGCTGCGGGAGCGGCGCCTCGAGCGCCGGGTCGTCGACGACGAGGACGCGCGACGCCCCGAACTTCCCGGCCCCGGACGCCAGCGGGGCGACGCCCGAGCCGAGCACGACGCCGGTGACGTCGTCACCGAGGGACGCCGCCTTGGAGAGGACGCCGAGCGAACCCTTCTGGAGCTCGTCGTCGTGGTGCTCGAGGAAGACGAGGGTCGCCACGGTCAGAGCAGGCGCTTCTCCGCGAGGAAGTCGACGATCTGCTGCGCCGCGGAGCCGTCGTCCTCGATCTTCCGCGAGTCGCCGCGTGGCGGCGGGTCGCCGAGCGTGGAGACCTCGGTCTTCGAGCCCTCCTCGCCGGCGGCGCCGCTCTCGACCTCCAGGTCGGCCAGGGAGAGCGTCTCCTGGGGCTTCTTCTTCGCGCCCATGATCCCCTTGAGCGACGGGTAGCGCGGCTCGTTGATCGCGTCCGAGACGGCGACGATCGCCGGGAGCGGCGCCTCGATCACGTCGTAGCCGAACTCGGTCTGGCGCTTGCCGCGGATCGACCCGCCCTCGACGGTGAGCTCGGCGGCCTGGGAGAACATCGGCAGCCGGAGGCGGTCGGCGAGCGACGCGCCGAGGACCGCGCCGTCGGAGTCGCTCCCCTGCTGACCCAGGAGGACGAGATCGGCCTGCTCGCGCTCGAGCGCCTTCGCGAGCACGCCGCTCGTCGCGACGAGGTCGGAGCCGGCGAGCGCGTCGTCGCTCACGAGGACGGCGCGGTCGGCGCCCATGGCGAGCGCCTTGCGCAGCGAGTCGAGCGCCTTCTGCGGCCCCATCGAGAGGACGACGACCTCGCCTTCGCCGGCGGCGTCGCGGATCTGGAGGGCCTCCTCGACCGCGTGCGCGTCGAAGGGGTTCAGCGCCCCCTCGCCCGAGCGGTCGAGCCGCTTCGTGGCGGGGTCGAGCCGGCGGGCCGCGCCCTCCGGCACCTGCTTCACGCAGACCGCGATCTTCACGGCGGGGACTCTAACGAGGCCCCACGGAGCTGCCGCGTGCCGCCCGTGCGAGGATGGAGAGGTCATGAGGCGGCGGGCGGGCGGTCGCGATCTGGGTCTCACCCTGCGCATGCTGCTCGCGCTCGTCTTGCTTGCCGCCTTCTATGCCGGCATCGGCGCAGGCGTGCTCGCGATCTTCTGGTGGCAGCCGGGCTGGCTGGCCTACGGGCTCGTCGTCTGCTTGGTCGCCATCTTCGCCGCGCTTGCGCACTACCACGGCTCGGAGAGCCTCGTCCTTCGGAGCGCCCGGGCACGACGATCTCGAACAGCTACGTCGGAGCCGCGCCTGCAGCGGCAGCTCGAGCGGCTGGCGGAGCTGGCCGATCTACCGGTCCCGCGGCTTGCCGTCGTCGACACGGAGACGCCGAACGCGTTCACGGTCGGGCTCACGCCGAGCCGGGCGGTCGTCGCCGTGACGTCCGGGCTGAGCCGCGTGCTGAGCGAGCGCGAGCTCGAAGCCGTGCTGGCGCACGAGCTGACGCACATCGCCAACCGAGACGCCTCGGTCCTGACCGTGGTCGCCTTCCCGCGCACGCTCGGCCTCACCCTGATCGCCGACGAGAGCCTCGCCGGCCTGGTGCTCTGGATCGTCTGGCCGCTGGGCTTGCCGCTCTGGGCGCTCGGCACCCTGCTCACGCTGACCGTCTCGCGCTATCGCGAATATGCCGCCGACCGTGGCTCCGCGCTGCTCACCGGCGCGCCGGAGCAGCTGATGAGCGCGCTCCAGAAGCTCTCCGACGGGCACATCCCGAGCGGCGACCTGCGCCTCCAAGGCGCCGCGGAAGCGTTCTGCATCGTCCCCGTGCGCACGCCCCGGTTCGAGCTCTTCATGGACCACCCGCCGCTCGAGAAACGCCTCGCCGCCCTCGAGCAGCTGGCGCGAACGATCGGCAAGCCGGCCTACTAGCGACCGGTGAAGCGCGGCTCGCGCTTCTCGACGAACGCGCTCATGCCCTCCGTCTGGTCCTCGGACGAGAAGAGCATGGCGAAGAAGGACGCCTCCTGGGTGAGCGCGGCCTCGTGCGAGCCCTGGAGCGCGAGGTTCACGGCCTCCTTCGCGTAGGCGAGCGCGAGCGGGCTCTTCGACGCCAGCGCCGAAGCGATCTCGAGCACCCGCTCCCGCAGCTCGCCGTCGTCGTAGACGGCGTTCACGAGCCCGCGCCGCTCGGCCTCCTCGGCGTCCACGAGCCGGCCCGTCAGGATCAGCTCCTTTGCGAAGCCGAGGCCGCAGACCCTCGCCAGCCGCTGCGTCCCGCCCCAGCCGGGGATGATCCCGAGGTTGATCTCCGGCTGCCCGAGCTTCGCGGAGCGCGCCGCGTACCGCAGGTCGCACGCGAGCGCGAGC
>VAXK01000214.1 GCA_005885565.1 Actinomycetota bacterium
GCTGAACGTGACGTCGAGGCCGAAGTCGTTTGCCAGCGTCGCTTGAACGACCTCCTTCTGCACCTCGCCGTAGAGCGAGACGAAGATCTCCCGGCGTACGTCGTCCTGTCGGACGTCGATGAGCGGGTCCTGCTCCGCGAGCTGCGCGAGCGCGACACGGAGCCGGCCCCTGTCGTCGGCGTCGACGGGCGCGACGACGGTCTCCAGTGTCGGCGGCGCGAAATGGTGCTCGGCGCTCGGCCGCGGAGTGCCGATCGCGTCGCCGATCTGGATCTCGGTCAGACCCCAGAGCTTCCCGATCTCTCCGGCGGATACCGACCCACGCCGAACGGCCGAGCCCTCGTGGAAGACGCTGATCGTCGTCACCTTGCGCTCGCTGCCCTGGCCGAACCGCAACCGATCGCGCGTGCGCACCGTGCCCGAGAACAGGCGGACGAACGCGATCTTCTCGCCGGCCGGACCGCGCTCGATCTTGAAGACGCTGCCCGACACGGGACCGTCGACGTCGCCAGCCGCCGTCGGCAGCAGCTCGGCGATACCGGACACCAAGGGCTCGACGCCCGCTCCCGTGAGCGCGGAGCCGAAGAACACCGGATGCAGCAGCGCTCGTTTCGTCTCCGCGACGAGCTCGTCGTCGGGTGCGCCGTAGGGCGCGAAGGACACGGCCCGCGTCCCGACCTCGCCCACCGATCCCATCGGGATGATCGCCGGAGTCAGCCGGTCCGAGATGCTCTGCAGCACGCGTTCCGGGTCCGCACCGGGACGGTCGATCTTGTTCACGAGCAGAAGGGTCGGAACGCGGAGCCGCTGCAGCGCCCGCATCAGCAGCGGGGTCTGCGGCTGGACGCCCTCGACGGCGGAGATCACGAGCACCGCGCCGTCGAGCACGCTCAGCACGCGCTCGACCTCGGCGATGAAGTCCGGGTGGCCGGGCGTGTCGATCAGGTTGACGGTGACGTCGTCGATCGCGAACGACACGACCGCCGAGCGGATCGTGATGCCGCGCTGCTGCTCGAGCGCCAGCGAGTCGGTCTGCGTCGTGCCGGCGTCGACGCTGCCGATCTCGTCGATGACGCCGGCCGCGTGCAGCAGCCGCTCGGTGAGCGTCGTCTTACCGGCGTCTACATGCGCCAGGATCCCTAGGTTCAGCGTTCTGCGAAGCAAGCGTCATACCCTCCGAATAGGTCACGAAGGCCTCCTCGATGGACATGGACGCTGCGCGCATCTCCGCTCCTAAGGTCGGTTGGCGCTTGGTGCGGAGGAGGTTACCGCACTCGCCAGAGCTCGAGCGATTCCTCGAAGCCCTTCAGCGTCGCCGCGAGCGGCTCCCTGCGGAGTGCGAGCTCCTCGACCTCGGGATCGGCCAGCACCTCGCCGGAGACGACGACGTCCGCTCCCGTCGAGAGCGAGACGAGGCGCGCGGCGAGGTTGACGGTGGAGCCGAAGTAGTCGAGCGCGCCGTTCTGCGTGATCGCGATGCAGGGCCCGGTGTGGACACCGACCTTGAGCTCGAGCGGCCTGCCCGCGACGGCCCGCTGGGCGGCGAGACCGGCCCGGACGGCCGCCGCCGGATGCGTGAAGACAGCCATGATCGCGTCGCCCATCGCCTTCACCACGGCGCCGCCCTCGGAGGCGACGGCCTCACGCAGCACGTCGAGGTGCTGCATCACCGAGCCGAAGGCGGGCGCGTCGCCGACCTCGCGGTAGAAGCGCGTCGAGTCGCGCAGGTCGGTGAAGAGGACGGTCAGGGTCCCGACCGAGACCGGCTCGCCCGGGCGCAGCACCTCCGTCGAGAACAGGTCGCGGAACGCCTGCAACGACGTCACCTCGGCGGCGGTTGCGGCGCGGTCGCGCCACTCCGTCCGCTCCAGCCGAAGGAGCCGTTCGCTCTCCGAGTCGTTGGCGAGCGTCACGACCGTCTCGCCGGTCGCTTCGAAGACGTCGCCTCCGGCCTCACCGAGCGCGCGTACCCGGTACGTCCCCGGCCGGAGGCGCACGGTCAGCCGTCGCTCCTCGGCCGGACCGAGCAGCTGCTGGGCCACGACGTGCGGCGAGAGCTGCGGGCCGCCGACGCAGAACTCGCGCCTGTCGACGGCGCGGACGGACGGGCTCGGCGTGAAGGTGACCTCGACCGAGCGGTCGAGGTCGGCGCTCACGTCGATCCCGCAGGTCTCGCAGTGGACGCCGGTGTCGAGGTCGCGCAGCGACCCCACGGTCGCGGCCGGGCCTCGGCAGGAGGGGCAGAGGAGCTCCCAGCGCAGCTCGGTGAGTCCGATGCGCGTCGAATGCAGCAGGAGCTCGAGCGACTCGCGCCGCCCGGCTTGCCAGGCGTCCGCCAGCTCGTACGGGCGCAGCCTGGCGAGCGCCTGCTCGTCGCCGCGCTCGAGGAGGACGACGAGCGCTGCGACCAGCCGCGGGTCGACTCCCTGCTCGCGCAGCTTCTCCCCGCCGCGCCTTAGTCGGTCGCCGCCGCCGGACGCGAGCCGGGCAGGCTGTGCGGGCTCCGACGTCGTCGCAAGTGAGTCGTACGTCCGGAACGTGCGAGCGAACCGAGAGCGGCTGACGAGGCCGATCTGCACCGCGGCCGCGAGGAGGCCGAGCAGGTTCCGCGGTCGCACGCGCACGTCGTAGTCGAGGCTCGTGCCGGCGTCGTCGCGCTCCTCGAGCCGAGCCTCGACGCGGAGCTCGACGATCGGCCCGCGCGCGTAGCGCCGCACGACGCCGAACCGGTGCGGCCGCACCCACTCGAACGGCTCCTCCTCCCATTCGATCGGCACCCCGAGCCGCCGCAGGCGGAGCCGCCGCCGCGCGTTCGCCTCGGTCCCGAGCACCTCGACCGGCGGGACGCCGGTGTCGCGGTTGAAGCGGTCGGTGTCGGCGACGAGCGGCCACAACGCGTCCGGCGAAGCGGCGAGCTCGTGCCGCCAGTGAAAGCGGAGCTCCTTCAGCCGGCGGCGTCCGTCGTCATACCGGCCTCGATTGTGACGGCGGGCAGTTCGTGCTTCAAGCGGCCCTGATGGAACAATCGAAGGATGCTGGAACGCGCCCTCTGCCCGACGCTCGTCGGACGGGACGAGCAGCTCTTCGCCCTCGAGGATGCGCTGCTCGCCGCCCATCGCGGTGAAAGCCGCTTCGTCGCGCTCGGCGGCGAGGCGGGAATGGGGAAGACGAGGCTCGCGCGGGAGCTCGCGACCCGCGCACGGCGACTCGACTGGGAGGTGCTCTGGGGCGCGTGCAGCGAGGCCGAGCTTCCGCTTCCGTATCTCCCGCTCGTCGAGGCGCTCGGCAACTACCTGTCGCGCGTGGACGTCGAGCGGCTCGCGGGACTGCTCGGCGCGGCCCGGCTCGAGCTCGCCCAGCTCTTCCCGCAGCTCGGCGGCGACGAGCCCTCTGCCTCCCTCGGCGATCCGGCCCAGGCGAAGCTTCGCCTCTTCGAGGCCGTCGTCGCGCTGCTCTCCGTACCCGCGCGTGAGCACGGCCTGCTCCTCGTCGTGGAGGACGTCCACTGGGCGGACTCGGCGACGCGCGAGCTGCTCGACCACCTCGGCCGCCGCCTGACGGGCATGCGGTCGCTCGTCCTCGTCACGTACCGAAGCGACGAGCTCGACCGGCGGCATCCTCTCGCACCGCTCCTCCAGACGTGGCGCCGTTCCGGCGCGGCGGAGCCGGTCGCGCTGTCGCCGCTCGAGCGCGGCGAGATCGCCGAGATGATCGCGGCCATCCTCGACGCCGAGACGGTCGGCCCCGAGTTCCGCGACCTGATGCACCTACGGACGGAGGGAAACCCCTTCGTCCTCGAGGAGATGCTGAAGGAGGCGATCGACCGCGGCGACGTCGTCCGCACGGATCACGGCTGGAAGCCGCGCAGCCTGGAGGAGCTGCGCATTCCCGAGACCGTCCGCGACACGATCCTGCTGCGGTTCGCGCGCCTCGACCCGGCCGACGTCGAGATCCTCCAGGCCGCGGCCGTGCTGGGAAGGACGTTCGACTACGCCACGCTCGTCGGCGTCGCCGGCGTTCCCGACGCGACCGTGCACGAGGCGCTCGCGGTCGGCGTGGCGCAGCAGCTGCTGGAGGAGGTCGACGCCGGGCGCGCCGCGTACCGGTGGCGGCACGCGCTGACGCAGGAGGCCGTCGCCGACGAGATCGTGCTCCCGCGCCGCCAGCAGATCCACGGCCGCGCGGCCGACGTGCTCGTGGACGCCGGCGCGGAGGCCCTGGAGGTCGCGCGCCACCTGCTCGGAGCGGCTCGGTTCGACGAGGCGGTGCCGAAGTGCGTCGAGGCGGCCGAGGAGGCGGAGGCGACGTTCGCGTTCGCCGAGTCGCTCGAGCTCCTCGACCGCGCCCTTCCGCACGTCCGCGACCCGCTCGAGCGGGCGCGCCTGCTCGCCCACATGGGACAGGTGCTCTGGATGGACGGGAAGACCGCCGCGGCGGAAGAGGTGCTGGTGGAGGGCATCGCGGGCCTCGAGAGCCTCGGGGAGGAGCTCGAAGCCGCGCGCTCCCGGCTCGTGCTGGGACGCTGCCGCTGGGAGCAGAGCCGTCCCGACCTGTCCTTCGAGGAGACCGAGCACGCGCGACGCGTCCTCGAGGAGCACGGCCCGTCGGCCGAGCTCGCGCTCGCGTACATCCGGCTGTCCGGCCTCTACAAGTTCGAGTTCGACAACGACCACAGCCTCGAGATGGCGACGAAGGCGGTCGAGGTCGCCCGGGCGGCCGGAGCCGGGTTCGAGCGCGTGTGGGCCAAGTCGTGGGTCGCATTCGCATTGATCGACACGGGCCGCACGGTCGAGGCGATGAAGACGCTGGACGAGTGCTTCGAGGAGGCGCAGCGGGCCGGCTATCCGTTCATCGCACAGAACATCGCGTACAACGAGGCCTGGTCCCGACTGCACTTGATGATGCCGGGCATCGGCGCCCGCATCGACGCGCTCGAGTCCCAGTCCGGGCCGGCCGTGCTCATCGAGATGATCGGGATCGCGACGAGCTGGGTCCGCCGCGCGAGTGGGGATCTGCTCGGAGCCCTCGACGCCGTCGAGCCTGCGCACAGGGCGTCCCTGCGGGCCGCGAGCGCGAAGGTCCGGTGGCGAACGGCCGTCGAGCTCGCGGAGGTCCTGCTCGAGCTCGGGCGGCTGGACGACGCCGGGGCGACGCTCCCCGATCCGTCCGAGCGCGCCGACCTCCAGGACGTGGTCTACGACGCCGCGCCGCAGATCCGGCTGAGGCTCGCGGACGGCCGCCTCGACGAGGCCGTCCGGCTCGCGCGGGAGATCGCGGACCGCGTCGACCGCCTTGCGCCGTACCTCGAGACCCTCGCCGTCGCGGTCGAGGCGCTCGTCGCGGCCGGCCTACTCGACGAGGCACAGGCCGTCGTCGATGCCGGTCGCGCGTATCCGACGGACGCCGAGACGGCCTACCTCGACGAGGCGCAAGGCCGGATCCTGCTCGCACGCGGCGCCGCTTCCGAAGCTCGCCCCTTCCTCGCCCGGATCGTCGAGGTAGCGGCGGCGCGCGGCTTCCGGCTCGTCGAGTGGCGAGCGCGCACGCTCGCCGCCGAGGCGGGCTCACCGGAGGCGCTCGCGGCCGTGATCGCCGAGGCCGACGCAGCGGGAGCGAGCCTGATCCGAGATGGTGCTCGTACCGTCGCCGAGCGGCTCGGCGTCGCCGTTCCCGAGCCGACGGAACCGCCGGCCGGACGCGACGGCGCGGAGCCGGAGCTCGTCGGAGCCGGCGAGCGCCTGGTGACGACGATGTTCGCCGACGTCCGCGGGTACACGGCCCTGACGGCCGCGACCGCGCCCGCCGACCTCGCCGACCGGATCGAGACGCTCCATCGCTGGGCCTCGGCCGAGGTTGGCCGCCACCACGGGCTCGTCGACAAGTTCGCGGGCGACGCCGTCATGGCGACCTTCAACACGACCGGAACGCGCCTCGATCACGCGCGGCAGGCCCTCGAGGCCGCGCTCGCCCTGAGCGGGAAGGCGGCGCTCCTCGACCTAGGCGTCGGAATCGGGATCGCCGTCGGTCCTGCCGTCGTCGGCCGAACCGTCGCGGGCGGAAACGTGTCCGTCCTCGGGACGACGACGAACCTCGCCGCCCGCCTGCAGACGGCGGCGGAGGTCGGCGAGATCGTCCTGAGCGACGAGGCCCACCGGCGCGTGGCTCAATGGCTGGCCGAGCGCGGCCTCGAGGCGGCGCCGCAATCGCTCGAGCTCAAGGGCTTCGACGGGCCGCAGCCTGCCTGGCGGCTCCGCGGCGGCGCAGCGCACTGAGGCCGCGGGCGGTCACTGCTCGTACTCGCCACGGCGACGGAACCACGGCCCCGTCTCGTTGCGTCCCTTCGGCGCCCGGTCGAGCCACTGGTACATGCCCCAGAGCGCATCGACGCCGCGGGCATAGGCCGAATAGGTGTGGTAGACGACGCCGTCCTCGAGCGCGAACGCGCTCATCCCCGGCGCCTCGCGGGTATACGTCGCCGCATCGGTTCCGCACGAGGCCGCGAACTGCGCGACAGGGCCCTCGCCGCCGGCCTCGAGCACCGGCGTCACGTCCAGCGAGCGGTAGTTGTATTCGACGATCCCCTCGCGCTGCTCGGCCTCGGTGTACGAGGCGTCGAAGTCGAAGTTGAAGTCGCTGCCGAACGAGGACGCCCAGGGAAACGTCCACCCCATCCGGCGCGTGTACTGCTGCAGCTTGGCGAGGGGAGCACGCGAGACGGCCGTCATCGCCACGTCGTGGTTCTCGAGGTGGACGACGAAGCCGTCGAAGCCGTCCGCGATCGCCGAGCAGGCCGGGCAGCCGGCCGTGTACTCGGGCCCGAACATGAAGTGGTAGACGAGGAGCTGGGAGCGCCCTCCGAACAGGTCTGCCAGCGAAGCACTGCCTGCGTCGGTCTCGAAGCGGTAGTCCGTCTCGATCCGGACCCAGGGGAGCTCTTGCCGCTGCCGGGCCAGCTCGTCGCTGCGCCGGGTCAGGTCCTTCTCGGCCTCGAGCAGCTCGAGCCGCGCGGCAAGCCACTCCTCACGCGTCCCCGCCGTGTGCTTCGTCATGTGACCACGAGGATGCCAAACCCGACGATCGCGAGCGCGACCGGCACGTCCACGGAGGCTCGCGGCGGCAGGAGCTTCTGGGCGAGGACGAGGACGCCAATGACCGCCATCCAGGTGACGCTCATGATGCCGAGCGCGACCAGCACGACCATCAGCCCGATGCTCGAGCCGACGCACCACAGCCCGAGCTCGAACCCCGAGCGGACGCTCTCGCGGCACCGCCGGCGACACTCGCGCTTGAGCGGCGTGAGCTCGTAGACGCCGGCCGCGATCGTCAGCGCGCCGGCGGCGGAAGCACCGTGCGGCCGGTACAGGGCGTACACCGCGAGCCCGACCAGCGTCCAGACGGCGAGGTACGACCCCGCGAAGACCGGCACGGCGAGCACACCATCCCTGGCGCGAACGAACCTCGACGCCGCCGGAACCGTCCCCGGCAGCATCATCGCCGCCATCATCGGCACCCAGGCTGCGACGAAGAACCCGAGCGAGCCGAGCTCGGTCGCGGCCCCCATGTCCATCCCGCGCATCTGCTGAGCCGCGACGGCCCAGGACGCAGCGGCGAGGCCGAGCAGCACCGGAAGCGATGCCCTAGTACTCGTCATGGCGGCGGAGCGGGAAGTCGGCGTCACGGCCGTCGGGGACTTGGTCGAGCAGCTGGGAGTAGTAGGGAGCGAGCAGGAAGCGGTCGGGCGCCGTGCGCGAGTACGTGTGGTAGACGGCGCCGTCCTCCAGCGCGAAGACGCTCCAGCCCGGCGACTCGGCCATCCCGTGGGCCAGATCGGTGCCGACGCTCTCCGCCCAGTCGTGGAGCCAGGCTGGCGCCTCCGCGACCATCTTGGCCGGCTCGCCCGTGGCCATCTGCTCCTCGGTGAGCGCGAAGTCGAAGTCGAAGTTGAAGTCGCTTGCATACGACGACACGTACGGGAACTGCCAGCCCATTCGCCGCTTGTAGGCCTGGAGCTTCTCGATGGGCGCGCGCGAGATGGCGATCAACGTCACGTCGCGGTTGTTCAGGTGCCCGACCGCGGCGTCGAAGTGGTCGGCCAGACCGGTGCAGCCCGGGCAAGCCGCCTCATACGTCGGGCCGAACATGAGGTGGTAGATAAGGAGCTGCGACCGCGCGTCGAAGAGCTCGGCGAGCGTCTTGCGCCCGTCCTCGGTGTCGAAGTTGTACACCTTCTCGACCGCGACCCACGGCAGCTCCTGTCGCTGCTTTGCCAACTCCTCGTCGACGGAGCCGAGCTCCTGCTCGCGCTCGAGCAGCTCCTTGCGAGCCGCCGACCATTCCTCACGTGTTCCGACCTTGTGCCTCGGCATCAGGTTGCCCTCCCTTCCGCGGTGTCTGAGCCTTAGACCCGCCGGCGCCCCGAAACTCATCGTCGGCCGCACCTACTCCTCGACGCGCTCGGCAGCGACGAACACCACGCCGTCGTCGTCGGCGAAGACGACGTCGGCGCGGAGCGGGCACGTCGCACCGGATACACGCATCCGCCACGAGCGGCGTGGAGATCGGCGACGGTCGGCACGCCGCCCTAGCATGCCGAACAGCGTGCGGCTCTACGACTACTCCGCCTCCTGCAACTGCTACAAGGTGCGGCTGCTCCTGGCGCACCTCGGACGTCCCTACGAGCGCGTCCCGGTCGACATCTTCGCCGGCGAGACGCTGACGGACGAGTACGGCCGGATGAATCCGAGCCGCACGACCCCGGTGCTCGAGACGGAGGACGGCCACTACCTGCCGGAGTCGAACGCGATCCTCGTCTACCTGGCAAGGGACACGCCGTATCTGCCAGACGACACCTTCGAGCTGGCGGAGGTCGTGCGCTGGCTCGTCTACGAGCAGACCGACGTCATCCCGACGATGGGCGGCCTGCGCTTCCGGCTCCTCGTCGGCCGGCTGACGCCGTCCGACCCCGACGCCGTTCGCCGCAAGGAGGGCGCGCTGGAAGTGCTGCGGCTGCTCGACGACTCCCTGGCGACACGCGACTTCTTCGTCGGCGGCCGGTACACGATCGCCGACGTCGCGATCTACGGCTACAGCCACCTCGCGCACGAGGCCGGCATCGACATGCAGCCCTATCCCAACCTGCGGGCCTGGTTCGACCGCGTCGAGCAGCAGCCGGGCTACATGGAGGACGTCGAGCCGTACGGCGCGAACGCCGCCCCCGGCGCGGGCCGCTCGCTCTACGACTGATCGATGATCGCTCGGATCTGGAGAGGAGCCGTTCGCCGGACAGACGGCGACGCCTACGCGGAGTACATGCGTGAAACGGGTCTCGCGGCCTACGCGGAGACGCCTGGGAACCGCGGCGCCTGGATGCTCCGCCGCGACGCCGGCGACCGCACCGAGTTCGTGATGTTCACGCTCTGGGACTCGCTCGATGCCGTCAAGGCGTTCGCCGGCGAGGACTACGAGACTGCCGTCTTCTATCCCGAGGACGATCGTTTCCTCGTCGAGCGTGACCTCACCGCGTCGCACTACGAAGTCGAGGCTGATCTTCGCCCGTAGCCCTTGCGGCGTGCTGCGCCTCGCGGTGATCTGCCACCAGCGTCATCGTCTTGTCGCCGCCGCTGATCCGGTTCATCGCCGCCCCGAAGCCCGGGAAGAGATCCATCAGCGCCTTCAGCAAGCGACCCGGCCCGGGCATCACCACGAGCTCTGCCTTGTCCTTGTCGATCGCGCGACCGACGGCCCTGGCGACCTTCTCGGGGGTGACCATGAAAGACGTGTTCGTCTTCAGGCCGAGCTCGTCGATGGTGCGCTGGCCGATGCCGGCATCCTTGACGGCGCCGAGGACGATGGCGGAGGCGGAGACCCCGGCTCGGCGGTAGTCGTTGCGAAGGACGCGACTGAAGGCGATGAGTCCGTCCTTGCTCGCCGCGTAGGCCTCCGTATGCGGGAACCCGACGCGGCCGGCGATCGAGGAGAGGTTCACGATCCGGCCGTAGCCACGCTCGAGCATCCCCGGAAGCAGAAGATGCGAGAGCTCGATCGGCGTGATCAGGTCGACTCGGATCACGGTCTCGATCTCCTCGGGGCCGAGCGTGTGGAAGCGGCGCTGCAGCTCGAGCGCGGCGTTGTTCACGAGGACGTCGACGCCTCCGAGCTCGGCCGCGGCCGCGGCCGCGACCTGCGCCGCGGCACGCTGGTCGGCGAGATCGATCGCGGCGACGGCCGCCTTCGTGTCCTTGCTCCGGAGCTCCTTGGCGAGCCGAGCGAGCTCTGGCTCCGAGCGAGCGACCAGCAGCAAGTTCATGCCGCGGGCCGCGAGTGCCCGGGCGATGTACTCCCCGATGCCACGTGAGGCCCCGGTGACGATGGCGTTGCGCGGTTTCATTAGACTCTCCTTTCCGAAGATGATCTTCTGTACAGATCGTAAATAACTGAGACAATCTACAGAAAGGACGATCAGCTGCGCAAGCGGAAGCGCACCGAACGGGTTGGCCAGCTGCTGGCCGTCGCTGCCGGGGTGGCGCAGGCGCTGGCGACCGAGCGGCTCGAACCGCTGGGACTCTCGCCGCGCGCCTGGGGAGTGCTGAGCACGCTGGTCGAGTCAGGCCCGCTGACGCAGATCGACTTGGCGACCGCAACCGGGACCGACCGCACCGCGATGACCTACCTCCTGGACGAGCTCGAGCGAACGGGACTCGTGGAGCGGGTCCGAAACCCTGACGACCGCCGCTCCTACCTCATCCACCTCACCGCGCAGGGAGAGGAAACACGGGCGAAGGCGGCAGCCGACCTCGCCCAGCAGGCCGACAGGCTAATGGAACCCTTGAGCGCGGCCGAGCGCAGCCAGTTGGTCGACCTGCTCACAAGGGTCGCCAACCACTGGGACGAGACCAACGCCGACGCGACCGAGCGCTAGGACGCCCGCGTGGAGAGGGAGCTACGGCAACCTCGGTGACGCAGCGCCCGCGAGCGGTCGTGCTGGTCGAAGGGACGAGCGACCAGATCGCGCTCCAGACGCTCGCGGAGCGCCGTGGCCGCGACCTCGACGCCGAGGACGTCGCGATCGTGCCGATGGGCGGCGCGCAGAGCATCGGAAGGTTCCTCGATCGATTCGGCCCGCACGGGCTGGACATCACGCTGTCGGGACTCTGCGACGCCGGAGAGAAGGGCGACTTCCGGCGCGCTCTCGATCGAGCCGGCTTCGGCTCCGACCTCACCCGCGCCGAGATGGAGCGGCTCGGCTTCTACGTGTGCGTCGTGGACCTGGAGGACGAGCTGATCCGCTCCCTCGGCGTCTCGTCCGTGGAAGACGTCATCGCGACCCAGGGTGAGCTCGGGTCGTTCCGCACCCTCCAGAAGCAGCCTGCGTGGTGGGGACGGCCGATCGAGGAGCAGCTTCGGCGCTTCATGGGCAGCGGCGGCCGCCGGAAGATCCGCTACGTACGCTTGCTCGTCGACGCGTTGGATCTCGGCCGGGTGCCTCGGCCCCTGGACGAGGTCCTCGCGCGCGTTACGTAGTTGCGACCGGCAGGAGCAGCTCGATCTCGTCGCGCCGGCGGTAGAGCTCGATGCTCGGCCGGGTCTCGTCCGGACGCGTCAGCTGCACGAGCGCCGCGAAGGTCGGGCCGATGCGCTCGTAGACCTGCGGCGGCTCGCCACAGCCCTGGACGCATACGCGGTACTCACCTCATCACGTCGATCTCGGGCCGCTCGACCGGCGCCGCTGCCACGTCGTCCGGAACCTCGGGGCCGGAGACGAGCGCAGCCGCGGCCGGCACGGGCTTCAGCCCCGCAAGCGCGAGCTGCGCCGCCAGCACGAGGAGGTAGATCGCGGTCACGGCGAAGCCGCCGAGCGGCCAGGCGGCCGTGCTGTGGACTCCGTGCGCGACCAGCGTTGCGGCGCCGATCGCCATCCCGATCCCGACCACGTGGAAACCGGCCCAGATCGCGGGAGGCCGCACGGTGAGCGCACGCGCGCCGGCGCTCCCGAACGACACGATGCCCACGGACGCGTAGCCGCTGACCGCGCCGAGCATGAACAACAGCGCGTCGATCGCGCTCGGCGCGCCGCGCGAATGGATCAGCACTCCGCCCGAGGTCCAGATGGTCACCGTGTAGCCGTACGGGCCCAGGCTCATGCTGACGGCCTGGCGAGTGGCCCACCGGTAGGAGCGTTCACCTTCGATCGATCTCATTCGCCTATTTAACCTCTCACTTGTGCATTGAACATCCCATTCGCTATTGAACGCCCTTCGGCGTCGAAAAGGAAGGGCGGGCGCTGACGCACCCGCCCTTTCCGGCCCGAGCGCCCTCAGGCGGCGACGGCGACTGGGTCCGGCCGGACGACGAGCGTGTCGGCGACCTCCACGATCTCCGCGGCGGGGACGTCGGCACGTGCCGCGTGCTCCCGGATCTTCTCCGGGCTGGACGCCTCGTAGATGCAGACGGTTCCCAGCCCGCCGTCGGCCTCGTGGACGACGTACGAGCGAATCCAGCGGATGTCGTCGGACATCTCCTCGTCGCCGACCTGCGCCGAGCGCGCCGCGCCGGCCTGGAGCTCCTCCAGCGTGCGCCAGCCGCTCGGCCGGCGGATCACGTACAGCTTCATCGCATAGCCTCCCTTACTAGTTAGCACGATCGGTCGTCCTGAGAATATACGACCGATCGTGCTAACTTGTCAAGGATGGCCACGAAGACAGAACGGAAGCTCCGCTCCGACGGGCAGCGCAGCCGACAGACGATCCTCCGCGCCGCGGCCAACCTCGCGACGGTGGACGGCCTCGAGGGGATCTCGATCGGCAACCTGGCGGCGCACATCGGCATGAGCAAGAGCGGCCTCTATGCCCACTTCGGCTCCAAGGAGGAGCTCCAGCTCGCGACGGTGGACACGGCCGGCGAGATCTTCGCCGCCGAGGTCATCGAGCCGGCCGAGACGATCGCCGACCCGCTCGAGCAACTCCGGGCACTCTTCAACCGCTTCCTCTCCTACCTCGAGCGCCGCGTCTTCCCGGGCGGCTGCTTCTTCGCCTCCGTCGAGGTCGAGTTCGGCACGCGTCCCGGGGCGGTGCAGGACCGGATCACGGCGGTTCAGCAGGGCTGGCGGGGACGCCTCGAGCGATTGATCCGGGAGGCTCAGGCGGCCGGGTCGCTCGACGCGGCCGAGGATCCGGCGCAGCTCGCCTTCGAGCTCGACTCCTACCTCCTCATGGGGAACACCGGCTTCGTGCTCCATGAGGATCCGGCGCACCTCCACCGGGCGCGAACGGCGATCGAGCGCCGCCTCAGGCAGTCAGGTCCGCAGCCATCTCGTCGAACGCGGCGATGAACGCGTCGCAGTCCTCGGGCGTGTGCGCGACCGAGAGCGTCCACTCCTCCTCGCGGCCCGGTGTCATGTACACGCCGCGGTTCATGTTGTAGAGCCACGCAAGGTCGGCCAGCTCGCCGTCCTGGTGCGCCTTGAACGTCTCGTAGTCGACGATCTCCTCCGGCGCGAAGACGACGCAACCCTTCGCTCCGATGCCGACCGTGTAGCCGGGGAGGCCGTACCGCTCGAGCACGCCGCCGCACCCTTCGAGCAACCGCGCCTCGATCGACTCCAGGTGGTCGTAGGCGCTCGGCGTCAGCACCTCGAGCAGGCTGGCCCGCGCGGCGGCCATCGCCAGCGGGTTGCCGTTGAACGTGCCGACCTGGTACACGGTGCCCTTCTCGACGACCTCGAAGGCCTCCTCGGTGCCGCCAATCGCGCCGGTCGCCAGGCCGCCGCCGAGCGCCTTCGCGAGGGTGACGAGGTCGGGCGTGACCCCGAACCGCTCCGTCGCTCCGCCCGCGGCGACGCAGAGCCCGGTCTTCACCTCGTCGAAGATCAGCAGGACGTCGTGACGCCGGGTCAGCTCCCGGACCGCCTCGAGATAGCCCGGCTCGGGGAGCACGACCCCGAGGTTCATCATCGCCGGCTCCATGATCACGCACGCCGGCGGGCGGCCTTCCTCGACGAGCTGCACGATCCGGCGCTCCATCGCGTCCGCGTCGTTGAACGGCACGGCGATCGTCATGTCGACGACGGCCTGCGGGATTCCGGCGCCGTACGGCAGCGACGCGTAGTGCTCGCGGTCGCCGATCTGGTCGTACGGGACGCCGATCGAGACCATCACGTAGTCGTGGTGGCCGTGGTACGAGCCGAAGATCTTCACGATCGTCTCGCGGCCGGTCGCCGCGCGTGCGATCCGAATCGCGTCCATCGTCGCCTCCGACCCGGAGTTCACGAACCGCCAGCGCGGAAGCCCGAACCGGCGCGAGAGCTCCTCGGCCACGACGACGCCGTCCTCCGTCGGAGCGGCGAAGTGCGTGCCGAGCTCGACGCGGTCGCGCACCGCCTTCACGATCGCCGGGTGCGCATGCCCCTGCACCATCGACCCGAAGCCGTTGTGGAAGTCGACCATCTCCGTGCCGTCGACGTCCCAGACGTGGGAGCCGCGGCCGCGCGAGAGATAGATCGGCCACGGCTTCCGCTCCTGGTACGCGGAGGCGACGCCGCCGGAGAGCGCCTCGCGCGCGCGCTCGTAGAGGGCGCGCGAGCCCTGCGTCCGCTCGTCGAGGTGCCGTTGCTCGCGCTCGGTCAGCTCGGCGATGCGGGCCCGGTCGAGGCGCGTCGTGGCGGGCGTGCTCACGCGGTCATCTTCTCACGCAGGTGGCAGAGTGCGGACCGTGGCGGCGCGTGGCACGCCGAGCACCAGGCTCCCGACGAGTCGGCGGCGTAGAGTGTCGGCCGAACAAGGAGTGCGTGATGGCGACCGAAGTTCAGACGAAGAGCGGGCGCTGCGCGACTCACGGGACGGTCGAGGCGACGCGTGAGGTTCCGAAGCCTCAGTTTCCGTTCGTGATCTTCGCGGTCCGTCGCCTTCTCGCCGAGCGACGGCCCTTCCGGTGCCCGACCTGCGGCGAGCCGGTGACGACGAGCTGACCCCCGACGCGGTCATCAGCGTCCGGGGCCTGCGCAAGAGCTACGGCGACGTCGAGGCTGTGGCCGGCATCGACCTCAAGGTCTCCCGCGGCGAGATCTTCGCGTTCCTCGGCCCGAACGGGGCCGGGAAGACGACGACGGTGGAGATCCTGGAGGGGTTCCGGACGCGAAGCGCGGGCGAGGTGAGCGTGCTCGGCGTCGACCCGGCCCGCGCCGGCGGGGCGTGGAGGGATCGTGTCGGCGTCGTCCTCCAGGAGTCGCAGCCCGAGACCGGGCTGACCGTGCGCGAGTGCCTCCGGCTGTACGCGGGCTACTACAGCGCGCCGCGCGACATCTCCGAGACGATCGCGCTGGTCGGGCTGGACGGGAAGGCCGGCGACCTCACCGAGCAGCTGTCGGGCGGACAGCGGCGGCGGCTCGACGTCGCGCTCGCGCTGATCGGCGACCCGGAGCTGATCTTCCTGGACGAGCCGACGACCGGCTTCGACCCCTCTGCGCGCCGAAACGCCTGGGGCGTCATCGCCGGGCTGCGGGAGCTCGGCAAGACCGTGTTCCTGACGACGCACTACATGGACGAGGCCGAGAACCTCGCCGACCGGATCGCCGTGATCGCGAAGGGACGCATCGTCGCCGAGGGCACGCCCGAGACGCTCGGCGGGCGCGAGCGCATGGCCGCGCTCGTCCGCTTCACGCTTCCGGACGGGTTGGGAGCGGACGGGTTGCCGGAGGCGCTCCGCGGGCTCGTCCGGTCGGCGGCGAACGGGCGCGTCACGCTCGAGAGCCGCCGGCCGCTCGCCGACGTGAAGACGCTCGCCGAGTGGGCCCTCGAGCGCGGCCTCGACCTCCCCGACCTCGACGTCCGCCGGCCGTCGCTCGAGGACGTCTACCTCGAGCTCACCGAGGAACGCGCGTGATCGGCCTCGTCGCGCACCAGGCGCGCTTCGACCTGCTGAGCTTCGTCCGCAACCGGCAGGCGCGCTTCTTCACGCTCGTCCTGCCGATCCTCTTCCTCGTCATCTTCGTCAGCGTCTTCGGCAACGACAGGATCGGGCCGCAGCACGTGAAGGCGTCGACCTACTACGTGCCCGGCCTGGCGGCGCTCGGCGTGATCGCCGGCTCCTTCGTCAACCTCGTCATCTCGATCACCGCACAGCGCGAGGCAGGCATCCTCAAGCGGCGCCGCTCGACACCCGTCCCCGCCTGGGTGCTGATCGCCGGCCGGGCGCTCGTCGCGATCGTCGTCGCGCTCGCCGTCATGACCGTCCTGCTCCTGATCGGCCGCTTCGCCTACGGCGTCCGCCTGCCGGCGGAGACCCTGCCCGGCGTCGTCCTCACCGCGATCGTCGGCGCCGTCACGTTCTGCTGCCTCGGCTACGCCCTCTCGACCGCGATCCGCTCGGCCGACGCGGCGCAGCCGATGGTGCAGGCGATCATGCTCCCGCTCTACTTCATCTCAGGCGTCTTCATCCCCAACGTCAGCCTGCCGCACTGGCTGCAAGACGTCGCCAAGGTCTTCCCGGTGCAGCACCTCGCCGGTGGGCTTCGCCACGCCTTCGACCCCGCCACGCACGGGGTCGGGATCGTCTGGAGCGACCTCGGCGTGCTCGGCCTCTGGGCGGCGGTGGGGCTCGTGATCGCGCTCACGCGCTTCGTCTGGACTCCGGTCGCCGCGACCGGCTGAGCGCCGCGTGCGGTCGGTCGAGACACCGGTTCTCCGAATGGCGCTCGCCGAGGAGGGTCCGGCCGACGGTCGGCTCCTCGCGGACGAGCGGACGGATCCGCGCTACGAACCGCTGGCCCGCCGCCTCGCTGAGGTCGAGCAGATCGAGACTCCGACGCTGATGATCCAGGGCGCGGACAACCGCTGCGACCTGCTGGCCGGGTCAGCCGATCAGGAGCGGTTCTTCACGGGCGGCTACCGCGCCCGCGCCTAGCGCGCGAGATCGAACGACCGAGCTATTGCGAGCGCCTCTTTGACGCGCGTCTTCGAGGCGCGGTCACCGACCATGACGTTTACCTGATACGGCGTCTCGTCCAGTAAGACGGTCGAGGCAGCGCCTCGCCCCGTGAAGCATTCGAAGCTCGGTCGATGAACCGCAATCAAGCTCTTCAGCGGCCCTCGACCCCGCTTCCACGGTCCGCCGCCGGCCGACGCGATCGACTTCCAGCCGACAACGACGACCACGGCGCCCGACGGCGGAAGATGGTAGGCCGCGATCTCACAGTGGAAGGCTTGCGGCCGAACACCGGCTGTTCCGACTACGAGGAGCGTGCGCGGGTCGCTCACCGGGCCGGGCCGGGCCACATGAACCCGCTGCCAGCCCGAAGGGACGACGACCCGAACGCCATGCGACGTGATGATCCGCCCCCGACCGCCGCACCCCGTTGCAAGCGACGCGAATACGAGGGCAGCGAGAACGAGCGAACCGAGGCGCATCTACACGTGTACGAACCTCAGACGATGTCCGGTCCACGGCCGTCGCTGGAGTTTCACATCAAGCCTCTAGTGACGAGGACGTCCCGGCGCAGTGGCGAGCAGTCGCTCGTCGGGTGTTGCGGCGGCCGCGGCCTGCTCGGCGCTCAGCTCGGCGGTCTGTCCGAGCGTGGTTCGGAGGGGCACTTCCTTCAGCAGCCAAGAGAGCACGAAGGGCACCGCCGCCATCGCCATGCCCCACAGGAAGACGCCGTGGAGCGCATGCGCGAAGGCCTGGAGGAAGTCGGCGTGGATCGCGGCGGGCAGGTGCCTCGCCTGCGCCGGGTTCAGGTGGACGCCGCTGCCGAGGCGGGTTGTGACGCTCCGCGGGAAGTGCGCCAGCTGGCCGGCGAGCCTGCTCGCGAAGATCGTCCCGAAGACGGCGACGCCGAAGGAGCCGCCGACCGAGCGGAAGAAGGTCGCGGTCGAGGTGGCGACGCCTATTTCCTCCGGCCGGGCGTCGTTCTGCACGACGAGCACGAGCACCTGCATGACGAGGCCGATCCCGACTCCGACGACGAGCATGTACACCGACGCGAGCCAGGGCGCGGTGCCGACGCGGAGCAGCGAGAGCAGGTACATGCCGACGACGAGGATCGCCGTCCCCGCGACCGGGAAGACCTTGTAGCGGCCGATGCGGCTGATCGCGCGGCCGGAGGCGATCGCGGCCGCGAGCAGGCCGGCCATCAGCGGCAGCATCCGCAGGCCCGAGCTCGTCGGGCTCGCGCCGTAGACGAGCTGGAGGTAGAGCGGGATGAAGACGATCGCGCCGAACATCGCCATCCCGATCGTGAAGCCCATCGCGTTCGCGACGCTGAACACGCGCGAGCGGAAGAGCGAGAGCGGCAGGATCGGCTCGGCGGCGCGCGTCTCCCACCAGACGAAGACGGCGAGCAGCGCGACCCCCACGACGCCGAGCGCGACGATCGGCGCCGATCCCCACGCGTACTCGTTGCCGCCCCAGGTGGTCAGCATGATCAGCGCGGTGACGCCGGCGCTCAGGACGGTCGCGCCGAGGATGTCGATCCGGTGCCGGACGGGCGGCGTGTGCAGGTGGAGCCGCGTGACGACGATCAGGACCGCGAGCGCGCCGACAGGCATGTTCACGTAGAAGACCCAGCGCCAGGAGAGGTTGTCGACGAGGAATCCGCCGAGCAGCGGCCCGGCGACCGACGCGACCGCGAACACCGAGCCGATCAGGCCCATGTAGCGGCCGCGCTCCCTGGGCGGGACGATGTCGGCGATGATCGCCTGCGCGCCGACCATGAGCCCGCCGGCCCCGATTCCCTGGAGGGCGCGGAAGCCGATCAGCTCGCCCATCGACTGCGAGAGGCCGGCGAGCATCGAGCCGGCGAGGAAGATCAGGATTGCCGCCAGGAAGACGGGCTTGCGCCCCATCATGTCGCCGAGCTTGCCGTAGAGCGGCGTCGAGACCGTCGAGGCGAGCAGGTACGAGGTGACGACCCACGAGAGGTGGTTGAGGCCGCCGAGGTCGCCGACGATCGTCGGCAGGGCGGTCGAGACGATCGTCTGGTCGAGCGCGGCCAGGAACATGCCCAGCATCAAGGCGGCGAAGACCGTCCACAGGGCGCGGCCGGTGAGGCGGCCGTCGCTCACGCGGTTCGCTCGAGCTGGGCGCGGGTCAGCGGCGGCCGGGGCAGCGGCGTGGCGGCCTCGGCGCGGAGCCCGTCGAGCAGCAGGCCGAGGAAGCGGCGCCAGTAGTCGGGCGCGACGGCCGCAGTGCGGTCGATGACGCGATCGGCGGTCCAGAAGACGAGCGGCAGGTCCTCGGGAGCGAAGTCCGCGCGCAGCGTCCCCTGCTCCTGCGCGCGCTGGATCAGGCGGCGAAGCAGCGGCCGCATGCGAGTGCGCATCGCCTCGACGCGCGGAGCGCCCTGGCCGCGCGCAGCGAGCACGTCCTTGAGGCCGCGATTGGCTGCGTGCGCGGCGAGCGCGCGCTCGAGGAAGCCGGTGAAGCCGGCCCAGGCGTCGTCTTGCGCCACTGCGTCCTCGGCCGCTGCGACAAGCTGCGCGAACGCGTCCTCGAGCACGGCGTCGACGAGCTCCTCCTTCGTGGGGAAGTGGCGGTAGAGCGTCCCCATGCCGAGCCCGGCGTGGTGGGTGATGTCCTCGACGGGCACGTCGACGCCGTGGGCGGCGAAGAGCTCGCGCGCGCTCGCGACGAGCCGCTCGCGGTTGCGGCGGGCATCGCTGCGCAAGGTCCTCACGGCGTTCACCTCCGCAGTATGCCAAAAGCGGAGCGTTCACTCCGGTTCTTTCTCGGCGACGGGCGCCTCGGGCGAACCGTTGATTGACTTGCGTTGTTCCCGGAGGGACACTCGTTGCTATGCCGCCGTATGAGCGCCTTCTTGATCGGGCCAACAGGCCGCAGCCGAGGAGCCGCGGGGGAGCGCAATCGAGCTGGAGGTCGACGCATGGCCGGACGCCGCAAAAGCGCCGCGACTAGTAGCGCGCCAACCGTTCGCTGCTACACCCGCGCGCTGAAGAACGCGAGGCACCTCCAGGAGGTGGCCCCGGAGGTCTTTGCGCAGGATCCGGACGCCGAGGGCTTCGGCACCGGCGTTCCGCTCGAGATCCTCCGCGGCCTACACCGGATCCCCCACCATTCGCCTGTCCTGAATCGCCACAAGGCGGTCGCCGAGGCGATCCGCACGAGCCGACCGCCGGTCCCGGGGCGCGACGCGCGCGATGCGCTCTTCAGCGGCACGGTCCACTTCGCCCAGGTCACGTTCCACACGCCCGGCGGCGACCGCGTGACTGCGACGTCGGAAATGAACCAGATCGTCCAGTACGCGACCCACGCCGCCGTGTCCATCTCGGAGTACGCCGCCCAGTACGGGCAGAACACCTTGAGCGTCTCGACGAGCCTGCTCACGAAGACGGTCAACCTGTCCGGGACGTCTTTCACCGACAGCAACCTCCAGGGTTGGGTGAACGCGCTTGCGACCAGCAACAGCTTCGGGAGCGATCACTGCATCTTCGTCGTCGTCCCGCAGGGGATCTCGGCCGCGAACGTCGGCGGCAACGCCGGTTACCACGGCAAGGCGAACATCCCCTACATCGTCGCGGGGGTATTCGCGACCGGCCTGACCCTCGCGGACAACCCGGATGTCTACGCGATGGTCGTCAGCCACGAGATCGCCGAGATGGTCGTGGACCCGAACGTCGACGGTAACAACCCCGAGGTCTGCGACGCGTGCGACATCAACTGCAGCAACCTGACCCGCTGCTACTTCGACGCCACGGACAACTTCCTCGGCACGAACCAGAACACGCCGCCCAGCGGATTTTCCTTCATCTACTACACGTGCGCGGTCGTGAAGCCCGCCGGGGCGGCGGACTGCCCGGCATCTGCGGCCAACTGCCAATACGCGCCGATCCTCCAGGACTGCCAGCTGATCGTCGACAAGAGCACGTTCGGCGAGGACGAGGTCTCCGTCCAGTCCACGTACGCTCCGGCGTATTGGGTCGCAGTCGACGGGTTCACCGCGAACGAGCTGGGATTCCACTCGCCGAGCGACCTCAACAGCGCGACGCCGAGCCCTGCCCCGAACGTGTCGGTCTCGATCGACGCCGCACTCAACCCGTCGCTGACTGCGGCCCAGATCTCGACGATCGCCGCGCACCTTCCGACGGTGTCGCAGCTGGGCCCGCTGCCGGTCGTCGCCACAGACCCGACCCTGGCTCCGCTCACGCAGCGCTTCCTCTATCCCTACACGATCTCGTTCGGCTCGAACGCCGCGTTCGGGGCGCTCCAGCTCGACCAGGCGGCAGTACTGACGCTGACGGCGACGTTCACGGTCGGGTCGACCACGCGAACCGATTCGGCGGCGCTGGAGCTCGTGAAGGGGGAGAACCCCTTCTACACGAACGTGGATCCCACGACTCCGAGCCGGCCCGTGTGGCTGAGCTTCGATCTGCGCTTCTTCAAGGTCGTGGTGCCGGCGGGAGGAACAGCGTCGCGTTTCGGCGCCACGATGACGAACAATCCGAGCGACGCGCCAGCGTTCATCGCTGCCGCCATCCACAACCTGACCACGGGGAGCGGCAGCGCGAACGGCGACTCGTTCGCGGCCCTTCCGCAGGACGAAGGCACGTCCGCGCTCGAATTCCTCCGGCAGGACGCGGGGGGGAACTTCGTGTTCAACTTCGCCGTTGCGCGGGTGCGGCTGCTCGGGAAGACCCCCGGGGCTCAGGCCGTGAACGCCCGGGTCTTCTTCCGGCTCTTCCAGGCGCAGTCGACGGGGACGAGCTTCAACGAGGCGACGACGTACCGATTTGCCTCCGACGGGATGCTGAACGGGCACAAGATTGCTCTCCTCGGCGTCCAGAACGACAGCACCGGCGCTCCGGAGTACGTGACGGTTCCGTGCTTCGCCACCGAACGGATCAACCTGAACGGGCCCGCCGCGATGGGGAACCAGGACGACCAGCCGAACGCGCAGACGATCACCGTCGTCCCGAACACCGAGGTCGACACGTTCTTCGGCTGCTGGCTGGACATCAACCAACCGCAGCAGAACTTCCTCCCCGCGACGCCGCCGTCCGGCAACTTCGACGGTCCCTGGACGGGGATCACCCTCGGCTCGCTCAATCAGGCGATCACGCGCGCACCGCACCAGTGCCTGATCGCAGAGATCCGCTACGACGACACGCCGATTCGGACCGGCGCCAATCCAGGGAACTCGGACAAGCTCGCTCAGCGCAACATCGCCTGGATCGACGGCCCCAACCCCGGCGCGACCGAGTCGCGGAGGATGCCGCACCCGTTCGAGATCGAGCCGCCCGCGGCCCAGCCGCCGGTCCCCGACGAGCTGATGGTGCTCTGGGGGAACACGCCTTCCGGAAGCTCGGCGTCGTTCTATCTCCCCTCGCTGAGCGCCAGCGAGATCGTGGCGCTCGCCGACGAGCTGTACGTCCGGCACCGCTTGCGCGAGGAGGACGCGCACACCGTCGGGTGCCCGGCCGAGGGTGCGACGTTCCTACCGCTCCCGCCGGTGACGGCGCGGACCGCCGGGCTGCTGACGGTCGATCTTCCCGAGGGCGTCAAGGAGGGAGAGCGCTACACGATCGACGTGCGGCAGGTCTCGCAAGGAAGCGTCACGCCGCCACCGCCGCCGCCGGTCATCACCCGGGCCGAGCGTCCGCATGGGAAGAAGAAGAAAGCTCCGACCGACTTGGAGTGGCGGCGCGTGACGGGCGCCTTCCAGGTCGACATCGTCATCAGCACACGGGAGAAGCTGCTCGAGCGCGAAGAGCGTCTGCTGGCGTGGCTTCGCTGGCTCATCCAGTCGCTGCCGCACACCAATCGTTGGTACGCGGTATGGGAGCGATACGTGGAGCTGATCGGCGGACGGGTGCTCGGCTTCGGCGGCGACCCCGGCAAGATCTCGCCCTCGCCGACCGGGACGGTTCCGCACCACCATCCTCCCGGCGGGAAGCCGGCGAAGCACGGGCTCGAAATCACCGGCAAGGTCGTCGGGCTCGTGTACGACCGGTTCGGCGACTTCGAGGGGTTCCGTCTGTTGACCGAGCACGGCCGAGAGGAATCGTTCCGAGTCCGCGAGCATGCCCTGGAGCACCTCGCGACCTGCGCCTGGGCAGAGCGACAGGTCATCACTGTCTTCACGGAGCGGAGCCACCCCCACGTGCCAGTGACGATCGTGGTGCGGCGCGCGCCGGAGCCATTCCAGCACTCAGCTCAGGAGGACGCTCCGGTTCGCGCTGAGTACGATCGCAAGACGATGGCCTACGACGAAGAACTCGCCGAGCGGATTCGCGAGCTCGTCGCCGGCGAGCCCGCGCTCACCGAGAAGAAGATGTTCGGCGGGCTCGCCTTCCTGATCGGCGGCAACATGGTGGTCGCCGCGAGCGGCCAGGGCGGCCTGCTCGTCCGCGTCGATCCGGAGGAGTCGGAGACGCTCGTCGCAGCCTCCGCTGCGCGCCCGATTGAGATGCGTGGACGTGAGATGCCCGGCTGGCTGCGGATGGACTCTGACCAGGTGGCGACGCAGGAGGAGCTGTCGCCCTGGGTCGAGCGTGGGGTTTCCTACGCTCGCTCGCTTCCCGCCAAGCAGTAGCG
>VAXK01000100.1 GCA_005885565.1 Actinomycetota bacterium
TGCCGCGAGCGTGACGAAGAACGTACGGATGCTGCACGTCCCGCTCCGGGAACCGGTTCCGCGCGGCTGCGAGCCTGGCCGCTCCGGCCGGGTCCGGGTGGCAGCCACCGTGACGGGAGACGCACGTGGGTAAGCGCGGACTCGGGAAGGTCGTGCATGCCGGGCGCGAGATGGTCTGGGGCAAGGGCGCCGTCGCGGGCGGGTTCGTCTTCCTCTCCGGGGCGGAAGCGCGCGCCGACGACACCGACGACCCGGTGGAGGGCGTCGCGGCGCAGAGCGAGCTCGCGCTCGAACGGATCAAGGCGCGGCTCGAAGAGGCCGGCGCGCGCCTCGACGACGTCGTGAAGTTCGTCTGGTACCTCACCGACCGCGCCCTCGAGCAGGAGTTCTACGCCGCGCGGGACGGCTGGCTCGCGCGCCACGCGCCGAAGCTCCTCGCGGAGCGCTCCTACGCCTCCACGCTCCTGATCGTCGGCCTCGCCAAGCCCGAGATGCTGGTGGAGATCGACTGCATTGCATGGCTCGGCGTAGACTCGCGCGGGTGAGCGCCGTGCTCGAGGCGGTCGACGTGAGCAAGCGCTTCGGCGGCGTCCACGCGCTGCGGAACGTGTCCCTGCGGCTGCGGGAGGGGGACGTCGTCGGCCTGATCGGGCCGAACGGCTCCGGGAAGACCACGTTCCTCAACTGCCTCTCGGGCGTCTTTCCGCCGTCGACGGGGCGGATCGCGCTCGACGGGCGACCGATCCCGCGCCGCGGCCACGCGGTGGCGAGGCGGGGCGTCGTCCGCACGTTCCAGAACATCCGGCTCTTCGGCTGGCTGACCGCGCTCCAGAACGTCGAGGTGGGCGCGCTCGGAGCCGGACGCGCACGCCGCGGGAGCTCGCGCCGCCACGCGCTCCAGACCCTCGCGCAGCTCGGGATCGACCGGCTGGCCGACCGCTACGCGGGCACGCTCTCGTACGGCGACCAGCGGCGCCTCGAGATCGCGCGGGCGCTGGCAGCGGCCCCGCGCTTCCTGCTCCTCGACGAGCCGGCGGCGGGGATGAACGAGGGCGAGTCGGCCGAGCTCGGCGCTGCGGTGCAGGCGATCCGCAGGGAGCGCGGCTGCGGCGTGCTCGTGGTCGAGCACGACCTCCGGCTGATCATGCGGATCTGCGACCACGTGGTCGTCCTCAACGAGGGGGAGGTGATCGCGTCGGGATCACCTGGGGACGTGCGAACCGATCCGGCCGTCGTGGCCGCATACATCGGTACGGACGACACCGGCAACGCGACGAACGGAGGAGCGGAATGAGACGGTTCGGCAGGAGGGCGGCGCAGGCCGCGGTCGTGCTCGGCGCGGCGGCGCTCGCCGTCGCGGTGGCGACGGGCTTCACGAGCGGGGGGTCCTCGGCGGGCCTCGCGAAAGGAACGATCAAGGTCGGCTACGGCAACAACCTGACCGGGTTCCTGGCCGTGCACGACAAGCTGATCTCGAACGGCGCGAAGCTCGCCGTGGAGCAGATCAACGGCAAGGGCGGCATCGGCGGCAAGGTGAAGATCGCGCTCACCCTCGAGGACGTGAAGAGTGACCCGGCGGTCTCGGTGCAGGTCGCGAACGACCTCATCGGCAAGCATGTCGGCGTGCTCGTCCTGCCCTGCAACACGGACTACCAGGTGGCGATGGCGAACGTCGCGCAGCGGAAGAAGCAGTTCACGCTGTCGCCGTGCAACGGCGACCCGACCGTGGCGAAGAAGTTCCCCGTCTACTGGCCCGTCGGCATGGCCGGGAACGCGCAGATGGCGCAGCTCGCGAACTACGCGAAGCTCCGCAAGTACAAGCGCGTCTACGTCCTCGACTCGCCCTTCCTGTACGTGCACCTGATGGCCAAGTACTTCAAGAAGGCGGCGCCGTCGCGCGGCATCTCGATCGTCGGCACCGACCAGATCCCCTTCGGCGCGACCGGCTTCGCGGGCTCCCCCGAGGGCTACGCCGCGATCGTGACGAAGATCAAGAACCTGAGCACGAAGCCGAACGCGATCATGACCGGCCTGTTCTCGCCGTTCGTCGACTTCCTCGCGCGCGAGCTCAAGGCGCAGGGCGTGAAGGTGCCGATCATCGGCTCGGACGGCATGGACACGGCCGTCGACCTCCAGGTCGGAGGCTCGGCGGTGAACGGCTACGGCTTCAGCACGTTCGGCTACCCGGACAAGGGCACGGCTACGGCCCGCTTCTACTCGCAGTTCAGGAAGCGCTTCGGCGCCTCGCCCGACGGCACCTACCCGGCGCTCGGCTACGACACGATCAAGGTGCTCGAGGCGGCTGTCCTCAAGGCCGGCAGCACGGATCCGAAGAAGATCCAGGCCGCGCTCTCGGCGGGGATGACCGTGAACGGCGCCCTCGGACCGGTGAAGTACAAGGGCGGCGGACAGCACAACCCGACGAACCTCGTCGTCGTCGACCAGATCAAGGGCGGCAAGTTCGTCAAGGTGCTGAAGAGCGTGCCGACGAAGGTGCCGGCGCCATAGAAGCCGTGCCGGTGCGGAACGACCTCGGGGCCCGGACCGGGCCCCGAGTGCTCTTGGAGGTGCGCGGGCTCACCGCGCGCTACGGGCCGGTCGTGGCCGTCCGGGACGTGGATCTCCGGGTCGGCGAGGGCGAGATCGTCGCCCTCCTCGGCGCGAACGGCGCCGGCAAGACGACGACGCTCATGTCGATCGTCGGCCTCCACCGCGCGCGGACGGGGACGATCGAGCTCGACGGGCACGAGATCGGCCACCTGCCGCCCGAGCGGGTCGTCCGCCGCGGCGTCGGCCTCGCTCCCGAGGGCCGGCGGATCTTCGCCGGGCTGACGGTGGCCGAGAACCTGCGCCTGGGCGCGGCCGGCGCGGGCCGGGCGCGCGACGACGGGCGGCGTGAGCGCCTGCTCGAGCTCTTCCCGGCGCTTCGCGAGCGGCTGCGCCTGCCGGCCGCCTCGCTCTCCGGCGGGGAGCAGCAGCAGCTCGCGATCGCGCGGGCGCTCATGTCCGGCCCGCGGCTCCTCCTCCTCGACGAGCCGACGCTCGGCCTCGCGCCGAAGCTCGTCCGGCTCGTCTTCGACCTGATCGCTCGGCTCCGCGACGAGGAAGGCGTGACGATCCTGCTCGTCGAGCAGAACGTCCACCAGGCGCTCCGCTCCTGCGACCGTGCGTACCTGATGCGCGTGGGCGGGATCGAGGCCGAGGGGACGCCGGAGGAGCTCCGCCGCGACCGCCGCGTCCAAGCCGCGTACCTCGGCGTGCCCGAATGACGCTCCACGAGTTCGTCCAGCAGTGCATCAACGGGCTCTCGCTCGGGTCGACCTACGCGCTGCTCGCGCTCGGGCTCGCGATGCTCTTCTCGATCATGGGGCTGATCAACTTCGCGCACGGCGAGCTGCTCACGATCGGCGGCTACGTCATGTGGACGCTGCTCCACCACGACGTGAGCTGGGCGCTCGTCGTGCCGGCGACGCTGCTCGCCACGACGCTCGCCGCGGTGGCCATGGAGCGGATCGCGTTCCGGCCGCTCCGCGGCGCGTCGATCGAGACGCTCCTCGTGACGTCGTTCGCGCTCGCGTTCTTCATCCAGACCGTGCTCCAGATCGGGGTCAGCGCCGAGCCGGAGCCGATCGCGCACACCGGCTGGTCGGACCGCGGCTACTCGGTCGGCCCGTACACGATCGGCCTGATCCAGATCATCACGACGGCGGTGACCTTCGCCGTGCTCGTCGCGCTCGTCGTGTTCCTGCGGCGGACGCTGCTCGGCGTCTCCATCCGCGCCGCCGCGGAGGACTTCGCCGTCGTCCGCCTGATGGGGATCCCGGCGGGCCGTGTCGTCGTCGCGGCCTTCGCGCTCTCCGGCCTCCTGGCGGGGATCGCGTCGCTCCTCTTCTTCGCGTCCGCAGGCTCGGTGAGCCCGACGAGCGGGACGGCTCCGGTCGTGGCCGCCTTCATCGCCGTCGTCCTCGGCGGGCTCGGGAACCTCGCCGGCGCGGTCGTCGGCGGCTACGTGCTCGGGTTCGCCGACCAGATCCTGGCGGCCGTGCACTCGAGCACGATCCTCCAGTTCCACGACGCCGTCGTGCTCGCGATCCTGATCGGTCTGCTGCTGCTGCGGCCGCAGGGCCTCGTCGGCCGGAGCCGGGGGCTCGCCTGATGTGGTGGCCGCTTCGCTCGGCTGCCGGGGCCGCGCTCGTCTGCGCGGGCCTCGTGCTCGTCGCCGTGTGGGGCTGGGTACGCGGCGGCGACCACTCGAAGCTGACGCACTTCTTCATCAACGTGACGATCGTCGTCGCGCTCCAGTCGTTCTCGGGGAACTCCGGCATCCTGTCCTTCGGGCACATGGCCCTGTTCGGGACCGGCGCGTACGTAGCGGGGATCCTGACGCTCGACCCGGCCCTGAAGGCCACGTACCTGACGAGCCTGCCGCATTTCCTCCAGAGCTGGAACCCACACTGGTGGATCGCGCTCGCGCTCGCCGCCGCGGCGGGCGGGGCACTCGCGCTGCTCTCCGGCATCCCGATCCTGCGGCTCGACGGCGCGAGCGCGGTGATCGCGATCCTCGCGCTGCTCCTGATCGCGGACGTCGTCTTCGGCGCGTGGACCGGCGTGACGCGAGGCGGCGCCGGGTTGATCGGCCTGCCGCCGGAGGCGACGATGAGCCGCGCGCTCGTGTTCGCGCTCGCCGCGGTCGTCGTCGCGCGCGTATTCAAGGACTCGAAGACGGGCCTCCTCCTGCGCGCGAGCCGGGAGGACGCCTTCTCCGCGGCCTCGGTCGGCGTGGCGGTGCGCGCCTACCGCGTACGCGCGTGGGTGCTCTCGGGAGTGATCGCCGGGGCGGCCGGCGCGCTCTTCGGCTGGTGGATCGGCACGATCTCTCCGACCGACTTCTTCCTCGCGCCGACCTTCGCGCTGATCGTCATGTTCATCGTCGGGGGCAAGCGCACGGTGGCGGGCGCAGTCGTCGGCGCCGCCCTCGTGACGCTCATCCAGGAGCAGGTGCGCCAGTACGAGGACTCGAGCGTCCACCTCGGCGTGCTCACGATCCACCGCCTGACGGGGCTGACGCAGCTCGTGCTCGTGCTCATGATCCTCCTCGTCATGTACGCCCGCCCGGAGGGGATCGTCGGCCGTGAGGAGCCCGACGAGACGATCCTCCGCTTCGTGCGCGGGAGGGCGGCGTGAGCCGGCTCGAGGGCCGGAACGCGCTCGTCACCGGCGCGGGCCGAGGCTTCGGGCGCGCAATCGCGGCCGGCCTCGCCCGGGAGGGCGCGGGCGTCGCCGTCCACTACGGCACGTCACGGGACGGCGCGCTCGAGGCTGTGGCGGAGATCCGCGACCTCGGACGCGACGCGTTCGCGGTGCAGGCCGACCTCCGGAGCTGGGACGACATCCGCCGGCTCGCTGAGGAGGTCTTCGAGCGCTTCGGCCGCCTTGACGTGCTCGTCAACAACGTCGGCGACGTGGCCCCGGAGCAAATGTCCTGGCGGGACGTGTCCGAGGAGCTGATCGACCGCGTGCTCGCCGTGGACGTGAAGGGGACGCTGCTCGTGACGCACGAGGTCGGGAGCCGCATGCTGGAGCACGAGGCCGGCGGCGCGATCGTGAACGTGTGCTCGAACGTCGTCGTCACGGGCAGCCCGCGGGCCCCGCAGTACGCCGCCTCCAAGTACGGTGTCCTCGGCCTGACGAAGTCGTACGCGCACGCCTTCGCGCCGCACGTACGGGTGAACGCGCTCGGGCCGGGGTTCATGGAGACCGAATCGACCGTCAACCGCGAGGACTGGCGCTCGGGCCGCCGCGAGACGATCCTCGCGCAGACGCCGCTCGGCCGCATCCCGAAGCCGGAGGAGCTCGTCGGCGTCGTC
>VAXK01000101.1 GCA_005885565.1 Actinomycetota bacterium
CGACGGCCGGTTCCCGATGGAGACGACCTACACGTGGGCCGACGACGGTCGCGGCGGGACGAGAATGACGCCGCGAAACCGCGGCGAGCCGTCCGGCTTCTCGAAGATGGCCGGGCCGATGATGGCGAGCGCGATGCGCCGCGCGAACCGCAAGGACCTCGAGCGGCTCAAGCAGATTCTCGAGACGCGGCCCCGCTGAGCCCGCGCGACGTGGCGCGCTTCGGCGCCTGCTCCGCGAGCGGGATCTCCACCACGAAGGTCGATCCGGGGCCGCCGTTCGGTTCCACCCAGATCCGGCCGTCCACGCGGCGAACGAGCTCCCGGCAGATGTACAGGCCGAGGCCGGTGCCGCCGATCCCCCGTGTCATGTTCGGATCGAGGCGATAGAACTTCTCGAAGATCCGCGTCCGCTCGCTGTCCGGGATGCCGAGGCCGCGGTCTCGCACCACGAAGCGCATCGTCTTCTCGCCCGCCTCGAGCGCGACCTCCACCGGGCCGCCGTCCGGCGAGTACTTGATCGCGTTGTCGACGAGGTTCACGAGCACCTGCCGGAGTTGGCCCGGGTCGGCCGCGACCGGAGGAAGCCGCTTCGCCGCCCGTAGCTCGAGGGTGACGTCCTCCGGCGCGTGCGTGCGCGCCGCCTCCAAAACCGCCGCCGCCAGCTCGCGGCCGTCGCACCGCTCGATCGAGACCTGGAGGCCGCCCGCGTCGAGGTTGCTCGCGAGGAGAAGGTCGTTGACGATCTCGGCGAGCCGGTTCGACTCGTCCGCGATCACCTGGAGCAGCCGGTCGAGGAGCTGCGTCTCGAGGGTGATGTCCTCGCGCCGGACGGTCATCGCCGCGCCGTAGATGGCGGCGAGCGGCGTCCGCAGCTCGTGCGAGACCGTCGCCACGAAGTCGGTCTTCATCTTCTCGACCGCGCGCTGTGCGGTCAGGTCGCGGAAGGCGTACACGGTGCCGTCCGCGGCCTCGACCCCGGAGACGGAGAGCCAGAGCTCGCGGCCGCCGACCTCGACGGGCAGGCTTTCCCCGAGCGCGGCGCCGGTCCCGGGCGACTCGGCGACCGGGATGCGCGCGGCGAGGTCGGCCCAGCCGGGAATCGCCTCGGTCGCGCGCCTGCCGATCACCTCGACTGTCTGGAGGCCGGTGATCGCCTCGGCGGCCGGGTTCCAGAGGCGGACGAAGCCCTCGCCGTCGACCATCAGGACGCCGTCGCCGACCGACGCGAGGACGCGCGCCGACTGCGCCCGCTCCTCGGCCTGCCGGTAGAGCTGCGCGTTGTCGATCGCCGACGCCGCGCGCCGCGCCAGGTCCTCCGCGAGCCGGAGGTCCTCGGGCCCGTAACGGAGGCCCGACTCCGCGGCGACGAGCGAGATCGCGCCGAGCGTCCGCCCGCGGGCGATCAGCGGCACGCACATCCAGGAGCGCAGGCCGAGCTCGCGGATCAGGTCGAGGTGCAGCTCGTCCCTCGTGCCTGCGACGAGCATCTCGTCGGAGATCTCCGGCACCAGGTCGGGCTCACCGCGGCGGACGACTGCGGCCGGCCCGGTCTCGCTCTCCGGGTCGGGCGGGTAGCGCTCCTGGAGCTCGAGCGCGAACTTCACCTTTGCCTGGTCACGGTGCACGACGGCGAGCTGGCGCAGCGAGCCGTCCTCCTCGAGCACGTCGATCCCGCACCAGTCGGCGAGCCGCGGGACGGCGAGCTCGGCGAGCTGCGCGAGCGTCGAGCGGTAGTCGAGCGAGCTGCCGAGGACCGCGCTCGCCTCGACGAGGAGGGCCTGCGCGTCCTCGGCGCGCTTGCGGTCGTCGATGTCGGTGCACGTGCCGACCCAGCCGACGACCCCGCCGTCCGGCCCCCGGGTCGGCAGCGAGCGCGCGAGGTGCCAACGGTAGATGCCGTCGGCGCGCCGCAGCCGGTACTCGGTCTCGAAGAGCCGCCCCGACGAGAGCGCCTTCTCCCACAGCCCGTTCGTCCGCGCGAGGTCGTCCGGGTGGAGCACCTGGAGCCAGCCGTCGTTCGCGGTCTGCTCGAGCGATAGGCCGCTGTAGCCGACCCAGCCCTCGTTCACGTAGTCCGCTACGCCGTCGGGGCCCGCCGTCCAGACGATCTGCGGCATCGCGTCCGCGAGGCCGCGGTAGCGCTCCTCGCTCTCGGCCCGGAGCTCGGCCACCTCTCGCTCCCGCAGCCGCTCCTCGTGGCGCGCCAGCTCCTGCCGCTGCTCGTGCAGCTCGACGAAGACGGCGACCTTCGAGCGGAGGATCTCCGCGTCGAAGGGCTTGAAGATGTAGTCGACCGCACCGGTCTCGTAGCCGCGGAAGACGTGGCGGCGGTCCTTGCTGATCGCGGTCAGGAAGAGGATCGGGATGTGCCGCGTGCGCTCCCGCTGCTTGATCAGCTCGGCGGTCTCGAAGCCGTCGAGGCCCGGCATCTGGACGTCGAGGAGGATGACCGCGAACTCCTCCTGGAGCAGGTGCCGGAGCGCCTCCTCGCCCGACTGCGCCGACACGAGCCGGTGGCCGAGCGGCTCGAGGATCGCCTCCAGCGCGAGGAGGTTGTCGGAGCGGTCGTCGACGAGGAGGATCGCCGTCACGAGACCCCCACGGCGCAGAGCTCCGCGATGTGCGGGCCGATGCCCTCGAGCGGCAGGACGGTCGCCGCAGCAGCGGCGGCGAGAGCGGCTTCGGGCATCTCGCGTGCCTCGGCGGTCCCGGGGTCCTGGACGATCGCGGCGCCGCCGCGCTCGGCGATCCGCGCCAGGCCAGCCGCGCCGTCCTCGTTCGCGCCCGTCAGGACCACCCCGATCACGCGCTCACCGTACGCGTCCGCCGCCGACTCGAACAAGACGTCGATCGAGGGGCGCGCGTGCCGCACCCGCTCGTCGACCGAGAGCGCGAAGCTGCCGGGCTCGACGAGCAGGTGGTAGTCGGGCGGCGCGATGTAGACGCGACCGAGCGCGATCGGGTCCTTGTCCTCGACCTCGACCACGGGGCGCTCGAGGCGGCGCCGGAGCGTGGCCTCGAGCGCGCCCCGCAGCGAGTCGGGCCCGCGGTGCTGCGCGACGACGACCGGCAGGTCGACGCCGTCCGGAAGGTGGTCGAGTAGCCGCCCGAGCGCGGCGAGCCCGCCCCACGAGCATCCGACGACGACCAGCTCGTACGCCATCAGCGCACCCTCCGGAAGATCTTCTCCTCGGCGTCCAGCTCCTCGAAGGCCTCGGCGTGCGGGGAGGATGCGAGCGACTCCTTGTGGCCGAGCGCGAGCACGCCGAGCGGCGCGAGGCTCTCGTAGAAGAGCCGGTGGACGCGGCCCTGGAGCGAGCGGTCGAAGTAGATCATCACGTTCCGGCACACGATGACGTTGAACTCGTTGAACGAGCGGTCGGAGACGAGGTTGTGCTGGGCGAAGACGACGTTCTCGACCAGCGAGCGGGCGAACTGCACGCCGTCGTAGGCGGCGACGTAGTACTCCGAGAACGCGCGCGTCCCGCCGGCCTTGATGTAGTTCTCCGTGTAGGCCTGCATCTTGTCGAGCGCGAAGACGCCGGCCCGCGCCCGGTCGAGCACGGCCTCGTTGATGTCGGTCGCGTAGATCCGGGTGCGCTCGTAGAGCTCCTCCTCCGCGAGCAGGATCGCGAGCGAGTAGACCTCCTCGCCCGTGGAGCAGCCCGCCACCCAGATGCGCGTGAACGGATACGTCCGCAGGAGCGGCGCGACCTCCCGGCGGAAGGCGACGTAGAAGCTCGGGTCGCGGAACATCGCCGTGACGTTGATCGAGAGGTCGAGGAGCAGCCGCTCCATGCAGACCGGGTCGTGCAGCACCTTCTCCTGGAGCCCGGAGACGCTCTCCAGGCGCTCGGCGTGGATGCGCCGCCAGAGCCGGCGCCGGAGCGAGGCGGGCGCGTACTCGCGGAAGTCGAACCCGTAGCGGCGGTAGATCCCCTCGAGCAGCAGGTCGATCTCGACCCGCTCGAGCTCCTCGCGGCTCGTCCCCTCGCCCGCCTGGGTCTCTACCTGTAGAGCCACACCCGCATCAACGAGAGAAGCTGGTCGGTGTCGACCGGCTTCGTGATGTAGTCGGAGGCGCCCGCGGCGATCGACTTCTCGCGGTCGCCCTTCATCGCCTTCGCGGTGAGCGCGATGATCGGCAGTCGCCGGAACTCGTCCATCTGCCGCACGGCGCGCGTGGCCTCGTAGCCGTCGAGCTCCGGCATCATCAGGTCCATCACGACGAGGTCGACGTCGGGGTTCTCCCTCAAGAGCTCGAGCCCCTCGCGCCCGTTCTCGGCGAAGACGACCTCCATGCCGTGCGCCTCGAGCACGCTCGTGAGCGCGAAGACGTTCCGCACGTCGTCGTCGACGACGAGGATCTTCCGTCCCTCGAAGACGGCCTCCGCGCTGTGGAGCTGCTCCAGCAGGCGGCGCTTCGCCGCCGGCAGGCGCGACTCGACGCGGTGGAGGAAGAGCGACGTCTCGTCGAGCAGGCGCTCGGGCGACGAGGCGTCCTTGACGATGATCGTCTCCGCGTAGCGGCGCAGGCGCGTCTCCTCGCGCCGGGTCAGCTCCTTCCCGGTGTAGACGATGATCGGCAGGTCGCGGAAGCGCTCGTCGCGCTTCACCTTCTCCAGGAGCTTGAAGCCGGTCGTGTCCGGCAGCCGCAGGTCGAGGACCATGCAGTCGAAGCGGCCGCCCTCGAGCTGCGCCAGCGCCGCCTCGCTCGAGCCGACGGCGGTCACGTCCACGTCGTCCCCGCCGCCGAGGAGCTCGACGAGGCTCTCCCGCTGCTTTTCGTCGTCCTCGACGACGAGCAGGCTCTTCACGCCGCGCTCGATGAAGGTGGCCATCTGCTCGAACGTCCCCTGGAGGGCGTCTCGGTCGAGCGGCTTCTGGAGGAACGCGACCGCGCCGGCGCGCAGGGCGTCGCGGCGGCCGTCCTCGCCGATCGCGGAGACGATGTGCACCGGGATGTGGCGCGTCTCCGGGTGGCGCTTCAGGTGGTCGAGCACCGTCCAGCCGTCCATCACCGGCAGCTTCATGTCGAGGATGACCGCGTCCGGCTTCAGCTCGCGCGCGAGGGCGAGGCCGGTGTCGCCGCGGTGCGCGACGAGCCCCTTGAAGCCGCGCTCGCGCGCGATCTCGAGCACGGTCTGCGCGAAGTCGGGGTCGTCCTCGACGATGAGGACGACGCGGTCGCCCTGGTCGATCTCGTCCCGGTCGTCGCGCACGTCGGTCGGCAGGAGCGCCGTCGGGTCGAGCTCCTCGCGCCCGTTGTCCTCGGCGGCTGCGGCGGTAACGGCCGCCCGCGGCCGCGCCTCGTACACCGCCGGGAGGTAGAGCGTGAACGAGCTGCCGACGCCGACCTGGCTCTCGGCGTGGATCTCGCCGCCGAGCAGGCGGGCGATCTCGCGGCTGATCGACAGGCCGAGACCGGTGCCGCCGTAGCGGCGGCTCGTCGTCCCGTCCGCCTGCTGGAAGGCCTCGAAGATGAGCCGCAGCTGGTCCTCGGGGATCCCGATCCCCGTGTCCGAGACCGTGAACGCGAGCACCGTCTCGGCCGCGCTCAGGGTCTCGCCGGCGAACTGCGCGTCCTCGGGCGCGACGCGGACCTGGAGCTTGACCGAGCCTGCCTCGGTGAACTTGACCGCGTTCGAGAGCAGGTTCTTCAGCACCTGCTGGAGCCGCTGCTCGTCGGTGACGACGGTCGGCGGGACATTGGCGCCGATCACCTCGACGGCGAAGTCGAGCTGCTTCTCCTCGGCCAGCGGCCCGAACGTCCGCTCGGCGAACTCGCGGATCTCCGAGAGCTCGACCTCGGTCGGCCGGACGTCCATCTTGCCCGCCTCCACCTTCGAGAGGTCGAGGATGTCGTTGATCAGCTCGAGCAGGTCGGAGCCCGCGGCGTAGATCGTGTTCGCGTACTCGATCTGCTTCTCG
>VAXK01000102.1 GCA_005885565.1 Actinomycetota bacterium
AGGACCTCGCGCGGATCGAGGCGGAGATCCAGCACGAGCTGGACGAGGGGCGGGAGTGGTCGCGCGAGGAGATCCGACGTGACGAGGCGCACGAGCGCTTCCGCGCGGAGGCCGAGCCGTACAAGGTGGAGCTCGTCGACTCCGCCGAGGACCCGATCTCGCTCTACACGCAGGGCGACTTCACCGACCTCTGCCGCGGGCCGCACCTCCAGAACTCGAGGCCGATCCGGGCGCTCAAGCTCACCGGCCTCGCCGGCGCGTACTGGCGCGGCGACGAACGGAACCCGCAGCTGACGCGGATCTACGGCACCGCCTTCTACTCGAAGGACGCGCTCGAGCGGCACCTCGACCGGCTCGAGGAGGCGAAGCGGCGCGACCACCGGCGGCTCGGCCCGCAGCTCGACCTCTTCCATTTCGAGGAGTCCTCGCCCGGCGCGGCGCTCTGGCACCCGAAGGGGATGGCGCTCTGGAACGCGCTCGAGGACCTCCGGCGCTCCGAGAACGCGCGCCGCGGCTACCTCGAGGTGAAGACACCGCTGATGTGGGACCTCGACCTCTGGCGGCGCTCGGGTCACCTGGAGAAGTACGGCGAGCACATCTTCCGCCTCGAGCACGGCGAGCGCACGTACGGGCTGAAGCCGATGAACTGCCCCGGGCACATGCTCGTCTTCAACAGCCGGCTGCGGAGCTACCGCGAGCTTCCGCTCCGGCTTGCCGAGGCGGCCGTGCTCCACCGTGACGAGCCGACCGGGACGCTCCAGGGCCTGACGCGCGCGCGCCAGTTCAGCCAGGACGACGCCCACGTCTTCTGCACCGAGGAGCAGATCGAGGCGGAGATCGACGCGATGTTCGACTACGTCGGCTACCTGTACGACCGCTTCGGCGTCCGCGACATCGCGCACGCCGAGCTCGCCACCCGTCCCGACGACAAGCTCGGCACCGACGCCGATTGGGACCGGACCGAGGGGATCCTGCGGCAGGCCGTCGAGCGGCAGCGGATTCCGTACCGCCTCGCGGAGGGCGAGGGCGCCTTCTACGGCCCGAAGATCGACTTCTTCATGGACGACGCGCTCGGCCGTCCCTGGCAGATGGGCACGATCCAGCTCGACGGGCAGCAGCCGGCCCGGCTCGGCTGCACCTACGTCGGCCCGGACAACCGCGAGCACATGCCGTACGTGATCCACCGGGCGCTCTTCGGCTCGCTCGAGCGCTTCGTCGGCATCCTGATCGAGCACTACGGCGGCGCGTTCCCGTTCTGGCTCGCGCCGGTGCAGGTGCGCGTGATCCCGGTCGGCGAGGGCCACCGCGAGCTCGCGCGTCAGGTCCGCGAATGGCTCGAGGGCTACCGCGTGGAGGTGGACGAGCGCGACGAGACCGTCGGGAAGCGGATCCGCGACGCCGAGGTCGAGAAGGTCCCGTACGTGATCGTCGCGGGCGACCGGGAGTCGCGGGAGAGCCTCGCCGTCCGCCGGCGCGGCGGCGAGCAGGCAACCCTCGGCCTGGAGGAGCTCAGGAACGAGCTTGCTACTCTCTAGCTCTGGCAAGCAGGAGCGGACCCGTTCCTCACCTCCGGAGCCGAGAGCTCATCGGGGGTTTGAACCGAGTCGAACGACGAGGGTGACGGGCCACCGCTTGGAGTGGTTCCGACGTTCGACAAGGGAGGAGAAAGCAGCTTGGTGAGAGCCCTTTGAGGCCGAGGCGGCACGTCGAGCCGGTGCGCCCGGTCCAACAGCAGGCTCGGATCAACGACGCGATCCGGGTCCCGCGTGTCCGGCTGATCGACGAGGACGGAACGCAGGTCGGGGTCAAGCAGACGCAGGAAGCCCTCGAGTACGCCTTCTCGAAGAACCTCGACCTCGTCGAGGTGGCGGCTCAGGCGGATCCGCCGGTCGCCCGGGTGATGGACTACGGGAAGTACCGCTACGAGCAGGAGCAGAAGGCCAAGCTCGCGCGGAAGCACCAGACCTCGATCAACGTGAAGGAGATCAAGTTTCGGCCCAAGATCGGGATCCACGACTACAACACGAAGAAGGGCCACGTCGAGCGCTTCCTCAACCAGCGCGCGAAGGTGAAGGTCACGATCATGTTCCGGGGTCGCGAGCAGACCCATCCGGAGCGGGGCCGCGACCTCCTCATGCGCCTGGCGGAGGACGTCAAGGAGATCGGCCAGGTGGAGTCGCCGCCGCTCCTCGACGGCCGCAACATGGTGATGCTGCTCGGCCCGACCAAGAATGCGGGAGTGACGAGAGACGATGCCAAAGATGAAGACATCCAGCGCAGCGAGGAAGCGGTTCAAGCTGACGGCGGGGGGCAAGCTGCTCCGCCGGCACGCGATGAAGAGCCACAACCTCGAGAAGAAGTCACCGAAGCGTAAGCGCAGCTTCGGCAAGGACCAGCCCGTGTCGCCGAGCAACGTGCGGTCGGTGAAGCGGCTGCTCGGGAGGCGCTGAGATGCCGCGGGTGAAGCGGGCCGTCCACGCGCGCAAGAAGCGCCGCAAGGTCCTCGAGCAGGCGAAGGGCTACTGGGGGCTCAAGAAGTCGAGCTACCGGTACGCGAAGGAGCAGGTCGACCACTCGCTCGTCTACGCCTATCGAGACCGCAAGGCGCGCAAGCGGACGTTCCGCAGGCTCTGGATCGTCCGGATCAACGCGGCGGCGCGCGCGAACGGGCTCTCCTACAACCAGTTCGTCGCGGGGTGCCGGAAGGCGCAGATCGCCCTCGACCGGAAGGTGCTCGCCGACCTGGCGGTGAACGACCCGGTCGCCTTCGGCGCGATCGCGGCGCAGGCGAAAGCCGCGCTCGAAGCCTGACTACTCGGCGCGGGGCCGTCGAGTGATCACCTCGCGGCAGAACGCGATGCTCAAGCTCGTTCGCAAGCTGGCCGAGCGGCGCTGGCGCGACAAGCTCGGCCTCTTCGTAGCCGAGGGCGAGGATCTCGTCGAGGCGGCTCGGGCCGCGGCGATCGAGCCGGTCGAACTGCTCGTCGCCGGTGAGAACGTCGAGCCGGCCCTGCTCGCAGAGGTCTCCTCGGCCGCGCACCCGCCGCGGGTGATCGGCGTCTTCCGGCGCGCCGACCTGCTTGTCGGCCCGACCCAGGACACGGGGTTGGCGCTCTGGCGGGTCGGCGATCCCGGCAACGTGGGCGCCTTGCTTCGCGCGGCGGACGCGCTCGGACCTGCGTTCGTCGCCCTCTCCGAAGGCTGCGCCGATCCCACCGGGCCGAAGGCGCTCCGGGCCTCGGCGGGCGCGATCTTCCGCGTGCCGACCTGTGCCTTCGAGGAGTCGCCGCGGCCGTGGGTCGCGCTCGTGCCGCGTGGCGGCGCCCCGCTCGCGGAGCTCGGCCCCGACGGGCGCGCGACCTTCGTGCTGGGGGCCGAGAGGGAAGGCCTTCCCGGCGAGGTGCTCGCCGAGTGCGACGAGCGCGCGACGATTCCCCTGTCGCCTACGGCCGAGTCGCTGAACGTCGCGATGGCCGGGACGATCGCGCTCTACGAGGCTTCGCGGCGTTCTTGAGCCTCAGGTGGGCCGGCGGGCGATCCAGACGCTGTCCTCGCCGCCCGCGTACGGCCGCCGGTCGAACCAGCCGTAGCACGCGACGACCTCGAAGCCCGTCTCCACGAGCAGGGCGTGCCACTCCTCCGGGTCGAGCCAGGCCAGGACCATCGTCGAGGCCTGCCGGTCGTCGCGAACGGACAGGGTCAGCGTCCTCGCGGAGGTGTCCCAGTCGGCGCGCTCGAAGATCCCGGGCTCGCGCTCGAGCCACCGTCCGTCGGTCTCGGCGATGTCGTCGGCACCCGGCGTGAAGACGTCGAAGACGAGGCGACCGCCGGGCACGAGGAGCTCGTGGGCACGGCGGAGGGCGTGACGGCGCTCGTCGTCGCCCCGCATGTGCAGGTAGGCGCGGAACGGACACGTCACGAGCGGGACACGCTCGCGGACCGGCGGGTCGCGGAGGTCCCCGAGGCGCAGGTCGAGCAGGTCGGCGACGCCGGCGGCGGCCGCGCGCTCGGCGCAGACCTCGAGCATCGCAGCCGAGGAGTCGACGCCGATCACGGACACCCCGGCAAGCGCGACCGGGCAGGCGATGCGGCCGGTGCCGACGCCGAGCTCGACGACGGGCCCGCCTGAGGCGACCGCCTCCTCGACGTAGAAGCCGACGTCCTCGGTGACGCTGCGGCTCCACGGGTCGTAGAGGCGGGCGATCGCGTCGTACGGACTCTCACCGCGAGACATCTGGCGCATTTTCGTGACAGACACGTCGCGCGCCGCTCGCGTAGCCTGATTCGCGCTCCCACGGCAGGGCCGCAGCGGCATGGTCGGCGTCAATCGGTGCCAGGCACGTGCCTGGCACCGATTTCGGGGCGAACTGAGGCTCGCGGACCCATTGATACAGTCGCCGCATGGAGCCGCAAGTCCTCGAACGTGAGGCGCAGAGCGCGATCGAGGGCGCTTCGACAGCGGCCGAGCTCGACGACGTTCGCGTGCGCTACCTCGGCCGCAAGAGCGAGCTGAAGCAGGCGCTGCGCGCCGTTCGCGACCGCGAGACCGGCATGGCGCTGAACGCGCTGCGGGAGCGGCTCGAGAAGGCGATCACCACCCGCCGCCGCGAGCTCGAGGAGGCCGAGCTGGAGCAGCTCTTCGCACAGGAGGGGCTCGACGTCACGTTGCCCGGCGACCCAATCCCGCGCGGCCGGCTCCACCTGCTGACGCAGATCCGGCGCGAGATCGAGGACATCTTCGTCGGCCTCGGCTACGAGGTGTGGGACGGCGACGAGGTCACGGCGGTGTGGCACAGCTTCGACGCGCTGACGACCGACCCGGGCCACCCGTCGCGCTCGCCGAGCGACACCTTCTACCTCGACGACGACACCGTCCTCCGCCCGCACACCTCGTCCGACCAGATCCGCGCGATGGAGTCGCGGCAGCCGCCGCTCTACCTGATCGCGCCCGGCCGCTGCTACCGGCGGGACACACCCGACGCGACCCACTCGCCGACCTTCCTCCAGTTCGAGTGCCTCGCCGTCGACCGCGGGATCACGCTCGCCGACCTCCAGGGGACGGTGCTGCACTTCTTCCGTGCCCTCTTCGGGCCCGAGCGGGAGGTACGGATGCGGACGAGCTTCTTCCCGTTCACCGAGCCCTCGGTCGAGTTCGACGTCACGTGCTTCCTCTGCGGCGGGACCGGCTGCGCGGTCTGCAAGCACTCGGGCTGGATCGAGATGGGCGGCGCCGGCGTCGTCGACCCCGGCGTCTTCGAGAACATCGGCTACGACCCCGAAGAGTGGTCGGGCTTCGCCTTCGGGCTCGGGATCGAGCGGATCGCCATGCTCCGGCACGGGCTGCCGGACCTGCGCGCCTTCTGGGAGAACGACCTCCGCGTCCTCGCCCAGTTCTGATGAAGGTCCCCGCGAGCTGGCTACGCGAGTACGTCGCGTTCGAGGGGCCGGTCGAGGCGGTCGCGCGGCGGCTTGTCTTCACGAGCTTCGAGGTCGACCGGATCGTCCGGCGCGGCGTCCCGGACGAGGACGGCAACCTCGGCCTGTACCGCGTCGGCCGCGTGGTCGAGGCCGGCAAGCACCCGAACGCCGACCGGCTCCAGCTCTGCCGCGTCGACGTGGGCGAGGGGGAGCCGCGGCAGATCGTCTGCGGCGCGTGGAACTTCGGCGCCGGCGCGAACGTCGCGGTCGCCCTCCCAGGTGCGGTTCTCCCCGACGGCCAGCGGCTGGAGCCGGCGAACCTCCGCGGCGAGGTCTCGAACGGGATGATCCTCTCCGAGCGCGAGCTCGAGCTCGGCGCCGACCACACCGGCATCCTCGTGCTGCCGTCGGAGTGGCAGGCGGGGACGCCGCTCGGCGACGTGCTCCCCCTCGGCGACGACGTGCTCGAGATCGAGACCGGCTACAACCGGCCCGACCTGACGGCGATCTACGGGATCGCGCGCGAGGTGCACGCGCTGACGGGCGCCGAGCTCGCGCCCCCACCGGGTCGCGATCCCGCCCCCACCCACGAAGAGCCCGTCGACGTCGTCGTCGAGGACCTCGAGCGCTGCCCGCGCTACATCGGCCGCGTCTTCCGCGACGTCGCCGTCGGCGAGTCGCCGCCGTGGCTGAAGGCGCGCCTGATCGCGGCCGGGATGCGGCCGATCTCGAACGTCGTGGACGTGACGAACTACGTCATGCTCGCGCTCGGGAGCCCGCTGCACGCGTTCGACCGGACGCGGCTCGCCGATGGCCGGATCGTCGTTCGCCGGGCGCGCGCGCGAGAGACCATCCGCACGCTCGACGGCCAGGTACGCGAGCTGACGCCCGACGACCTCGTGATCGCCGACGCCGCGCGGCCGGTGGCGATCGCCGGCGTGATGGGCGGCGAGCAGAGCGAGGTCGGCCCGGAGACGACGGAGGTCCTCCTCGAGGCGGCCAACTTCGAGCAGCTCGGCGTGCTGCGCACCTCCGAGCGGCTCCACCTCCGCTCGGAGGCGTCGACCCGCACGCGGCGGCGCAGGCGGCGACGTACGCGACCGAGCTTTTCGTCGAGCTCTGCGGCGCGCGCTTCATCGGCCACACCGACGTGCACGACGCGCTGCCGGAGCGGCCGGTGGTGCGCCTGCGGCCGGAGCGGTCGGACGCGGTGGCGGGCCTGCACCTGCCGCCCGAGCGGCAGCGGACGACGCTCGACCGGCTCGGCTTCGACGTCGCCGGCGACTGGACGGTGACCGTCCCCACGTGGCGGGCCCGCGACGTGCGCCGCGAGATCGACGTCGTCGAGGAGGTCGTGCGCTTCGCGCTGGAGGAGGTGCCCTCGACGCTGCCGATGCGGCGCGAGATGTTCGGCCTGCTCATGCGCTCGCAGCGGCTCCGCCGCCTCGTCGAGGACGTCCTCGTCGGCTGCGGGTTCTACGAGGCCTACACATACTCGCTCCGGCCGGACGATCCCGACCCACGCGCGCTCGCGCTGCCCGAGCCGCTCTCGGCGCTCCAGCGCGTGCTGCGGACGACCCTCGCCTACTCGCTCGTCGAGGCCGCGCGCGCGAACGTCGACCGCGGCAACGAGCGCGTCGCGCTCTTCGAGGTCGCGCACGTCTATCTGCCGCGGGACGAGAGGCTCCCGGAGGAGCGGTGGCGTGTCGGCGGGATCGCCGAGGGCGGGTTCTTCCGTGCGAAGGGCGCGCTCGAGACGCTCCTCGACGCGCTCCACGTCGAGCCACGCTTCGAGCCGGCGCAGCATGCGTTCATGCGCACGCCGGCCTGCGCCACGCTTCCCGGCGGCTGGGTCGCGCAGCTCGACCCGTCGCTTCTCGAAGGAGAGTGGGGCGTCTTCGAGCTCGACCTCGAGGAGCTCTTCGCGAAGATGCCGGAGCGGATCGAGTACGAGGACGTCGTCACGCACCCGGCCGTGAAGCAGGACGTCGCGCTCGTCGTCCGCGAGGACGTGCCCGCCGGGGCCCTCGTCGCCGCGGCGCGCGAGGTCGTCGGCCCGGAGCTGCGCGAGATGCACCCGTTCGACGTCTACCGGGGCGAGCAGGTTCCGGCCGGGCACAAGTCGATCGCGTTCGCGCTCGCCTTCCAGGCGCCCGACCGGACGCTCTCCGACGAGGACGCGGCCGCGCTCCGCGCGCGGCTCGTCGAGGCGCTTCACGAGCGCTTCGGAGCGGAGCTCCGCGGCTGACGGCTTCCGGGTTTGAAATCGCCTCCACATGCGCACAAAGCGCGTGAAGGGACGCCCCTCCAAGGCTGTCCAACCACCATCAGGAGACGCGATGCATCGACTCAGGGAAGGTCTTGGAGGCGTGGCCGCGGTTGCGGTGGCGGCGATCGCGTTCAGCGGCAGTGCCGTCGCGGGGAACGGCCACGGCAGCTCCGGGAACGCTCCGGGCCAACAGAAGCAGGACGCGCAGCAGGGCGCACAGCCCTCGCACGGCAACTCGGCGAACGCGCCGGGACACACCAAGCACTCGAAGACGGCGTCGTCGGGAACCCAGTCGACCCGCAAGTCGACTCACGGGAAGAGCGCGGGTCACGCGAAGGCGAAGGGACACTCGCACGTGACCTCGACGCACGTCTCGAGCTCGACCCACGTCTCGAGCTCGAGCCACGTCGGCTCCACACACTCGACCCGGACGCACTCGACCGCCGGCCAGAAGGTGCTCGTCTGCCACAAGACGGGCTCGGCGACGAACCCCTACGTCGTGATCTCGATCAGCATCAACGGCTGGAACAACGGTCACAGCAAGCACGCTGGCGACATCCTGCTCGGGCCGTCGACGCCCGGCCCGCATAGCCACGACGCGAGCCGGTGCCCGAGCGGCGGCACGACGTCGACCACGACGTCGACCACGACGCCTTCGACGACGTCCACGACCACGCACTCGACGACGACGACCAGCTCCACGACGACGAGCTCCACGTCCTCGACCACGACCACCGGGTCGAGCACGACGAGCACGTCGACGAGCACGACCACCACCGGCTCGACGACGACCACCGGATCGAGCACCACGAGCACGGCGGCGGGGGCCGTCCTCGGAGCTCAGACCGGCAAGCCGTCGGCGACGGGCGGCGTCCTCGGGGCGATCGCGCGGACGGCGACGCGCGGCCGGCTCCCGTTCACGGGCCTGCCGGTATGGGTGCCTGCCCTCGTCGGCCTCGTCCTGATCGGCCTCGGCCTGGTGCTGCGCAGGCACGGCCGGCCGACCGGCGTCTAGGCAGCTCTTTGCGGGGCGGTCGGGCGACCGCCCCGCAAACCACTTCGGCCGCTCCGTCGTAGGGTGAGCGGAAGCCACGTCTCGAAAGGATGAAACCGCCCATGCCGCGTCGCCTGTCCCTCGCACTGCTCGTCGTCGCCGCTGCGCTGCTCTTCGCGCTGCCGGGCGGCGCCCGCCCGGCGCAGAACACGCTCACCGGGACCGTCGGCCCAGGCTTCAGCATCGCCCTGGTCGACGAGAGCGGGAACCTCGTCACGCACCTCGACCCGGGCACGTACACGATCACGGTCAAGGACCAGGCCGACATCCACAACTTCGACCTGACCGGGCCCGGCGTGAGCCAGCACACGGAGATCGAGTTCGTCGGGACGACGACGTGGACGGTGACCTTCGCCGACGGGATCTACACGTACCTGTGCGACGCGCATCCGACGCAGATGAAGGGAAGGTTCGCGGTCGGCACGGCCACGTTGCCCGCGCCCAAGCCGAAGCCCAAGCCGGCGGCGAAGAAGCTCGCGGGCTCGGTGGGGCCGGGCTCGCAGATCGCGCTTCGAACGGCCTCGGGCGCGCGCGCGTCGACCCTGAAGGCGGGCGTCTACGTCCTCACCGTTCGGGACAGGTCGAAGACGGACAACTTCCACCTCCGCGGCAAGGGCGCGAACGTGGCAACGGGCGTCGCGTTCACCGGCTTCTCGGACGCCCACCCGGCCCTGAAGGGGAGCGTCAAGGTTCGCTAGCGCTTGGGGGTTAGCCGCGGTCGACGAGCGAGAACGGGCCGAGGCGCGCCTTCGTCCGGCCCTCGCGGCCGCGGCGCATCAAGAGGCGCGCGGTCGCGCCGATCCCGCCCGCGAGGACGAAGCCGGCGCCGAGCGCTCCGACCGCGACGACCGGCAGCTTCCCGCGGAGCTTCCCGGTGAGGTCGGTCGCCTCACCGACCTCCTCGCGGAGCTCGTCGACGGCCGCGGCGAGCTGCTCGCGCTCGGCCTCGATGTCGCGCCGGACCTCCTCGGGCGTGCGGCCGTTACGACCCGGCATCGCTCTTCAGCGCGGTCTGGGTCAGCTGTGCCTCGCGGATCGCCTGCTCGGGGACCGGCGGCGTTCCCTTCTTGATGTTCCGCAGCGCGAGCATCCCGAGCAGCCCCGTGAGGAGGAGGAGGCCGAGACCGACCAGCAGGAGCGCAAGCCAGGTCGACGTCGCCGTCGC
>VAXK01000103.1 GCA_005885565.1 Actinomycetota bacterium
GAGGGCGAGCGCGAGGAACGGCGCGAGCAGCCGCTTCGCGACGCTCGCCCAGCTCCAGCGGGCTACGGCGGCGCGGCGGGCGGCGGCGCCGAGCTCGCGCCGCTCCTCCGGCGGCAGGGCGAGGAGCGCACGCAGCTTCGTCCGCAGGTCGTCGACGTCGCCGGTCGCGAAGCTCGCGAGCCCTGCGTGGCGCTCGGGATACTCGGCCTCGAGGCCGCGCGCCACCTCGGCGAGGCCCGAGTGTCGGGCGACGAGCGCCGGGCACCCCGACGCCGCGGCCTCCGCGGCCACCATCCCGAAGGCCTCCGGGAAGATCGACGGCACGACGGCGACGTCCGCGAGCGGGAGCAGGTGCACGAGGTGGCGGTGCTCGAGGGGGCCGGTGAAGAGCGTCCGCTCCGGCGCCGCCGCCTCGAGCTCGCGCCGGTAGTCGCCGAAGCCGACGATCACCGCGCGCGCGTCCAGGCCGCGGAGCGCCTCGAGCAAGACATGGACGCCCTTGTTGTGGAGGAGCTTGCCGAAGTAGACGACCGTCGGCTCGTCGCCGGCAAGGAAGGCCTCGAATCGAGCCGCGTTTCCCTCGTCCGGAAGCCGCTCGCGCGCGTTCCCCGGGTTCGGCGCGTCGCGACGGGTCTCCTCGAGCAGGCCGGCGAAGGCCTCGTCGCGCGGCCGCGGCCGGAACTCGTCGACGTCGACGCCCGGCGGCACCTCGTGGACGCGGTCGACGTGGCCGACGACGTCCTCGAGCACCTCGCGGATGTGCGCGGAGCCGACGAAGACCGCCTCGGCGCGCGCGAGCGCCGTTCTCCCCCACGCGACCAGCTCGTCGTTCCCGCGCATCGCGTACTCGAGCTCCGAGCCGTGGACCTTCACCGCATACCGCCCTCCGACCTCGAACGCCACCGCCCCACCCGGGAGCACGTGGTTCGCGAAGACGAGGTCGGCCGGAAGCCGCTCCTGGACGGCGGCCTCGTTCGCGGCGACGTAGCGCTCCCGCTGCTCGCGCGTCAGCTCCTGGAGGCGCCTCGCCTCGAGCCCCTCGTAGCGGTCGACGACGAAGACCGGGAGGACGCCGCCGATCGCCGGCCGCACGGTCTCGGCGCCGCCGAGGTCGTACGCCTCTGGGTGCGGCTCCTGGGAGAAGACGACCACCTCGTGGCCGGCGCGGCTCCACTCCCGCGCCAGCGCCCGCGTGTAGACGTTCGAGCCCGTCCCGGCGAGCAGGTAGCCGTGCCAGAGGAGGATGCGCATCGGCGCCTATGAAAGACGAAGAGCCGGCGTCGCCGCCGGCCCTTCGCCTCGATCGCTCTCTCGCGTCGTTATGGGCTGTGCGTGACCGCGCTGAGCGCGTTCACCTGGCCGTTCCCGTACCACGAGTTGTAGCCCGGGCCACCCTGGCAGGCGTAGAACTGCCCGCTCTCGGTGCCGACGCCGAAGAAGCTCTCGTACGTCGGCGGGAGGAACGTCGGGCACGGCTGCGGATCGGCCGTCTGGTCGAGGAAGGCCTTGACCTGATCGGGCCGCATCTTCCCGTTCTGCGGCGAGTTGAGGTTTCCGAACTGGCTGACTATCAGCGCGGCCACCCCGGCGACGTGCGGCGAGGCCATCGACGTCCCCTGCAGGTAGCAGTAGACGACCGTCGGCTCGTTCGGGTCGCTCGAGGTCTCGTGCACCGACCGGGTGCACGGGGTGTTCGGCGGCCACGTCGAGAGAACACGGCCGTTCACCGCCTCTGGCGTCCGGCCGAAGACGGAGTCGCCGCCGGGAGCGACGAGCTGGATCACGCCCACGCCGACGTTGGAGTAGAACGACTTCAGGTAGCCGCCGATCGGGTTGCCCTGGCTGTCCGTCTGTCGCGCGTTCCCGTCGGCGGAGACGCCGATCACGCCCGGCACCTCGACCGGGATGACGACGCAGGCGTTGGTAACCGATCGCGTGATGGGCGTCCCGTTGTCCGGGCTCGTCGCATCGGTCGTCGGGTGCGCGAGGTCCTCGCTCTCGTTCCCCGCCGCCGCCACGACCGTGACGCCGTTCTGCTCGGCATACAGGATCGCCCGTGACTCGGCGGCCCAGATCGCCTGCTGAACGGGATCGTTGTGGCAGTTGAAGAGGAACGGGTCGGCGAAGTAGCTGTTGTTCGTAACGTCGACGTGGTGCGTCGCCGCCCACATGAACGAGCAGACCACCGCCTCCGGGAAGAAGAACCCCGCGGCGTTGCCCGCCTTGATGGCCGCGATGTGGACGTTCGGCGCCACGCCGACGATGCCGAAGCCGTTCGAGGCCGCCGCGATCGTGCCGGCGGTGTGCGTGCCGTGGCCGTTGTCGTCCTGGGCCGCGAGACCCGGAACGGGTGCGCCGCTCGTGCAGTTGGCGCTGTCGGCGACGTCGATGTTCTGCTTCAGGTCGGGATGGTTGAAGTCGATCCCGGTGTCGATGTCGCCCGCGAGCACGGCGGGGCTGCCGCCGGTGATCGCGTGCGCCTCGGGCGTGTGGATCTGCCGCATGTCCCACTGGAGCGGCGAGAGCGAGTCGCTGTCGGTCGCGGGTGAGCTCGGCAGGTCGCCGGAAGGCGGCCCGTTGTCGGCCGACGAGCTCGCGCGCGACTCCGTATCCGGAAGCTGGGTCGCGTACGCGTCCGTCGCCGCCGCGTTCGAGATGCTCGAGTTCTTGAGCAGGTTGTCGCGGAACGACGGGTTCGTCGAGCTCGCGATGGCGACGCCGATCTGCGGATACGCGTAGACGAGCGTCCCGCCCGCCTTCTGGATCGTCGATCCGGCGTCCCCCTGGATCGTCTGTCCCTTGTAGAGGACGATGTAGTTGGAACCGAACGCCGCGGGCGCGGCGATCGCCGTCACGGCCGCGACGAGGCCGCAGACGATGAGTCTTCTCATGAAGATCCCCCTCTCCCCCTTGGACGATTGGCGGCCGGACTATAAACGCTCGTCTACCGCAAATGAAGGACCGCGGGCGAAGAGGGAAGGCACTTCGCTCCCACGGGCAAGACGCGCCCCTACGTCAGGTGGAAGTAGAGCGCGTGGAGCAGCTCGACGGCAGGGTTCGAGGTGTGGACGACGACGTCGCCAGGCACGTCGAGGAGCGCCTCCGAGTAGTTGAAGAGGATCTTCACCCCTGCGTCGACGAGGTCGTCCGCCGCGGCCTGCGCGTTGTCGGGCGGAACGGCCAGCACGCCGACGATGATGTTCTTGTCGTGGACGATCTGCGAGAGCCCCGTGTAGTCGCTGACCTCGACGTGCCCGACCCGGCGGCCGACCTTGTCGGGGTCGGTGTCGAAGACGGCGGCGATGTTGATCCCGTGCTCGGCGAAGATCGACGAGCTGCCGATCGCCTGGCCCAGCCGGCCGGCGCCGACGAGCGCGATGTTGTGCTGGCCCTGGGTGCGGAGGATCTTGCGGATCTCGGCGAGGAGGCTGTCGATGTTGTAGCCCACGCCGCGCTTGCCGAACTTGCCGAAGGCGGAGAGGTCGCGGCGGATCTGCGTCGCATTGACGTTCGTGTAGTCGGAGATCTCCTGCGACGAGATGCGGTCCTTGCCCATCTTCTTCGCCTGGGTGAGGACTTGGAGATAGCGGGAGAGACGCGCCGCCACCCCCACGGTCAGACGATCCGCCACCGCCGCTCCTTGGGTCGAGGTTTGTAACACCGCCCGCCCATTCTGCCAGCCCGTTCAGGGCTGTGCTTGTGCGTCCAACCGGCGCCTCAGATCGGCGGCCTGGACGTAGTAGACGAAGGCCCGCTCGCCGTCGATCTCGACCACGGGGAGCCACTCCCGGTAGCGTGCCTCGAGCTCGGGATCGCCCTCGATGTCGACCACGCGCAGGTCGAAGTCGCGTTCCGCGCGCACCTCCTCCACCACCCGCAGCGCTCGCTCGCAGAGGTGGCAGCCTCGTGCCTTGTAGAGGGTGACGCTACGGATAGAGGCCGCGCGTCGTCGTCGCCTCGGCCACCCGCTGCACCGCGACGCCGTACGCGGCGACGCGCATGCTCGTCTGGCGCGTCTCGCGCGTCGCCCAGGTCTCGTTGAACGCCCGCACGACGATGTCGTTCAGCTTCGCGTTCACCTCGGCCTCCTTCCAGAAGTACTCCTGGAGGCCCTGCACCCACTCGAAGTAGGAGACGACGACGCCGCCCGCGTTCGCGAGCACGTCCGGGAGGATGAGGACGCCCTTGTCCTCGAGGATCTCGTCCGCGGTGGGGGTGAGCGGGCCGTTGGCGCCCTCGCAGACGATGTCCGCCTTCACCTGGTCGGCGTTCTCGCCGGTGATCACCTGCTCCAACGCGCAGGGGGCGAGAACGTCGCAGTCGAGGATCAGGAGCTCCTCGTTCGTGATCGTCTCGGCGCCGCGCAGCCCCTCGAGAGTGCCGGTCTCCTGCTTGTGCGCGAACGCGGCGGGGACGTCGATCCCGTTCGGGTTGTGGAGCGCTGTCCGCGAGTCCGAGATCGCGACCACCTTGGCCCCGTCCTCGGCGAGGAACTTGGCGAGGAAGCTGCCGACGTTGCCGAATCCCTGTACCGCGACCCGCAGTTCCTCGATCCGGCGGCTGCGCTTGCGCACCGCCTCGCGGATGCAGAAGAGCGAGCCGCGCGCCGTGGCCTCCTCGCGCCCGAGCGACCCGCCGAGCTGGAGCGGCTTGCCGGTGACGACGCCGAGCACGGAGTGACCCTTGTTCATCGAGTACGTGTCGAAGATCCACGCCATCACGCGCGGCGTCGTGCCGACGTCGGGCGCCGGGATGTCCCGCTCCGGGCCGATCTCGTTGATGATCTCGCTCGTGTAGCGGCGCGTCAGCTTCTGGAGCTCGAGCTCGGAGAGCTGCTTCGGGTCGCAGATGACGCCGCCCTTCGCGCCGCCGAAGGGGATGTTCATCAGCGCGCACTTCCACGTCATCCACATCGCGAGCGCCTTCACCTCGTCGAGCGTGACGTCCTGGTGGTAGCGGATCCCGCCCTTCGAGGGGCCGCGCGCGATGTTGTGCGTGACCCGGTAGCCCTCGAAGACGCGCACGCTCCCGTCGTCCATGCCGACCGGGATCGAGACGACGACCGACTTCTTGCACTCGGAGAGCACGTTGATCAGATTCGAGTCGATCGCGAAGGCGTCGGCCACCCGCCGCAGCTGCTCGCGGGCGATGTCGTACGGGTTCTCGCGCAGGTGAGAGACGGGTGCTTCGACGGTCACGTGCCGCTCCTTGTGGACGTGGGAAAGGCCCGATTTGCTCGCGAAAAAGGCGGGCCGAGTATACGCACCTAGCGAATTCGGAAGGTGAGCGATCGGCGCGTCGCGGGCCCCTTCGACGTCGGCACGGCGACGATCCGGAGCTGGTAGACGCCGTGGTCGAGCGGCGCGCCGGCGGGGCTGCGGCCGGTGATCCCGAACTCGTACGTGCCCGGGAGCACGTCGCGCAGGCGGGCGAGGAGGCCGAGCCTGACGCCGCGCGCATTCCAGAGCGTGATGTCGAGCCGCTCGAGTGCCTGCACCTCGTCGTGGCCGGCCGTGTGCGCGAGCTTGCCCGCCTCCAGCGTGAGCACGGAGGGCTTCTGGTCCGACGGGCGGAAGCTCGAGAGCGACAACGACACGCGGCGGAGGAGGTCGCGGTGCGGGGCGCCGAAGGTGACCGCCCACGGCATGCGCAGGGGCTGGTCGCCGACCGCCCCGACGAGGATCGCCCCCTCCGCGGGCGCCGTCCCCACCCGAGAGCCGGCGACGGTCACGCGGAGCGGAATCTGCATGGTGTGCCCGCGACGGAGGCGGAAGCGCGCCGGCCGCGCCGAGAATCGGACCGCGGCCGCGCCCTCGCTCGAGTGCTCGATCCGGATCCGGACCGGAAGGTCGCGCGTCGAGAGGTTCCGCACGACGAGCGTCTGCCGGCCCTCCCACCCGGAGCCCCCGGCGCGACCGACCGCGAGGCTCGCCGGCTCGACGGCGAGCTCGGCGGCCGACGCCGCGCCGGGGTCGACGCGTCCGGCGCCCTGGGCCGTCACCGGCGTCGCGGCGAGCGGGCGTGCGGTCTCGGCGAGGAGGCTCCGGAGCGCCGAGGCGTCCAGCGCCGTCCGCGCCTGCGCGAGCAGCGCCGCCGCGCCCGCGACGACGGCCGCCGCCGCGCTCGAGCCGTTGACCGTGCCGTACGTGGGCGCGCCGGCGGTGCCAGTGCCGGGCTCGGAGGTGGTGAGGGCGACCCCGGGCGCGACGAGCTCCGGCTTCACCCGCCCGTCGAAAGCGAGCCCCGTCGAGGAGAAGGGCGCGACCTGGCCGCGGCCGGGGTTCGGCGCCGAGCGGACACGGCCGACGGCGACACCGACGCTCGCGCCGCTCCGCAGCCCGACGAGGATCGCGCCGGCCGTCGCCT
>VAXK01000104.1 GCA_005885565.1 Actinomycetota bacterium
GGGCCGGCCTCGACGGGAAGCGCGCCCTCGACGCCCTCGCAGCCGCCACGAGGACGTGGACGCGTGGCTAAGCGGGTCCTCCTCGCCGCCCCCCGCTCGTTCTGCGCCGGCGTCGACCGTGCGATCGAGATCGTCGAGCGGCTGCTGGAGCAGCACGGCCCGCCGATCTACGTGCGGCACCAGATCGTCCACAACGACCACGTCGTGCGACGGCTCGAGCGGCTGGGCGCCGTCTTCGTCGACTCCGAGGAGGAGGTTCCGTCGGGAGCGATCTGCCTGCGGGTCGTCGACGCCGTCTGTCCGCTCGTCTCCAAGGTGCACGCCGAGGCGCGCCGCTACGCCGACACCGGCCATCTCGTTGCCCTTGTCGGTCACGCCGACCACGTCGAGGTGATCGGGACGAAGGGCGAGCGGCCCGACGCGATCGTCGTCGTCGAGTCGCCGGAGGACGCCGAGCGGCTCGACATCGACGGCAAGCCGCTCGCGGTCATCTCGCAGACGACGCTCTCGCTCGACGACGTCGCGTCCACGGTGCAGGTGCTCGAGCAGCGCTTCGGCGGCTTGCGCCGGCCGGCCGCGGACGACATCTGCTACGCCACGCAGAACCGCCAGGACGCCGTGAAGCAGCTCGCCGACGAGGCGACGCTCATCCTCGTGATCGGCTCCGAGACGAGCTCGAACGCGCAGCGGCTGGTGGAGGTGGCGCAGATCGCGGGCGCGGACGCCGCGCTCATCGACGGCGAGAGCACGCTCGACCCGGAGCTCCTCGACGGTCACACGACCGTCGGGCTCACCGCGGGCGCCTCGACGCCGGAGGAGCTCGTCCAGGCGGTGCTCGCCCGGCTCGCGGCGCTCGGCTACGACGAGGTGGAGGAGGTGACGGTCGCGCGCGAGGACGTCCAGTTCCGCCTCCCACGCGAAGTGGCTGCGCCGTGACCAGCGTCGAGATCCCGTACTCGATCGCCGCGGCGCTGCCGTCACTTGCGGTGCTCGACATCACGAACGAGGTCGCGCACGACGTGGCCCGCTCCCCCTTCGGCGACGGCATCGCCTACGTCTCCTCGGGCGAGAGCGCGCTTGTGCGGATCGCCGAGCGCGAAGGAGGCCTCTTCGAGGACCTCGAGTGCTTCCTCGAGCGGCTCGTCCCGAAGGAGACGACGGAGCGCCAGCGGATGCTCGGCTTCCTGCTCGGCCCGCGGACGGAGCAGATCCCGTTCAGCGGCGGCGACCTCTGCCTCGGCCGCTACCAGCGGATCCTGATCTTCAGCTTCGACGAGAGCTGCCGCTCCGACTGGACGCTGACGCTGCTCGGCTGACCCGGCGAGTTGCGCGCGACCCGCTCGGCTCGTCACACTGCGGGCGAGATGGAGCGGGCGCGCCGCCACCACCGAGCTCTCGCCGCCGCGGCGTTCGGGCTGCTCGCGCTCGTCGCGGAGCTCGTCGGCCGCAGCCTGACGCACCGGCTCGACGTCGGGCGGCACGTCGAGTCGCCCAGCTACTCCGGTGCGGACTATTACCCGCTCCTGCTCGCCTTCGTGAAGGTGGGCATCGCGCTCCTCCTGGCGCGGCTCGCCTGGCGGTTCGTACGCGCGCGGGCGACGGCGCGCGCGGCCGAGCGTGTGCTGGGCGCGGTCCGTCACACACCGGCGCCGCGACTGCGGCTCGAGCTCTCGCCCCGGCTCTGGGCGCTGACCTTTGCGACCACCTCGCTCCTCTACCTCGTCCAGAGCGATGCCGAGAAGATCGCGAGCGGCCGCTGGCCCCTCGTCGCGCCGTGGCTCCACAGCTCGGCGCTGCCGGTCTTCGCCGTGCTCGCGGTCGTCGTCGCGCTCCTCTACGGTGCCGTCGCCCGCTGGCTCAGCGAGTACGAGCGCTACGCCGCGGACGCCGCCGAGCATGCGCGGCGCGTCGTGGCCGCGCGTCGCGAGCCGCTCCCGCGGCCCGCCGCCGTCACGCTCGCGCCGCGGCGGCTCTTCGGCCTGGCCTTCGAGAGCCGGCCACCGCCGCTTCCCGCGTAGCCCGCGGCTCCGCTCGACCTCACCGCGGGCTCCGGCCGACCCTCGACGCCTGCTCGGAGGACGATGAACGCGGAACTCGCAAGTCAACTGAAGGCACGCACGGCCCACCGCACGGCCCGCGCGCGCGCCGTCTCGGCGCTCGGCCCACTCACGATCGTGGCCGGGCTCGCGTGGGCCTTCGTCCAGCCGTACCGGATCACGCTGCTCCACCCGCGCGGACAGGGCTTCTGGTGGCTCTTCGTCGAGCCGCCGCTCTGGGTCGTGGTCGTCGGGATCCTCTTCGCGCTCGGCGTCGCGCCCGGGCTCATCGAGGACCTCGCTGCGGAGGAGGCCGATGCAGCCGCCCGCTGAGCACGTCCACTGGATGTTCGCGACGGGCTTCCTGGTCCTCGGCCTCTGCCTGCTCGCCGAGGCGATCGTCGGCCCCGAGGTGTGGGGGCGACGCCGCTGGCGCGCCTACCTCTGGCCCGGCTTCGCCTTCGGCATGGGCATCTTCATGTGGCCCGTGATGGTCTTCTTCACCAACTCGACCATCCACACGCTCGCGCACGGCGCCTGGGCCCAGGTGATGATGCTCGCCGGAGGCGCCGAGCTCGGCCTCGTTCGCGGGAAGCTCAAGAGCCCGCTCTGGCGGCTCTGCATCGCGCTCGCCTTCCTCGTCTCGGGCACTGCGTTCCTCATCCACGAGCAGAACGGCTGGTACTTCCAGCGCTCGGCCTTCCTGCACCACCTGATCGGGTGGACGATGGTGACCGCGACGATCTTCCCGCTCGGCCGCGCGCTGCGCCGGCGCTCGCTCGTCTTCGAGAGCGGCTTCGCGCTCACCTTCGTCGTGCTCGCCGTCTTCCTCTACTGCGACCGCGATCTCGCGCCGATCTTCGGGCACCTCTCGCCACTTGCCGGGAACCCCCACCGATGAGACGCGTTGCGCTCGTCGCCGCGCTCGGGGCTCTGGCCTTTCCGGCCAATGCCTTCGCTCACGCGAGCCTCGAGCACACCTCGCCCTCGTTCCGGCAGCGCGTCGAGACCTCGCCCGCCTCCGTGCGCCTGAACTTCGACCAGGCGGTCACCGTGCTGCCCGGAGCGGTGACCGTCTACAGCGCGGGCGGCACCGTGGTCTCGAGGCAGGCGCGGAGCGGAGCGGACAAGCACTTCGTCGTCACGCCGGTCCGGCGGCTCTCGAAGGGGCCGTACACCGTGCGGTGGCACGTCCTCTCGGGCGACGGCCACGTCGTTTCCGGGGTCTTCACGTTCGGCGTCCGCTACCCGGCGCCGCCGCCGACGGATGCCTACGGCGCGTCCGGCCCCACGCGCACCGAGCACGTCGTGCGGTGGGCGTACTTCCTCGCGCTCGCCCTCCTCGTCGGGGGGATGGGCTTCCGGCTCCTCGTGGTGCGGGCTCCGCTCCCACGCGCCGCCGAGCGCCGCTTCTTCGTCGTCACCGGCGTGGGGGCCGTCGCGGTGCTCGAGGTCGGGATCGCGGCGTTCCTGCTCCGCGCGGAGGACGCCCTCCAGCTCCCGTTCGGCCGCCTCCTCTACGGCGACCTGTCGCCGATCGTCGGGGGGACGCGCTTCGGCCAGGCCTTCATCGCGATGACGCTCGGCTTCGCGCTCGTCACCGCGCTGCTCTACCTCGCGTGGCTGACCGACCGGACGATCTTCCTCTGGCCGGCCTTCCTGCTCGGGCTGGGCTTCGCGTCGGGCCTCTCGCTCTCGGGGCACTCGGCCGCCGACGCGGGCTCGTCGTGGCTCTCCGAGCTCGCGGACTGGATCCACCTCTCGGCGGCGACGCTCTGGATGGGCGGCCTCGTCCAGCTCGTGGCGGTCGTGTGGCCGGCGGCGCCGGAGCTCCGGCGAACGGCCTTCCTGCGCTTCTCGAAGCTCGCCTCCGTCCTCGTCGCCTGCCTCGTCTGCGCGGGCGTCTACCTGAGCGTCCTGCGGCTTCCGCAGCTCTCCGACCTGTGGACGCAGGGGTACGGGCACGTGCTGCTCGTGAAGCTCGGGCTCGTCTGCGTGGCGCTCTCGTGGGGCGCGGTCCACCACTTCGTCGCGCGACCCGCGCTCGAGCGCGGCGACGGCAGCATCCTGACCCGCCTGCCGCGGAGCCTCGCCGGCGAGAGCACGATCGCGATGGCCGTCCTTCTGGCCGCGGCCGTTCTGGTCGACTCCAAGCCGCCGCCGCGGCCGGCAAAGCCAACCCAGACCTTGCAACAGACTGTTGCAAGGTATGGTTCGCCGATCGCCCGGCCTGTTCTACGAGCCGCGCGCTAGGTCGCCTCGATCTCCGCCGCGATTCGCACGATCTTGTCCGCGTACGCCGGGTCGGCCGCCCAGTTGCGCGACAGCCCCTGGAGCCGAGCGGCCACCCCGCGCTTCGAGTCGGGAAGCGGCCGCACCGCGAGCGCCTCCGTGATCAGCGCCTTCTGAGCCGGAGTCCCCTGGCCCTTGGGAATGGCGTACGCGGCCAGCCGGCCGACGTGCGCGCGGACGGCCTTGCTCCAGCTCGGGAAAGAGACTCCCTCACCGGGCGCGCCGGTGATGCCGATCCCGGCCGGGTTGCGCTGAGGCGGCTGCGACGCCTGTGAGGTCAGGTGCCCGGTCTCGAGGTTCATCTGGCTGACGGCGACGAGCGGATCGAGCCCGATCGACTTCGACGTGGCGACGTACAGCCGGACGATGTTCGCGAGGGCGGAGTCCTTGTACACGCTCTGGCTGTGATGGGCACGGTGGTGCGAGACGAGGTGGGCCCGGAGCTGCGCTTCGGTGGCACGAGGCGCTGCCAGGATCGTCGAGCTCTTCGTCAGTGCTTCGGTCGCGCCGGTCGCAGCCGGTGTCCGAGCCCCGTTGCCGTCGGCGGGGGCCACGCCGAAGAACCGGCAGATCGCGACGTACTCCGCGTGCGCGAGCTGCGGAACATGGCTTTCCAGCCACCGCCTCTCGCTCGGGTTGCTCATGAAGCCGTGCTCGACGAGCGTCTCCGGCCCGTCGGAGCTCACCAGGCGGAAGCCGTAGTACTTGTGCGCGTCCTCCGTGATGTTGTCCCCTGCCGCCGCGGATGCCCGGGAATCTTCGTGAACTCTGCAGCGATCAAGTCGGCGAGCTTCTTGTTGACGGCGAAATCGGGAAAGCCGAACGAGAAGCCGCCCGGCTTCGGATCGTCCACGCCGTCTGCATGCAGGAAGACGGCTGCGTCGGCTCGAGTTCCGTTCGGGATCTTGCCGGGCATCGACACCGGCTCGAAGCGGTCGTCCTGTCGCAGGATCGCGACGAGGCGGTTTCGAATCTTCTTGACGAGCTCGGCTTCGCCGTCGGCGCCCGAGTCCCGTTCGAAGCCCGGTTCGCGTGGATCGGCGTGGCCCGCCTGCACGAGGATGCGGCGCTTTGGCGGCATAGAGAGGCTCCTTTCCCCTGAGAGCCCGGCAGGATCGGCCGGGACACAACAGGGGTATACGCCCCTGGCGACGCGAGATCAAGGCGTTATCGTGCGGCGGCCGTGCCGGCGACGATCGCCTCATGACCGCCGACGAGCGCGCCGCCGCGCTCGGGCTCGAGATCCCGGAGATCCCGGAGCTTCCCTTCCGGCCGAAGCTCAGGCCCGTGCTCGTCCACGGCGGGCTCGCCTACCTCTCGGGGATCGGCCCGATCGGACTCACGGGCAGGGTCGGAGAGGACATGACGGTCGAGGACGGCTACGCGGCGGCGCGGACGACGGCGCTCCTCGCGCTGCGGCGCATCCTCGACGAGCTCGGCTC
>VAXK01000105.1 GCA_005885565.1 Actinomycetota bacterium
CGCCCACCTTGTCCTTCGCGCGGTCGGTCAGCTCAACGAGCTCGAGCACCTCGTCGATGCGGGAGCGCGAGTCGCCGTCGTCGTAGTCGGCGAGCAGGCGGAGGTTCCGCCGGCCGGAGAGGTACGGGTAGAAGCGCGGCCCCTCGACGAAGCCGGCCACGCCGTCGAGCGCCCTGGCGCCGTCCCGAAGGGGATCGCGCCCGAAGAGCTGGACGGAGCCCTCGGTGGGCCGGATCAGGCCGAGCATCATGCGCAGGGAGGTCGTCTTCCCGGCGCCGTTCGGCCCCAGGTAGCCGAAGACGTCGCCGCGCTCGACGGTCAGGTCGACGTGGTCGACCGCGAGGATCTCGCCGTAGCGCTTCACGAGGCCGCGCGTCGCGACCGGTGGCGCCTCGCTCACTTGCTCAGGTCGCGTGCGGCGGTCTCGGCGGCGGCCGGCGGGAGGGAGCCCGCGAGGACGAAGTCGACGCCGTTCCGCTGCCAGCCGAGCACGGTGCCGAGCTGCGTCGCGAGCTCGTGGCCCGTGCTCCCGTCGAGCGAGACCGTCGGGAGGCTCGAGAGCATGCCGCCGCCTGATCCCGACGCCGCCGTGTCGGCCGCCCGCTCGACGACGACGATCGCCCCGAGCCCATGGCCGTAGACGACGAGTGCGGCCTTGCCGACGAGACGCACGTCCTGGCGCGGCAGCCCGACGAGCGTGTCCGGCGCGACGACCTGGAAGCCCGCGGCGGCCTGCACCGCGTCGAGCCCGCTCACGGGCTTGGCGGTGCTGTCGGAGCCGTGATTCGCCGACGGCGTGCCGACGTCGACGGTCTTCGCGCCGGCGGGGGGAGAGACGCTCACGGCCGCGTCGGAGACGGCGCCGTACGAGATGTGCGTCGCCTCGAGCTGGAGCACGGGCGACGAGCTCCCCTGCGCGTAGATCCCGATCCGGAGCGGCACGCCGCGCGCCGCGTCCCAGGCGAGCTCGGCCGAGCCGAGCAGCCCGCCGTCGTGCTTCGGCGAGACCGAGACGCTGTAGGCGGGCTGGCCGGCCACGTTCGTCGGGCGCGCGTCGGAGACGTCGGCATGCTGGCCGACCTTCGTCAGGAAGTTCGCGATCTCGGTCACGCTCGGCGGCGCGCTGTTGGCGGACTCGCTCTGCTGCTGGTGGGCCGGGAGCTTCGCGTGGTAAACGGTGTTCGAGGACGCGTCGTAGACCGTGACGTCGCTCTGGTTCCAGACCACCTGAGCGTCCCCGGCGTCGGACTGGAGCTCGAGCCGGCCGCGGCCGTCGTTCGTCAGCCAGAGGCGGCCGGAGGCGCCGGACAGGAGCGCCGACCCGGCCTGGCCGACGAGGGCGCCGGAGGGGAAGAGGTTGTTGGTGAACTTGATCCGGGCCGTGATGCCGTCGGGCTTCGAGGCGGCGAGCGCGTCGTGCAGCGCCTCCGGCAGCGCCTTGGGCGGAGGCGTAGGCCCGCTCCCGCCGCCGGCGGCGACGGCGATCGCCGCGCCGCCGCCCGCGAGGAGCGCGACGGCAGCGACGAGGACGAGGAGGCTGCGGGTCGAGAGCGTGCGGAGGTAGCTCATTGCTCTCCCTTTGTACCGGGCCTCTCTGAGAGGTCTCTGAGAGCCGGAAGCTCGATCGTGAACCGCGCCCCCTGTGCGTAGGCGCGACCGCCGTGCCGCTCGGCGATCGCTTGGACGATCGCGAGCCCGAGCCCTGACCCGGGCTTGCCGTGCTCGCCGCGCCAGAAACGGCGGAAGGCCCGTTCGGCCTCGAAGGGCTGGAGGCCCTTGCCCTCGTCGGCGACCGTGAGCCGGGCGAGGCCGTCGGCCTGCGCGACCGTCACGGTGATCCGCCCGCCCGGCGGCCCGTAGCGCTCGGCGTTCTGGACGAGGTTCCCGAGCGCGCGCTCGAGCGCGGAGCGATCGCCACGCACGGCGACCGGCTCGGGCGCGTCGACCTCGACACGATCCGCTTCGCCCGCGAGCTCGTCGAGCCTGACCTCCTCGTCCGGCGGCGCCGCCGACTCCTCGCGCGAGAGGACGAGGAGGTCGTCGGCGAGGCGGGCGAGCCGCTCGGCGTCGTGCTCGAGGTCGGCGACGAGCTCCGGCGTCGCGCCGTGCCGCGCGAGGTAGGCGACGTTGCCGCGCAGCGCCGTCAGCGGAGTCCGCAGCTCGTGCGAGGCGTCGGCGAGGAAGCGCCGCTCGCCCTCGCGCGCCCGCTCGAGGCTGGCGAGCATCGCGTTGAGCGTCGCCGCGAGCCGGCCGACCTCGTCGACGGCCTCGGGCTCGGGCAGCCTGCGCCTGGGATCGCCGGTGCGCTCGACGTCGGCGGCGGCGTCCGCCAGTCGGGCGAGCGGCCGCAGCGCGCGGCGCATGAGCAGCGCGACGGCGATCGCGCCGAGGAGCGCCGCGGCGAGGCCGCCGACGGCGAGGAAGAGGTGCAGGCTCCCGAGCGTCGCGTTCAGGTCGTGCGTCGAGGCGGCGACGACGACCGCGCCGCCGGCGGCCGGCCCGCCGACGTCGGCGAGCGGCGCGACGTAGACGCGCAGATGGTCGTCGGTCTCGTAGGTGCTCCGGCCGTCGCGGATCGCCGCGGGCGCGGCCGCGGCCGCCGGCAGCACGCGCCCGCCGAGGTCGAGCGACCGCGCCACGATCCGCCCGTGCCGATCCACCACCTGCACCGAGACCTGCGTCCCGGCCAGCGGCGAGTCGAGCGCGCCCGGCCGCGTGAGCAGGGCCGGCGCGGACGCGCTGAGCTGCGCCACCTCCACCGCGCGCCGGCGGAGCGCGTGGTCGAGCGAGCGGTGCAGGTGCCGCGCGACGAGGGCGTCGACGGCGACCCCGACGGCGACGAGCGAGAGCAGGATCGCGAGCGTCGCCGCGGCAACCGAGCGGGCCTGGAGCGAGCGGCCGCTCACGCTCCGAGCACGAACCCGACTCCCCGGACGGTCCCGATCAGCGGGGGGTCGCCGAGCTTCCGTCGCAGGTACGAGACGTAGCGGTCGACCACGTTGGGGCTCGCCGCGGCCGCTCCGCCCCACACGCGCTCGAGCGCCAACTCCCGCGTGACGACCTGGCGGGCGTTCCGGAGCAGGAGCTCGAGCAGGTCGAGCTCGCGGGCCGAGAGGCCGAGCTCGCGGCCACCGCGGCGCGCGGTGCGGGCGCTCAGGTCGAGCACGAGATCGCCGTGCGCGAGCACGTCCGCCGGCTCGCGTCCCCTGCGCAGCAGCGCGCGCACGCGGGCGACGAGCTCCTCGCTCGCGAACGGCTTCACGAGGTAGTCGTCCGCCCCCGCGTCCAGCCCCGCGACGCGGTCCGGAACGCCGTCGCGGGCGGTGAGGAGCAGGATCGGCAGCGCGAGGCCCTTCGCCCGGAGCCGTCGACAGACCGCGAAGCCGTCGAGCCCCGGCATGGCGACGTCGAGGACGAGGAGATCCGGGACGGCCCGCTCGACGGCCGCGAGCGCGCTGCCTCCGTCCGCCGCCGACGAGACGTCGTGCCCCTCCGCCGCCAGCGTGCGCGCGAGCATGCGCCGAATCGGCGCGTCGTCGTCGACGACGAGGATCGAGGCGGCTGCCACGATCTGAGGGTAGCCTTGCGCCTCCCCGAGCGCCGCCACGTCGACGCGCGCGTGCGCAAGAGCTTAATGAGGCCGCAACGCCCTTTTAACGAGGGGGTACTAGCGTGGCTCGCCGAGGCGATGAGGGTCCTCCTGTCCTCGTTCTACTTCCCGCCGGCGGGTGGCGGAGGGGTGCAGCGCCCTCTGAAGTTCGCGGCGCATCTCTCCGAGCTCGGCGTGGAGACGCACGTTCTCGCGCCCGAAGATCCACGCTGGATCCACCGCGACGAGGAGCTGGCGCCGCCGCCCGGAGTGGTGCTACACCGTGCGCGCTACATCGGGCCGCGCGGACGGAAGCCCGCGGAGGAGCTGCGCGGCGTGACCGGGCTGGAGCTGATCGCCCGCAAGCTCGCGCTCACGCCGCGGCGTCTGCTCGTTCCGGACGAGGACGTGCCCTGGACGCTGACCGCCGTCCCCACCGCCACGCGCATCGTCCGCCGTGAGGGAATCGATGTCCTCCTGACGACCTCACCGCCGAGCTCGATCCATCTCGTCGGCGCGGCGGTGAAGCGCCTGACCGGCGTGCGGTGGGTCGCCGACATGCGCGACTCCATGGTCGCCAACCCCGACCGGCCGATCGAGCGGCTCGTGACGCGACTGAAGGAGCGGGAGCACGAGCGAGTGGCACGGCTCGTCGCTCGGTACGCCGATGCGATCGTCGCGGTCACCGAGACGATCGCCGCGGAGGCACGCGCCCGCAACGCGGGTGCAAACGTGGCCGTGATCCCGAACGGCTGCGACTTCGAGGACTTCGAAGGTCTCGAGCACCGGGCCGGATCGCGATTCCGGATCACGCACACCGGCAGCTTCTTCGGCGCGCGCGATCCTCGCCCGTTCCTGACGGCCCTCGCCGAGTCGGACACGGACGTCGTGGCGCGCTTCGCCGGCGACTTCCGAGGCGCCGACCGGGAGTGGGTCGAGCAACTCGGACTCGACGACCGTCTCGAGCTCCATCCCTATTGCTCGCACAGGCGCGCGCTCGCACTCCAGCGCGACTCCGAGGCGCTGCTGCTGCTCTTGCCGGAGGTCGGCGCCCGCGGGCGAGACGTACCCTCGGGCAAGCTCTACGAATACCTCGCCGCGCGCCGGCCGATCCTTGCGGCCGTGCCGCCCGAGGGAACCGCCGCGGCGCTCGTCCGCGAAGCCGAGGCGGGGGTGGTCGTCGCGCCCGGCGACGTCGAAGAGATGAGGTCGGCGCTCGGCGAGCTCTATTCGAGGTGGCAGCGAAACGCGCTCGGCGACACCGAGATGCCGGCGGCCTTACGCGAACGTCTGTCCCGACGAGCCCGGGCGGAGGAGCTCATAGCGCTTCTCGAGGGCCTCGTCGCCCGGTAGCAGTCGATAGATGATGGGCTCAACTATGCATCGGACGAACCAGGCGGTGCTGCTCGAAAGCGACACGTTGGCGATCTGAAGCGAGGCGATAGGCTCGAACCAAACCTACGACCCGGCGAGTAAGGGAGGGGTCGAGGCTTCGTTAGGGGATCTGCCTCCAAAGAGCGGCCGTAGATGCGAAAACGTGACTCGACGCCGGGAAAGATCCCTTCCATGGGGCAGTCAATGGCATCTGCGATACGTCGCGACCGGCATTTCCGCCGGTCGCCAGCAAGAGGGCATCCACTCCCCGCAGCCCGATCGTAGACGTGACTATCACGGCGCATCTCGAGCCAGATCTTCTCCCCTGTCTTCGCGGGCGCAGGCGCGTCTTGCTCGCCGCGCTGTGCGCGCTGCTCGTGGGCGTCTCGGGCGCGCTAGGCGCAGGCGCCCGCGTTCGCGCGAACGGCGCGGGGGTGAAGGTCCTCACGTTTGCGTATCGGTCGCACGCGGGGAGCGAGCGGCGGGCGTATCTCGTGCTCCCGGCGTGGTACGACGAGCGTAGACACCCGGCGATCCCGCTCGTGATCTCGCCGCACGGGCGCGGCGTCGACGGCGCGTACAACCTCCGCTTCTGGGGCGGCCTTCCCGCGCGCGGTTCCTTCGCCGTGATCTCTCCGGACGGCCAGGGGCGGCGGCTACCGCTCTACTCGTGGGGATACGCGGGCCAGATCGACGACCTCGCGCGCATGCCGGCTCTGGCCCGCACCGCCTTTCCCTGGCTGACGCTCGACCCCCACCGGATCTACGCCCTCGGCGACAGCATGGGCGGGCAAGAGGTTCTCCTCCTCGCCGCCCGTCGCGACCTGCGCCTGGCGGGGGTGGCGGCCTTCGACGCCGCCACCGACATGGCCGCCCGCTATCACGCCTTCTTCGTCACCCCCGGCGAGCACGCCCTCCCCGCGTTGGCGAGGGCCGAGATCGGCGGAACACCCACCCAGTTGCCGGACGCCTACCGAGTCCGCAGCCCGATCTACGCGGTGAGGGCGATCGCCCGCAGCGGCATCCCGCTCCAGCTCTGGTGGAGCTTCCGCGACCGGGTCGTCACCGACCAACGCCGCGAGAGCGGGCGTTTCTACCGGCGGCTGCGTGCGGCTGCACCCGGCGCACCCATACAGGAGGTCGTGGGGTACTGGCAGCACGCCCACGAGATGCACCCGACGACACAGCTGCCGGCGGCACTCGCCTGCTTCGGCCTCATTGCTCCAACCGGCCTCCGCGTTCCCGCCTACACCCAACCGGGAGGCTCGGCCGGCCCGA
>VAXK01000106.1 GCA_005885565.1 Actinomycetota bacterium
CAGGTTGTGCAGGATCGGGAAGCCCTTGTCGGGATTCGCGAGCGTCATTCCGTCGTCGTAGATACCGACACTGAACGACCGGGCCGCGCTTTGCTTGCGGCCGGCCGTCGCGCCGGCGGAGATCAGTACCGCGACGAGGGTCGTCGCGAGCGTTAAGACAATCAGCTTCTTAGACATGAACAGCCTCAGCCTCCCTTTCCTCCGAGGGCAGCATTCGGCGCAACCCTTTTTCCAGTGGAATTTTCGGCTCCCAGCCGAGCAACTGGCGGGCGCGCGTGATGTCGGGCTCACGCACCTGCGGGTCGTCGACGGGGAGTGCTTCGAACACGATCTCGCTCTTGGACGAGGTAACGCTGATGACAGTTTGTGCGAGCTCGAGCAAGCTGAGCTCGGTCGGATTCCCGAGATTGACCGGGAGGTGCTCTCCGCTCATCGCAAGCGCATAGAGCCCCTGGATGAGGTCGTCCACGTAGCAGAAGCTCCTCGTCTGCGAGCCGTCGCCAAAAACCGTCAGCGGCTTGTTCTCCACGGCCTGACGGACAAACGTTGGAATCGCCCGCCCGTCGTGAGGCCGCATCCGCGGCCCGTAGGTGTTGAAGATGCGGGCCCTGCTGGCCGTGGTACGCCATCGCCATCGCCTCGGCGTACCGCTTGGCCTCGTCGTAGACGCCGCGCGGGCCGATCGGGTTCACGTTGCCCCAGTAGGTCTCGGGCTGCGGGTGCACCTGCGGATCGCCGTAGACCTCGCTCGTGGAGAAGAGCAGGATCCGTGCGCGCTTGAACTTCGCGAGTCCCAACGCATTGTGCGTTCCGTACGAACCGACCTTGAGCGTGTGCAACGGCAGCCGTGCGTAGTCGATCGGGCTCGCCGGGCTGGCCGCGTGAAAGATCACGTCGACCGGCCCCTCGACCTCGATGTGCTCGGTCACGTCCTGGTTCACGAACGTGAACTCGTCGTCCCGGATGTGCTCGATGTTCTGGAGCGATCCGGTGTCGAGGTTGTCAAGGCAGACGACGCTGTGGCCGTGCCCGAGCAGGTAATCGCAGAGGTGCGAGCCCAGAAAACCCGCACCGCCGGTGACGACGGCGACTGGCATCGGGACTAGGTTACTGGCGCATTCCCGGATTCCTGGCTGAGTTAACGGAATTCGAACGGACAGCGTAAAGATCCCGGAAAGAGCGCGAATCCCGGGTTGTGGGTGGTTCCGCCGAGACCGAAGAAAGTTTTCCGAGTTACGAGCTTCGCGACGGGAAAGCGTCGCAAGAGGAAGGGCGCCTGCCGGCGCCCTTCCTCTCCAACTGGTCAACTCGACGTTACGGCGTCGGGTCGGCGTACGAGCCGCCGCGAATGTCCGTGTTCCCGAACGTCGCCGGGCAGTCGTTGTTCGGCGCCGGGCGGGTCGGATCGGTCGACGTCCCCGCCGCCGTGCCGTTCACGACGTCCTGCCGGTACGCGTCGATCGCCGGACAGTCGGCGGCGTTCCGTGCGTCGTTCCACACGGCGACGACGAAGTCGTTCGTCGCGAACGCGTAGTCGTAGTCGCCGAGGAACTCGCCCGTCAGCGCGTTGGCGCTCGAGCCGCGCGCGTCTCCCGTCGGCGCACGATGGACGTCGCTCCAGGCGCCGATCGCGCCCGTCGTGCGGTCGACGTCAGCGTGCCGGACGACGCCCTCGAACAGCCGCGGGCTCGCCGTCGTCGACTGCCACGGCTGGAGGAAGTCCATGTAGGTCAGGTACGCGTCGCCGCCGTCCGGCGAGATCGCGATCGCCGGGAAGTCCGGCCGGTCGCTCGCCGGCGAGGCGACGCCCGCCGACGTCCAGGTCCGGCCCTGGTTCCGCGACCACATGACGCGGGCCTGCTCGTTCGGGCCGGGATGCATGTCCGACGGCGTCGGCCCGTTCGACCACGCCAGCACGATCTGGTCGGTGGCGCCGGCGCCGGTGGGCGCGCCGTTCGCGACGTCGACGGTCGGGAACGACCCGTCACGGGCCCCCGCGACGCCGTCGTTCGTCAGGTCGCCCGACGCCGGGTCGAGGATGCCCGTCTCGTCGATATGCGTGACGAGCTGAGCCGGCCGCTCGAACGACTTGCCGCCGTCGAAGGACCGGATCACGAAGATGGCGAGCGTCTTCGTCTGTGGGTCGATCCCGTCCCAGAAGACATAGAGCGTGCCCTTGCTGTCGGTGTTCACCGCGCAGTCCTGACGCCCGCTGATCGTGTTGTTGTTCACGGCCGGCGAGACCTGGCGCGTGGTCCAGGTGTCGCCGCCGTCGGAGGACGAGTTGACGACGATCGGCTCCGGCCCCGAGGCCTGCTGGCTGCGGAAGGCCGCGTTGCAGGTGTAGACGTTGCCGAAGAACGGGCTCGAAGAGGCGTCGTCGACGGCGACCATCTCGTGGTCGGAGAAGAGCGCCGCGTTCTGCTTCGTGACGATGACGGGCGCCTTCCAGGCCGCGTTGTCGCCGGCCTTCGCGGCCGCGTAGCTCTGGCTGTCGAGGCGCGAGACGGCGATCGCCTCGAAGCCCTTGAAGGTCGTCTCCGAACGGACGGCGCTGAAGTTCGAGGTGAGGTTGGCGTAGTAGAGCCGCCAGCCGTTCGACCACGAGAACGTCCCGTTCGCCGCCGGCTGCGGGCCGAAGCCGACGGCCGGGTCGCCGTCCGAGACGAGGCCGCTCTCGAAGTAGCGCGGCAAGGTGCCGATCGGGCCGACGTGCGGGTCGCAGTTGTCGGCCGGAGCGGACGACGTCCCGACGAGGCCGAGACAGTCTCTCGCCGTCCAGCCGGTGTAGGTGGGCTGCATCCAGCTCGAGCCGCCGTCGTCGGAGAAGTAGATCCCGGAGGTGCCGACGCCGGCCGTGAAGGGACACGTCTGGTCGGCCCGGTTGTTGCAAGCCTCGAGGTCGACCTCCTCGTTCGCGCCGGCCGCCGCGATCGTCGGGTCGGCGGGATTCACGACCGCCGCGGGCTCGTTCTGCTTGTTCTGCGGGAACGGCGTCGGCGGGCTGCCGACGGTGACGAGCGTGTCGGCGCCGTTCGGCGTCGCCGCGGCGACGCCGACGACGAGTGCGAGCGCCGCGAGCGCCGCCGCGGTCGCCGCGAGGAACGTCTTCATGCTGTCTCCCCCTCCGGTTGGACGAGGAGCGGATATTAGACGGTCGGTCTGGAAGAAGGGGCCGCTCTTGCCGCTCGGGCGAGCTCGACGAGCCGGCCGAGCGCGGGGTCTGCTTCGGCCACGTGTCGGTCGCGAAGTGCTGCATGGACGTTCCGGCCGGCGGTGTCGAGGTGGATCGTCACCAGGTGGAGGCGACGCTGGATCGGCCCTTGCACGCGGCGCAGGCTCTGCACCTTGGCGAGCGGCACCCAGTCGGTCGTGCGGGCGACGCGGCCGGACGTGGTGACGACGCAGCTGTCCGTGCGTCCCCAGGACAGGTGGTGGTAGCGGAGCGGGCTCTTGAGCAGGACGAGCCGCGGTGGCGGGCGGCGCTCGCCGGGCGCGTCCGGGACGATTCGCTCGAGCAGCGCCTGGGCCAGATCGCGCCCACCGACGGGGAGCACGGCGCGCAGTTGTCGGCGCTCGGGCCCTCCCTCGTGCTCGGCTCGTTGCCGGCCAGCGACGTCGACTTCGAGCCGGCACCAGCCGAAGGGACGCCAGAGAAGCGGCTCCACCATCCGGATCGCCTGCACGCGGCCGGGCCGGATCGTCTCTGCGGTCGTCGCGACCAGGCCGCTGCGCAGCCGCAGCCCGTCGGGCGCTTCGGCGACCGTGAGCCGGTAGGCGCCGTTGAACCGGCGCCAGAGGCCGGTCACGGCCGCGAGCGCGTAGACGATGCTTCCGCCGCTCACGCCGCGCGTCGCGCTCGGCGAGACGACGGCGATCGTGACGAGCCCACCGAGCATGGCTGCCGCGAGCAGCCCGACGCGGCTGAGGAAGATCGCGGCGACCAGCCGCGACGTCGGAACCGTGAGCAGCACGCGCTCCTCGTCGGGCTCGGCCGGTTCCTCGACGCCCCCTTGCCCGAGCGCGAGCAGCTGCCTCCGCAGCCGGTCGGCTTCGCGCGCCGGCAGGTAGGCGAGACGGGCGTGGCCCCCGGTCGAACCGGCCATCCGCAGGCGTAGCTCCGCGAGCCCGAACAGGCGCGCGAGACCGGGCCGAACGATGTCGATCGCCTGCACCTGCTTGAGCGGGAATCGCAACGAGCTCCGCCGAAGCAGGCCCGTCTCGATCCGCAGGTCGTCGCCGTCCACCCGCCAGCGCGTGACCAGCCAGGCGACCAGGCCGAGAAGCGCGAGCACCACCACGGTGCCCAGCTGGCCGAGCGACTCCCAGGCCCCGTGCCCAAGCGCGGCAGAGGGAGCGGCGACGACCGCCAGCGCGATCAACAGCCGCCCTGCGTGCACGAGCGGCGAGAGCGGATGCAGCCGCCGCCAGCGGCCCTGCTCGAAGCCGCTCACACCCCGGCGGCCATCGCCTCACCCAGCTCGGCGAGCCGATCGCGCAGCCGCGCCGCCTCCTTGCCGCTCAATCCCGGGATGCGCGCGTCGCTCGCCGCCGCCGCTGTGTGCATGCGCACCGTCGCCAGCCCGAACGCCCGCTCCACCGGGCCGGCCCTGACGTCGACGAACTGCATCCGCCCGTACGGGATGACCGACAGCCTCGAGAACAGAACGCCGCGACGCACGAGCAGATCGTCCGCACGCTCGCAGTACGCCCACGCCCGCACGCGCCGTCGCACGAACCACTCGGCCGCCAACCCGCCGAGGAGGACACTCCCGGCGACCCCCGCGCCCCACCAGCCGCTCCCCCACGCGGCGAGACCGCCCGCTACCCCGGCGACCGCCGCCGCTGCGAACCCCACCTCGACCCGGCGCATAGACAGGAACCGCTCAGACGGGCGTCGCCACTCGGCGCCCGCTGCCCACGGCGCCTCGTTAGAAGCCGTAGCGCTCTTCCTCCCAGTAGTCGGCGTCGTTGTGGTACCCGTACCGCTCCCAGAAGCCGGGCTGGTCGGTCGTGCGGAGCTCGAGGCCGCGAAGCCACTTCGCGCTCTTCCAGAAGTAGCGGCTCGGAACGAGGAGCCGGAGTGGCCAGCCGTGGTCCGGGGTGAGCGGCTCGCCGTCGGCCTCGTAGGCAAGGAGCGCGTCGTCGGCCTCGAGCGCCTCGAGCGGCACGTTCGAGGTGAAGCCCTGCTCCGCGTGCGCGACGACGAAGCGGGCATGCGGCTTCGGCTCGACGAGCTTCGCGAGCTCGCGCCAGTGGACGCCGCGAAAGCGCGCGTCGAAGCGGCTCCAGCGCGTGACGCAGTGGACGTCGACGGTGACCTCGGTCGCCGGGAGCTCCCGGAGCTCGTCCCAGGTGAGCGTGAGCGGGCGCTCGACCTCGCCGAAGACCTCGAAGTTCCACGTGGCCAGGTCCGTCTTGGGCACGGAGCCGGCGTGGAGGACGGGCCACTTCTCCGTCAGGTACTGGCCGGGCGGCAGGCGCGCCGGGTCGAGGCCGCGCTCGACGAGCTTCTGCTCCGCCTTCGACCGGAAGAGAGGCATCGCGTACCTAGACTAGTTTGGGTGCAATTCGCTACGCGTCCGCGTTCCTACGTCCGCGTCGCGGGCCCCGACGCCGAGGACTACCTCCAGCGCATGGTCTCGAACGACGTCGCCGCGCTCTCGATCGGGGAGCGCTGCGAGGCGCTCCTGCTGACGCCGAAGTCGCGCGTGATCGCGCCACTCGTCGTCCTGCGGCGCGGCGCGGACGACTTCCTGCTGCTCACGGAGCCCGAGCTCGGCGAGCGCGTGCGGGCCGAGCTGACGCGGTTCCGCTTCGCGGCGAAGGCGGAGATCGAGCCCGAGGAGCACGAGTCGTGGGTCGTCCTCGGGGGCGAGGAGGTCATCGACGAGCGGCCGGCGGGCGAGGAGGTGGACGAGGAGGCGTACGAGCGCTGGCGCGTCGAGGCCGGCATCCCGCGCTGGGGCCGCGAGATCGACGACAGCGTGCTGCCGGCCGAGGCCGGCCTGACCGAGACGCACGTGAGCTTCACTAAGGGCTGCTACCCGGGGCAGGAGCCGATCGCACGGCTCCACCACCGCGGCAAGGTCAACCGGCGACTGCGCCGGCTCGAGCTGGACGAGGAGCCGACGGGCGACGAGCTCGTGCTGGACGGGAAGATCGTCGGCCGCATCACGAGCCGCGCGGGCGATTGCGCCCTCGGCTACGTCAGGACCGAGGTTCCGGAGGACGCGGTGCTCGAGGTCGGCGGCGCGAGCGCGCGGCTACACTGACGCTCCCGCGCCCGTAGCTCAGGGGATAGAGCGCTGCCCTGCGGAGGCAGAGGTCGCATGTTCGAATCATGCCGGGC
>VAXK01000107.1 GCA_005885565.1 Actinomycetota bacterium
CGGATCTGACGGGCCTCCGCATCGGCGTCGACTGCGCGAACGGCGCCTACTCGGGCCTCGCTCCGAGGGCCTTCGAGGAGTTGGGCGCGGAAGTGGTGACCGTCGGCGACGAGCCGGATGGGACGAACATCAACCTGGGCTGCGGCGCCACCGACCTCCGGACCTTGCAACAGACTGTTGCAAGGTCGGGTTTGGACCTCGGCGTCGCCTTCGACGGCGACGGGGACCGGATGCTCGCGGTCGACGCGGACGGGATTGCGGTCGACGGCGACCAGATCGTCGCCATCCTCGCGCTCCACCTCGGCGTCGACGCGGTCGCGGTGACGACGATGACGAACCTCGGATTCCACCGCCTGATGGCCCAGCACGACGTCCGCGTCGTCACGACCGACGTCGGCGACCGCTACGTGCTCGAGGCGCTGCGCCGCGAGGGCGCCGTCCTCGGCGGCGAGCAGTCGGGCCACGTCATCTACCTGCGCGACCACGTCACCGGCGACGGGCTCGCGTCGGCGCTCCTGCTCTGCCGGGCGCTCGAGGGGCGGCCGCTCGCCGAGGCCGCGGCCGTGATGCCGAAGTACCCGCAGGTGAAGGAGAACTTCCCCGCGCGCGGCCGCAAGCCGAGCGAGGAGCTCCTGCGCGAGGTCGACCGGATCAACGCCGAGCTCGGCGACCGAGGCCGCGTGCTCGTCCGCCGCTCCGGCACCGAGTCGCTGATCCGCGTGCTCGCCGAGGCCGAGACGGAGGCAGAGGCCGAGGAGCTATCTGCTAGGATCGGCGCTCTCGTACGACGAGAGCTCGGCTGACGTCGCTCCGACGCGGGAGCGGCGGCGCAAAGCCGGGCTCTATGCGTTTTCGGGGGACTTGAAGGCTTCGAAGGAGGCTTCAGGTGTGCGGAATCATCGGATACGTCGGACCGCGGGCCTGCAAGCCGCTCCTCCTGGACGGGCTCGAGCGCCTCGAGTACCGCGGCTACGACTCTGCGGGGATCGTGCTCCGCGAGGACGCGGGCCTCGACTACGTCCGCGCGGTCGGCAACCTCAGCTTCCTGAAGGAGGCGGCGGGCCGGAATGGCTCGGTCGCGACCACCGGCCTCGGCCACACGCGCTGGGCCACGCACGGCCGCGTCGCCGAGCAGAACGCACACCCGCTGACGGGGTGCGAGCCCGGCCGCATCGCCGTCGTCCTGAACGGGATCGTGGAGAACTTCCGCGAGCTCAAGGAGTCGCTCGTCGCCGACGGACACGTCTTCAGCTCGGAGACCGACGCGGAGGTCGTCGTCCACCTCGTGGAGCGCCACGACCGGGGCGACCTCGTGCAGGCCGTCGCGGCTGCGTACCGGGAGCTCGAGGGCCACTACGCCTTCGTCGTCATCCACCACGACCACCCCGGCCTGCTCGTCGGCGCGCGGCACCAGTGCCCGCTCGTCGTCGGCGTCGGCGAGGGCGAGACGTTCCTCGCGTCGAACCTCGCGGCGTTCCTGCGCGAGACCCGCGACGTCCAGTTCCCGAACGACGACGAGGTCGTCGCGATCACGCCCGAGGGCGTGCGCTACGTGTCGGTTGAGGGCGCGGACGTGCCGGGCCACGACACCGTCCGCGTGGACTGGGACGACGAGGGCGCCGAGAAGGGCGGCTACGAGACGTTCATGCTGAAGGAGATCTACGAGCAGCCCGAGGGCGTCGCCGAGACGATCGGCGACCGCGTGCGCCACGGGCGACTCCAGCTCGACGAGATCGGGCTCTCCGACGACGAGCTGCGCGACCTGCGCCGCATCGTCGTCCTCGCCTGCGGGACCGCCTACCACTCCGGGGTCGTCGGCCGGTACGTGATCGAGGAGTGGGCGCGCCTGCCGGTCGAGCCGGACATCGCGAGCGAGTGGCGCTACCGCAACCCGGTGATCGACCCGCACACGCTCGTCGTCGGTGTCTCCCAGTCGGGCGAGACGCGCGACACGATCCAGGCGATGAAGCTCGCGCACGATCTCGGGGCGCGGACGCTCGCGATCACGAACATGATGGGGACGCAGATCACGCGCGAGGTCGACGCCGTCCTGTACACGCGGACGGGCCTCGAGATGGCCGTCGCCTCCTCGAAGACCTTCACGGCGCAGGTCGCGCTGTTCTACCTCCTCGCGCTCAAGCTCGCCCAAGTACGCGAGACGCTGCCGCCGGAGGAGATCTCGTCGCTGCTCGAGGAGGTGCACGACCTCCCGCAGAAGATCGAGGCCTTCCTCGACGGCGACCACCCGATCGACGAGATCGCGCGCCGCGTCCACGACAAGCAGTTCTTCCTCTATCTCGGCCGCCACGTCGGCCTGCCGGTGTGCCTCGAGGGCGCGCTGAAGCTGAAGGAGATCTCGTACATCCCAACGGACGCCTACTCGGCGGGCGAGATGAAGCACGGGCCGATCGCGCTCCTCGACGACGCGACGCCGGTCGTCTGCGTGGCGACCGACTCGCACGTCTACGACAAGGTCGTCTCGAACATCCAGGAGACCCGAGCGCGCGGCGCGCACGTGATCGCGGTCGCGACCGACGGGAACGAGGACATCCAGCACCATGCGGACGACGTGATCTACGTGCCGCGGACGCACCCGCTGCTCCAGGCGGCGCTCGCGATCGTGCCGCTCCAGCTCCTGGCCTACCGGATCGCCCGCCTCCGCGGCCTGAACATCGACCAGCCGCGGAACCTCGCGAAGACAGTCACGGTGGAATAGCCGGGGTTGTGGAACTTCCGCGGCCGTGGCAGCGTATAGGTCGCGGATGAGGGGAATTCGCGCCGCGCTCGTACTCTTCGGCGTCGCCGCCTTCCTCGCTGTGGCCGGCGCCGGTGCGGCGAAGGAGCCGGCGAAAGCGCCGTTCCTCGGCCTCGTGAGCACCGGCCAGGAGTCGTGGAAGCTCGTCCGGCTAAATCCCCTGACGCTCGGCCAGCGTCCTGGTCGGTCGGTTCCGGTCGGCAGCCCGGCCGGCTGGAGCTTCTCGCCCGACCGGGCGAAACTCGTCCTCGCCGACTACGGGATCGCGGCGACGCTCGTGCTCGTCGACACGGGCACGATGCGCCGCCTCGGCATCGTCGACACGGGCGGCAACGCGCTGATCAGCGTCACGTTCTGGCCGCAGGAGCAGCGCCTCTACGCCGTGGTCACGCGGCTCACGCGCAAGGAGGACGGCACCTACGCGCGGCAGCCACCCGCGCTCGTCGCCGTCGATCCAACCACGCGCGCGGTCGTCGGCGAGCGGTCGCTCGACGGCTGGGTTTACGGCTTCGCCCACGCTGACGGCGTACTCGTGCTGCTGCTCGGACCGGAGAGCGGCATCGGGCCGGCGCGGCTCGCGGTCGTCGGCGCCGACGGCTCGGTGCGGACGGTCGGCCTCGACGGCGTTCGGGTCGGGACGGACGCCTTCGACGAGAGCACCCCCGCGGCTGTCCGGCACTACGCGCAGCCGGGCCTCGCGGTGGTGCCCGACGGGAGCGAGGCGTTCGTCGCCTCCCCGAGCGGGATCGCCGCCGTCGACCTCCGGACGCTCGCCCTCTCCTACCACGGGATCGTGCGCGGGCACCGCCGTCTCCAGAAGGGCAGCCCCGAGGGCAGCCTGCGAACGGTTCGCTGGGTGCAAGGCGGCGTCCTCGTCGTCAGCGGCCGCGACGACCACTCGTCGGTTGACGCCGAAGGGCGGGTCGTCTACCAGCCGCGCCCCGTCGGCGTCGAGCTCGTGAGCACGAGGGACTGGAGCGCGAAGATGGTCGACGCAACGGGTGAAGGAGTCTCGATCGGCGCCGACGCGATGCTCGTCACGCCGTGGACGTGGGACTCGTCCCGCCAGCGCTACCTCGGCAACGGCGCCACGATCTACGGCCTGGACGGCGTCAAGCGCGCACACGTGCTCGGCAAGCGGCAGGTCTACGGGATCGTCGTCGGGCAGCGTGCGTTCGTCGCCGGAGACACGCCGTCCTACTCGATCGTCTCCACGAAGACGGGCAAGATCCTGCGCACGGTCCGGCATTCGATGCCCCAGCCGCTCGTCGGAGCGGCGCTCGACTCTTACTAGAGCATCCTCACGGTACGTCTCGCCGGCCGCCGCGGAACGGGATTCCGCGCACGCTCAGGCCGCGCAGGTCGTCCGGAAGGTTCGGGCTCGCCTCGAGCTCGCCGTCCACGACGTCGAGGCCGAGCAGCGTCCGGAGCGCGAGCAGCGGCGCCGCGGCCGACCAGGACTGCGGCGTCATCGCACCGGGATAGGAGACGGGCACCTCCGCGCCGTCGCGCTCGAAGCCGGCGAAGACCTCCGGCAGCCGGTGCCCGAAGCGGTGCGCCGCCTCGAGCAGCGCGTGCGCCACCCCGCTCGCCTCCTCGCGAAAGCCGTAGCGACGCATCCCCTCCGCGGCGAGCGCGGTGTCGTGCGGCCAGACCGTGCCGACGTGGTAGCGGAGCGGGCTGTACGGCCGCTCCCGCGCGGACATCGTCCGGATCCCCCACCCGCTGAACATGTCCTTGCCGAGCAGGCGGCGGACGAGGATCTCGGCACGCTCGGGCGGCACGATCCCGCTCCAGAGCAGATGGCCGACGTTCGACGTGAGCGTGTCGACCGGGCGTTTCTCCCCGTCGAGCGCGAGCGCGTAGAAGCGGCGGCGGCCGAGCCAGAAGACCTCGTCGAAGCGCTCGCGCAACGCGGCGGCGTCGCGCTCCAGCCGCTCAGCGAGCGCCGGGTCGTTCCACACCTCCCGGGCGAGGCGCGCCGTCCGCAGCCGCGCGTCGTAGGCGTAGCCCTGGATCTCGCACGTCGCGATCGGCGGCTCCGCGCACGTGCCGTCGGGGAAGAGGATGGAGTCGCCGGAGTCCTTCCAGCAGAGGTTGCGGAGCCCCTTCGACGAGCGGCTGCAATATTCGAGGAAGCCGTCCCCGTCGAGGTCGGCCGGCCCTTCGAGCCACGACACCGCCGCCCGCGCCGCGCCCTCGAGCCGCCGCACGAGCGCCTCGTCGCCCGTCCACCGCTCGTACTCGTCGAGGACGATCAGGAAGAGGAGCGTCGCGTCGTGCGTGCCGTAGTACGGGCTGTGCGGCGTGACGCCGCTCTGCGCGAGGACCCCGCGCCGCAGCTCGTGCATGATCTTGCCCGGCTCGGCGTCGCGGAAGTCGTCGTACTCCGTCGCCTGGAGCTCGGCGAGCGCCTGGAGCGTCGCCTCGGCGAGGGTCGGCTGGACCGGCAGCGCGAAGTACGACGTGACGAGGCTGTCGCGGCCGAAGGCGGTCATGAACCACGGCAGCCCGCCGGCCGGCATCGCGTGCCCGACGCCCTTCGTCGGCCGGATCCGAAGCGCTCCGAGGTCGAGGAGGCTCTGCCGGTAGGTCTGCACGAGCGGCTCCGCCGCGCACTCGACGTACGGCGCCTGCCCGAGCCACTCCGGAAGCGCGAGCGGCAGCTCGGGCTCCGGCTTCCGGAACGACTCGCAGCGCAGGAGCGCGGGACGCTTGCGGCCGTCCACGACCGGGACGACGTCGACGCACGTCTTCCACTCCTCGTGCGGGCCGAGGTGGAGGTCGAAGACGGCGCGGCCCTCCTCGAGCTGCACGTCGTTGCGCCTGAACGCGACAATCGTCTCGCGCCGGTAGCCGTCTCGTTGGTGCCAGACCGTCGCGCGCGAGCCGGCGAGCTCGTGGCCGTTCTCCCCCTCGCCACTCTCACCCTGCTGCGCCTCGAGGATGTCCGCGAAGTCGGCGCCGAAGCG
>VAXK01000274.1 GCA_005885565.1 Actinomycetota bacterium
CCTGCACTGGGCCGCCGGCGACGCCCTCCTCTCGGGCGACATCGTCCAGGTCGTCCAGGACCGGCGCTGGGTGAGCTTCATGTACAGCTACCCGAACCTGGTCCCGCTGCCGGTCGAGGCGATCCGGCGAATCGTGGCCGCGCTCGAGCCGTACGAGTTCGACCGGATCTACGGCGCCTGGTGGGACGCCGTCGTACGCTCGGACGGGAAGGCCGCGGTCGAGCGCTCCGCCGAGCGCTACCTCCGGGCCATCGGCTCCGCGTAAGAAGGTCGCACGCCGTCTCGCCCCACCGCGTCCCAACGGCCATGTCCCGGTGGCAGCCACCGTCACGGAAGCGCGACGAAGAGCGAGGGCGACGCAGACGATCGAACAGGCTCAGGCGACGGCCGGTTGGCGCTCCAGCAGGAGCTCCGCGATCTGGATCGCGTTCAGCGCCGCGCCCTTGCGCAGGTTGTCGCACACCACGAAGAGCGCGAGCCCACCGTCGGCGGCTCGGTCGCGGCGGATCCGGCCGACCAGCACCTCGTCACCGCCCGCCGCGGCTCCAGGAGTGGGGAAGTCCTCGAGGCGCACCGAAGGCGCGGCGGCCAGCAGTTCGCGCGCCAGCTCCGGCGCCAGCGGCTCCTCGGTCTCGATCCACACCGACTCCGAGTGGCCGACCAGCACCGGCACGCGGACGCACGTCGCGCTCACCGGCAGGTCGGGGAGCTCGAGGATCTTCCGCGTCTCCGCGCGGAGCTTCGCCTCCTCGTCGAACTCCTCGCCGTCGAAGCTCCAGTCCATCACCAGGTCGGCCTCGGCGGGCGGCGTCGCCGCGACCTCCGCCATCCACTGCGCGCCCGCGCCGGAGGCCGCCTGGTACGTCGCGACCCGGATCCGCCGGAGGCCCACCGCGTCGGGCAGCGGCTTGAGGACGCAGGTGAGAGGAATGGTGCAGCAGTTCGGGTTCGCGACGATGCCGTCGTGCTCCACCGCGCGGGCGCCGTTCACCTCCGGCACGACCAGCGGCACGTCGTCGGCGAGCCGGAAGGCGGCCGACTTGTCGATGCACAGGGCGCCGCCGCGCACGGCGTGCGGCACGAGCTCGCGGCTCGTCGCCGTCCCCACGGAGAAGAGGCACACGTCGAGATCGCCGGCCGAGAGCGCCTCCGGCGTCGCCTCCTCGACGACAAGTTCGCCGAGGCGAGCCCCCGCCGACCGCGAAGACGCGAAGGCGCGAACGTTCCGGTAGCCACGCTCCGCGAGGAGCTTCAGGGTCACGCTCCCGACGGCGCCGGTCGCGCCGACGACGCCGATCCGGGCCTCAGTCGACAACGGTCTCCAGCTCGAAGGCCTCGTGGAGAGCACGGACGGCCCGGCCGACGAGCTCGCTCGGGACGTGGCAGGCGATCTTGATCGGCGAGGTGGTCACGACCTGAACCGGGATTCCCTCGGCGTCCAACGTGGCGAACGTCTTCGCGGCGATCCCGGGATGGCTCTTCATTCCGGCTCCGATCAGGCTCACCTTCCCGAGGTCGTCGCGCGCCGACCACCGCACGCCGAGGCGCTCGAGGACGGACTCCACCTCGGGCCGCTCCTCCGCCGGGGCCGAGAAGACGATCTCGGCGCTCGTCTGGATGATCGTGTCCACGTTCACGCTCGCCTCCGCGAGCGCCGTGAAGAGCGCCGCGGCGGAGATCCCCTCGAGGCGGTAGACCGTCTCCTCGGTGGTGTGCGTGACGCCGGAGATGATCGCCTTCTCGAGCATCTGCTCGTCTTCCTCCCTGATCCAGGTGCCCTCCGCGTCGGTGAACGTGGAGCGCACGTGCAGGGTCACGTGGTGGTTGCGGGCGAACTCGACCGAGCGTAGCTGCAACACCCTCGCCCCGGAGGCGGCGAGCTCGAGCATCTCGTCGTAGGTGAGGCGCGTCAGCTTCCGTGCGGCCGGCACGAGCCGCGGGTCGGCCGTGAAGACGCCGTCGACGTCGGTGTAGATGTCGCACGACTCGGCGCCGAGCGCGGCGGCGATGGCGACCGCGGTCGTATCGGAGCCGCCGCGGCCGAGCGTGGTGATGTCGTAGTTGGTCGAGACGCCCTGGAAGCCGGCGACGAGCACGATCTGGCCGCGGTCGAGCGCCTCGTGGATCCGCCGCGCGCGCACGTCGACGATCTTCGCCCGGCCGTGCACCGTGTCGGTGACGATCCCCGCCTGCGAGCCGGTGAGCGAGATCGCCTCGAGACCCAGGTCGTGGATCGCCATCGCCGCGAGCGCGCACGAGATCCGCTCGCCGACGGAGATCAGCATGTCCAGCTCGCGCGGCTTGGGGCGCGCCGAGACGCGATGCGCCAGCGCGACCAGCTCGTCCGTCGTCTGCCCCATCGCGGAGAGCACCGCGACGACGCGGCTCCCGCGCTCGCGCGCGCCCGCGATCCGGCGGGCGACGGCGCGGATCTTGTCGGGGTCGCCGACGGAGGTGCCCCCGAACTTCATCACGATCGTTCCGGCGCGAGCGGGGCTCGCCGCCGGCGCAACGGCCGGTACGGCCTCGTACTCGGTCGCCGTCATCGGAGACAGTGTAGGAGCAGACCGTTCCCGGACGGGTACAACTACGGCATGGCCGAGCAGTCCCCGACGGTGGAGTCGCTCCTCGAGCCGAAGGAGCCGCGCTGGGTCATCACGATCCTCGCGCTCGTCGCGATCGCGCTGCTCCCGTGGGTGCTGTGGCTCACGGTGACCCTCCCCTCGCGCCACGTCTCCGAGCACTGGGACGCGGCGTGGGTCGGCTTCGACGTCGCGGAGATCCTCGCCTTCGCGCTCACCGCGTACGCCGCCTGGCGCCGGGCACCGTGGCTCCAGGGCGCCGCCTCCGCCGCCGGAACGCTGCTCCTCTCCGACGCCTGGTTCGACATCCTGCTCTCGACGGGCGACGAGAAGGTCTGGCTCGCGGTCGGTCAGGCCGTCCTGAGCGAGATCCCGCTCGCGATCCTCTGCTTCTGGATCGCCTGGGACACGGCACGCTTCTGGGGACACTGGCAGCGGCTCCTGGACCGCATGCCGTCGCGCGCGCCGAGTCGCGAAGCCGCCTGAGGGTTACATCTCGCGGCGGCCGGCCAGCGCGCGCCCCAGCGTGACCTCGTCCGCGTACTCGAGGTCGCCGCCGACGGGCAGTCCGCTCGCCAGGCGGGTCACTCGGACGCGGCCGCGCAGGCGGTCGGCGAGGTACGCGGCCGTGGCCTCGCCGGTCATGTTCGGATTCGTCGCGAGGACGACCTCCTGGACGCCGTTCGCGTCGACCCGGCGTAGGAGCTCGTCGATCCGCAGGTGCTCCGGCTCGACGCCGTCGAGCGGCGAGAGCGCGCCGCCGAGGACGTGGTAGAGCCCCCGAAACTCGTGCGTCCGCTCGAGCGACACGAGGTCGACCGGCTGCTCGACGACGCAGACGAGGGAGTGGTCGCGGCGCGCGTCCGCGCAGATGCCGCAGAGCTCCTCCTCGGTGAGGTTCCCGCACTCCCGGCAGAAGCGGACACGTTCCTTGACCTCGTCGATCGACCGCGCGAGCGCCGACGCCTCGTCCCTGGGGACCTGGAGGAGGTGGAAGGCGAGCCGCTGCGCCGTCCGCGTCCCGACTCCCGGGAGACGGCTCAGCTGCGCGACGAGATTGTCCACAGACGGCCCGAACACGGCCCCATTGTGCCTAGCTCGATCGGAGGTCGATCGCGCGTGACTGTCACCGGACCGCGTGACAGAATGCGCGCGTGATCGCGGACAAGCTCGCCGAGATCCCGCTCTTCGCCTCGCTCTCGAAGCGGGAGCGGGAGCAGATCGCCCGCGCCGCCGACGAGGTCGACGTCGAGGAGGGCAAGCACCTCGCCGAGCAGGGCCAGTTCGCCTACGAGTTCATGGCGATCGAGGAGGGCACGGCCGACGTCCTCAAGGACGGCGAGAAGCTCCGCGAGCTCGGCCCCGGCGACTTCTTCGGCGAGATCGGCCTGCTCGAGGCCGAGCGGCGGACGGCGACGGTCGTCGCCACGAGCCCGATGCGGCTGATCGTGATCTTCGGGCCGAACCTGCGCAGCCTGGAGCGCGAGATGCCGGAGCTCAGCGCGCAGCTGCGGACGGCGATCCGCGAGCGCCTGAGTCGCTAGCCCGTCTCGCGCGGCTTCCCGACGAAGACCGTCCGCTCGAGGCTGCGCGGGCTCGCCGGGTCGAAGAAGTCCTTCGCCCAGCCTTCGTCGCGCCGCTTGAGCCGCAACGGACTGTCGGCAGTCGCCTTGTTCTGCACGGAGCGAAAGCGGTAGTGGTCGATCAGCCGGATCGCCTCGACGGCGTACTTCGTCGCCACGTCGCGGTCGGCGAACTCGACCAAGTTGTCGCCGTTCGAGCTCTCGGCATTCGCGAGGTTCGACGAGCCGGCGTACACCTTCGGGTTCTCGCCGTTGAAGTCGACGACGACGAACTTGTGGTGGATGATCTGCCCGGACCCGCCGGCGATCTCCTTCCGGAACGGATGCGGCACCTTCGCCTTCAGGTACGAGAAGGGGATGAACGGCGAGTCCGGGTCGGCGGGCACGGTCACCTTCAGGTCGCCGTCGAGCTTCTGCGTCGTCCCGAAGGTATAGAGGTCGTTCCGGTCCGGCAGCGTCCGGATCGCGTCCATCGCCGGCCCGCTGGCGGCGCCGATCTCCATGATCGCGAAGAGCACGGAGCTCTTTGCTTCCTTGATCGCGTCGGCGAGGCGCTGGAGGGAGACGGCCGCCGTCTTGTGGGGCGCGAAGCTCACGGCGCAGGCGGGCAGCGCGTCGGACTCGATCGGCAGCCACCCGGCTGCGATCTCGCTCGACCTGAAATGGGATTCGCCGTCCCAGGCCTGACGGAAGGCCTGCTCGTAGAGATCGGCAGCCTGCGGGTCGTCGAAGACGAAGACGTTGTTCGACTGGGCGTAGAGCCCGCGGACGGAGAAGTTCGCGGAGCCGGCGAGGACCTTGACCGCCTTGTCTCCGCGCCGCTGGATGAACACCTTCGAGTGCGCGAGGCCGCTGAAATCGCCGGTCTTCACCTGCGCGCCCTTCGCTTTCACGCCGTCGATCGCGTCGAGCTCGAGCGGCCGGCTGTCCTCGGGGGTCTTCTGGGCATGCGTGGCGGAGTTGTCCTGGAAGAGCCGCAGGCGCGGCCCGAACTGCTCGAGCGCACGGATGGCGTCCGGCTCGTCGAGGTCGAACGCGAAGACGTCGAGCTCGATGCCGGGATCCTCGAGCGCCTCGTCGAGGAAGTCGAACACGAGCCGGCGGCCGTGGAAGCCGAGCCAGCGCCACTTGTCCTGGAAATCTTTGGTCTCGGAGCCGAGCGTCAGCGGATCCGGCGTGAAGTCCTCTCCGCCGAAGCGATCCAGGTACGCCTGCGACGACAGATACCCGCGTGTGAACCCGAGCTGGAACTTCGCCGGTTGCTTCGGCATCAGCTCCACGGTCTGCTCTTCGGTCGCGACCGGTTCCACCTGGTCGTCGGTGCCCGGCCGGAACCGCATCGCCGAGATGCGGTACGTGAAGTCGCCCGGTTTGACGTCGCCCGGGAAGTGCACCCAGTGGAACTTCTGGATCGGCGCCTGCTTCGTGTCGGTCGCCATCTGCCGCCGGTCCTTGTTCGTCGTGTCGGCCGTGACCGGATCCTGGAAGTTGATGCGGTTGAAGACGGGCGAGATCTTGCCGTCGGGGTCCGTGTACTCGATCGCGAAGCCGGCGAGGTCTTCGCGGAGCGGCTCGTCGACGTCGAACGCGAGCAGGACCGCGCCGTCGCCTGCGTAAGCCTTGAATGTCAGTCCCCTGCCTGACGGTGCCGGCGGCACCCCATGACTATAGGCCTGGTAGGCCCAATCCTCCAAGTCCGCCCATCATCCCGCCGAGGCGGGACTCCATCAGCCCCTGCGCCGAGCGCAGCGCCTCGTTCACCGCCGCGAGCACCATGTCGGCGAGCATGTCCGGATCGTCGGGGT
>VAXK01000275.1 GCA_005885565.1 Actinomycetota bacterium
ACGACGTCGTTCGCGAGCACGCCGTCGTGGATCGCGCGGCGGATCGGATCCGGGAGCACGTACCAGTAGTCCGGCTGCGCCCATGGGATGTGCATGAAGTGCGCGAGCGTGGCGTCCGGCGCCTCGTCGCGGACCATTCGCGGCGCGAGGTAGAGGTGGTAGTCGTGGAAGAAGACGGTCGCGTCGGGCTCGCGCTCGAGCTCGGCGAGCACCGCGTCCGCGAAGCCGCGGTTGACCGCCACGTAGCCGCCGTCCCATGCGTGGTGGAGGCCCTTGTTCACGTTCGGCGCCTGCGCGAGCGCCCACAGGTAGTGCTGGAGGAACCAGAGCGTCGGGTTCGAGACGACGTTGTAGTGCCAGTCGTAGGCCTGCTCGTCGTGCCGCACGAGCCGCAGGCGGTACGGCGAGCCGTCCCAGCCTGTCTCGTCGAACGCCTCGCCGCCCGCCTCGTCCGCGACAGCGCGATCCTCGTCCGAGATCGCGCTCGCGATCCAGGTGACGTCGTGGTGGGAGACGAGGCTGCGCAGCGCCGTGACGAGCCCGCCGCCTCCGCGCCGGGTGACGCGCGCGCCCGAGTCGTCGCGCCCGAAGGTCGTCGGGCCGCGATTCGAGACGACGATGAGCTTCCGCCGGTCGGCCATCGCGCCGCAAGGGTAACCGCCGGGCGTCGGCCGAAACCTACGCCGTAGCCGCCACGGTCCGCGGCGCCGCTTGCGGTGCCGCTTCAAGACGTGCGGGCTTGACCGTGCGTCCGTCTGAACCGACCGGTCGAACCGTTAGGCGGTAGCAGCTACGGTTGCCACGTCCGCTCCGGCGGTGTCGTTGCCGCTCAGCCGGTTGAAGAGGACGAGCCAGTCGCGGAGCAGGCGGGGCGTGAGGAAGTTCCGCCGCACGACCTCCTTGCCCCGGAGCGCCATCCGTCGGGCGGTGAGCGGGTCGGCGAGGATCTCGAGGCAGGCCTGCGCGCAGTCGGACGGCGAGTCGACGAGCCAACCCGTCTCGTGGTCGACGATCTGGTCGACGATGCCGCCGACGCGGCCCGCCACCGTCGGGCGCGCCTTCCAGAGCGCCTCGCTCACCGTCAGCCCGAAGCCCTCGCGGATCGACTTCTGGAGCACGGCGGCCGAGTGCACCTGGAACGCGTTCACCTCCACCGAGCCGACGTTGTTGAGGTTCGAGAGGATGTAGATGTCCGGATCGCCCTCGGCGTAGGTGACCGTGCTCTGGTAGAAGTCCCAGCCCTCGGGGTCGTCGTGCGCCATCGAGCCGACGAGGGCGAGCTGCACCTCAGGAGCGCCCCGCTTCACCTCGCGGTACGCGTCGATGACGCCGAGCGGGTCCTTCCAGGGGTCGAACCGCGAGACCTGCGTGAGCAGCGGCCGGTCGACGTCGATGCCGAACTGGTCGACGATGTACGCCGCGTCCTCGGCCGAGAGAGCCATGTTCTTCGGGGCCAGCGGGTCGATCGCCGGCGGCCAGATGAAGGCCTGCGGGAGGCCGCCGGCGTCCGGGACGTACTGGCGGCGGTGGAAGATCGCCGCGTCGTAGGTGCGAAGCGACGGGACGATGTAGTCGAGGACGTCCGGGTTCGGCGTCGAGAGGTCGATGTGGCAGCGCCAGACCCAGCGCGCGCGGGAGCCCGGGCAGCAGCCGATCATCCCGATCGGCTGCGGGTCGTGGACGATCACGAAGTCGGCGTCGTCCTCGAACTCGGCCGCGTTCAGCTCCTGGTAGCGGAGGAAGATCTCCTTGTCCGCGGCGGTCAGGCCGTCCGGCGCGCCCTGGAGCCCGTTGTGGATCGTCTTCGTGACGTTGAAGAACTCCTCCTGGCCGCGGATGATCCGCCACTCGACGTCCAGGCCCGCGTCCTGCATGAGCGGGATGAGCGTGTAGTTGATCTCCGCGACGCCGCCGCCGAACGCGGTCGCCGAGAGGTGGACGACGCGCTTCCCCTCGAGCGGCTCCGCGAGCCGGCGGATCTCGTCCATGAGCCCGCGCGTCGCGATCGTCGCGTAGTCGCGCAGCGCTTTGTGACCGACGTTGACGAGCTGGAGCACGATTCGTTGAGACGGTGGACCCGTCGTCGAGGTTAGCTACTCGCCTCGGGGAGGAGCTTCACAAAACGCAGACGAGAGCCGCGGCCGCCGTTGCGCGGCCCCAGCTCGAACTCGTCCGCGATCGCCCGGATGATGGCGATCCCGAGCCCGCCCTCGACGAGGTCGTCACCCGCCTCGTGCGCGCGCGTCTCGCCGAACCCCGGCCCGTCGTCGACGACTTCGATCGCGAGCCGGTCGTCGTGCAGCTCGTAGAGGATCTCGACGGCGCCCTCGCGGTCGGGGTAGGCGTGCCGCACCGAGTTGGAGCAGGCCTCGGTGAGGGCGAGCTTCAGGTCGGCGAGCGTCTCCTCGCCCAGCGGACGCATGCGCGAGAGGCCGGTCAGCGCCAGCCGTCCCAGCGTGATGTACTCGGCCTTCGCCGGGATCGTCAGCCGGATCGCGCGCGTGTCCGTCTCACCCTCTCTTGGGCCGACGGCGGTCTCGGTGTTCACCGAATCGTTTCTACGAGGTTTGCGTAGAAAATCCTGCCGAGGTCAACGAGATCGCCCGTGCCCTGTTGGTCGCGGACCTTATTGCCGGGCGTGACGCAGTCCTAAACGCAGCGTGACGCGATGCCGGTGCTTCCCGCGCGCGATCGTCAAGGTCGCCCGCTGGCCGACGGTCAGGCGCTCCGAGACGATGCGGAGGACGTCGTCGGCGGTCCGCACCGGCTGGCCGTCGATCGCGACGATCACGTCGCCGTCGACCGGCACGGCCGGGTCGCCCGCGAAGAACTGCCGGCTCGTCGCGGCGCGAAGGCCGACGCGGCTGGCGGGGCTCCCCGCCTTGACGTCGACGATCACGGCTCCGCGGCGGACGCCGAAGCCGAAGTGCTGCGCCGCCGAGGGCGTCAGGTCCTGCGTGTTCACGCCGACGTACGGGTAGACGACCTGGCCCGTCGCGATCAGCTGCTCCATCGAGCGGCGCGCGGCGTCGATCGGGACCGCGAACCCGACCCCTTCGGCGTTCCCGGAGTCGCTCCTGATCTGCGCGTTGATGCCGATCACGAGGCCGCGGGCATCGAAGAGCGGGCCCCCGGAGTTGCCGTGGTTGATCGGCGCGTCAGTCTGGATCGCGTCCGGGACGGAGAAGGTCGACGTCAGCGAGTCGATCGAGCGGTGGATCGCGGAGACGACGCCGGTCGCGAGCGAGTCGGCGTTCCCGAACGGCGCGCCGATCGCGGCCACGGGCTCCCCGACGGCGACCGCCGAGGAGTCGCCGAGGGGGACGGGCGCGACCAGGTGCTCCTTCGGGTCGACCTTCAGGAGGCCGACGTCGTCGTAGACGTCCCACCCGACGACCTGCGCGGTCACGCGGTCGCGATCGGCGAACTCGACGTAGACGTGCCCGGCCGGCCGCACCGACTTGGTGTCGCCCGCGGTCGTGATCACGTGCGAGCTCGTCAGGATGTAGCCCTTCGGCGAGACGACGAACCCGGACCCCTGCGAGGCCGAGGTCGCCAGGCGCTCGTTGCCGAAGAACGCGTAGATCGTCACCACTCCCGACGCTCGCTCGCGATAGAGACGAGCCGGGTCGAAGCCGTTGCCGGGCAGCGGCTTGCCTGCGCTCCGCAGGATCGCCTGCTCGGAGACCGCCCGCGGCTGCGACGCCGGCGGGACGACCACCGTCTGCGTCGTCGAGCTCCCGATCCAGCCGGCACCTCGCGCGATCGCGAGCGCCGTGACCGCGCCGAGACCGGCGCAGAGCAGGGAGAGCGTGGCGAGGCGGGCTGGGCGCATCGGGAGGCGAACTGTAGCTGCGGCTCTACAGCGTCCCTACCACGGCGTTTTCACGTGAAAACGCCTCGGCGGGGGGCAGCAGGAGGCGGAAGACCGTCCGGCCCGGCTCGGACTCGACCTCGAGCCGCCCGCTCATCCGCTCCGCCAGCTCCCGCGCGATCGCGAGACCGAGGCCGCTGCCGGAGGCGAGCGAGCCGTCGCCGCGGTAGAAACGGTCGAAGACCTGCCCGAGCTCCGATGCGGGGATCCCCGGCCCGTCGTCTTCGACCTCGAGCGCCGGCCAGGCGCCGTCTCCAGCGCGGACGACGACCCGCGTCCCCGGCGGCGTATGCCGCAGCGCGTTCTCGACGAGGGCGCGGCCGATGCGAAGCGCGCGCTCGTCGTCGCCGAGCGCGCGGGCGGCGCCGTCCAGCTCGAGGTCGAGCGACCGCTCGCCCGTGCGCGCCAGCGCCTGGAACTCCTCGACGAGGCCGCGCGCCACGTCCGCGAGCTCGAACGGCTCCCGCTCGACGCGGAGGCGGCCCGCGTCGAGCCGCGACAGGTCGAGGAGGTCGCCGGCCAGCCGTGCCAGCCGCTCGACCTGCTCCCGCATCGTCGCGAGGAACTCGGCGCGCGTCTCGTCGTCGAGCTCCTCGTCGGTTAAGAGCTCGAGGAAGCCCCCGAGCGAGAAGAGCGGTGTCCGCAGCTCGTGCGACGCGTTGGCGATGAACTCGGCCCGGGCGCGGTCGAGGTGCGCGAGACGGAGCCGCATCCGGTCGAAGGCGCGTGCGAGCTGGCCGAGCTCGTCCGGGGTGGGGTCGTCGACCGGCTCGTCGAAGCGGCCGCCGGCGATGCGGTCGGCGGCCCGCTCGAGCCCGCGGATGCGACGCGCGAAGATCGACGCGCCGCCGAATCCGAGGAGGAGCGAGGCGAGGAGCGCCGCGACGCCGGCGATGAGCAGCCGGTGCTGCACGAGGTGCACGTTCCCGAGCGAGTCGTGGAGCGACGCGGAAAAGAGGAGCACCTCGCCGTCCTCGACCGGGAGCGCGACCTCGGCGAAGCGCTCGTCGCCACGCGAGAGCGTCCCGTGCTGCATCTGGAGCGTGGTCGCGGCCCGGAGCGCCACCGGATCGTCCTCGACGTCGGCCGACGAGGCGCCCTGGCGCGAGTCGGCCATCGCCTGCAAGGTCGGGCTCGGGGCCGAGGCGAGGGTCGAGAAGAGCACGACGCGCGCGTTCGCGGCCGCCGAGGCGTTGCCGACGAAGTCGGGGTCGTGGATCCCGAGCTGGTCGTTGACGAGCTGCTGGCGGAGATCCGGCGCGACGTGCTCGAGCTGCGAGAGCTTCGCGTTGACGAGGTTCCGCTCGAGCGACGGCACGACGAAGAGGTAGACGACGCCGAGCGACCCGGCGACGAGCACGGCGAGCGCGAGGGAAAGCTGCGCTCCGACACTGCGCAGCGGGTTCACGTGAGATGAACGGCCCGCATGACGAACTTCGCCACTTCCTCTACCGATCCCTGAAGCGATAGCCCACGCCGCGCACCGTCAGGATGAACTCCGGCTCCTTCGGGTCTGGCTCGAGCTTCTCCCGCAGGTGGCGCACGTGGACGTCGATCGTGCGCGGCTCGCGGTAGTCGGAGCCGCCCCACAGCGACTCGAGCAGCATCTGCCGCGTGTAGACGCGACCGGGATGCGCCGCCATCGTGCGCAGGAGCTCGAACTCCACGTACGTGAGCTGCACGGGCTCGTCCCCGACGCGCACCGTCCGCTTGCCCACGTCGATCACGAGCCCGTCCGCCGAGATCATGTCCTCGTCCGGGGACGGCGTGCGCGGCGCGGCGGCGCGGCGGAGGAGCGCGCGCACCCGGCTGCGGAACTCGCGGATCGAGAAGGGCTTCGTGATGTAGTCGTCGGCGCCGAGCTCGAGGCCGAGCACCTTGTCGAGCTCGTCGTCGCGCGCGGTGAGCATGATGATCGGCACCGAACTCTGGCTGCGCAGGCGGCGGCAGACCTCGAGGCCGTCCAGCTTCGGCAGCATCACGTCGAGGACGACGAGGTCGAACGGCTCGGCCGCGAAGCGCTGGAGCGCCTCCTCGCCGTCGCGCGCGGGGACGACGCGGAATCCCTCGCGTTCGAGCGGATACGTGAGGAGCTTCTGGATGGAGTCCTCGTCGTCTACGAGGAGGATCGTTGAGGCGTCGGGCATCGCGGAGCTGCCTGCCGGGCGCGGGTTCGGACTTGCGGCCTACTATAGCCAGGGATGGCGGCGGCACCCGCCCAAGCGGAGCGCCGGCGGCCGCGCCCCGGCTCGCTCGAACGACCGGTCAGCGCCCGGATGTACCGCGGGACCTGGCTGCTCGTCGCGCTGCCGCTCCTCGCCGCCGCGTTCAGCGTCGCCCATCCGGCGCCGCTCGCGGCACCGCCGTTGCCGGCCGCCTTCGACCGCAACGCCGCGGTCGCGCTCGCCTCCGACCTGGCCCGCTCGTTCCCCGACCGCTCACCGGGCTCGCCGCAGGCGACCGGCGCTGCGCAGTGGTTCGAGCAGCAGCTCCAGGCCTACGGCTTCCAGACGCACGTCGACCGCTTCTGGGCCACGATCCCCGGTCGCGGCCGCGTCCGGCTCGAGAATCTCTCCACCGTCGCGCCGGGAAGCTCGCCGGACACGATCGTCGTGATGGCGCACCGCGACAACACGGGCACGAGCCCCGGCGCGAACGACAACGCCTCGGGAACGGCGGCGCTAATCGAGCTCGCCCGCGGCTACGCGAACGTCGGCGGCGGGGGCCGCGCGACGCCCGCGCACCGGATCCTCTTCCTCTCGACCGACGGAGGAGCCTTCGGCGGCCTCGGAGCGGAGCACTTCGCCGCCCAGGCGGCTCGGCGGAACGACGTGGTCGCGGTCCTGAACCTCGACGCGCTCGGGGGGGTGGGCCAGCCGAGGCTCGAGATCGCCGGCGACACCTCGCGCTCCCCGGCCGCGTCGCTCGTCGAGACGGCGGCGACCCGCATCCAGGAGCAGACCGGCTCGCTTCCTGCCCGTCCGAGCGCGCTCCGTCAGCTCCTCGACCTCGCCTTCCCGTTCAGTCTCTACGAGCAGGCGCCGTTCGTGGGGCGCGGGATCCCGGCGGTGACGATCACGAGCTCGGGCGACCGGCCGGCCGCCGCCTTCGGCGACACGGCCGAGCGGCTCGACCAGATTCGTCTGGCCCAGCTCGGCGGCTCCGCGCAGGAGGTCCTCGGCTCGCTCGACCAGGGCGTCGACCTCGCGCAGGGCACCTCGACGTACGTCTACCTCGGCTCGCGCATGATCCGCGGCTGGGCGATCGAGCTCGTGCTGATCGCCGCGCTGCTGCCGTTCTTCGCCGCCGCGGTCGACCTCTTCGCGCGCTGCCGGAGACGCCGGATCCCGCTCGCACCGGCCTTCCGAAGCTACCTCAGCCGCCTCGGCTTCTGGCTCGGCGTCGGCGGGCTCTTCGAGCTCTTCCGGCTCGCGGGAGCCTGGCCCGCGGGCGCCGGTGTGCCGCCCTCGCCGCAGAGCTCGGTCGCCACGCATTGGCCCGTCGTGGCCATGCTCGGTTTCCTCGCCGCCAGCGTCGTCGCGTGGTTCGTGGCCCGCGACCGGCTGATCCCGCGGCGGCGGATCGGAGCGGGCGAGGAGGTCGCGGGCTACGCGGCCGCCCTGCTCGCCCTCGGCGTCGTGTCGCTGCTCGTGGTCGCGACGAACGCGTTCGCGCTCCTGCTCCTCCTCCCGTCGCTGCACGCGTGGCTGTGGCTGCCGCAGTCGCGCGCGAAGCCGCCGTGGACACGAGCGGCGATCCTCCTCGCCGGCTTCGCGGGCCCCTTGCTCCTGCTCTGGTCGCTGGGCTCACGCTTCGGCCTCGGCCTGCACGCGCCGTGGTACCTCCTCGAGCTCACGGCCCTCGGCTACGTGGGGACGGCCGCGGTCGTCATCACGCTCGCGTGGGCGGCCGCGGCGGCACAGCTCGTCGCGCTCGTCGCCGGCCGCTACGCGCCGTACCCGGCCGCGGAAGAGCGGCCGCCGCGGGGCCCGGTCCGCGAGCTCGTCCGCAAAGTCGTCCTCGCCCGCCGGGCTCAGCGGCGCGGACCTGCGGTCGTCCGTCCGACGTTTGGACCCCGATGAGGCGCCCCCTCCGCATCCTCGGCACGCTCATGGTCGTCGGCGGCGTGCTGACCCTGATCTGGGTCGTCGTCGTCTGGCAGTGGCAGGACCCGTTCACCGCGCTCTACACCCGCTGGCAGCAGCACCGCCTCGCCTCGAGCTACGACGAGCGCTTCACGAAGTTCCACCCCATCCGGCCGGCGAGCGACACCCTCGCCGCCGAGCAGCGGGCGATCGCCGGCGAGGCGGCGCGCTACCGGCGCGACTCGAAGCGCGGCGAGGCGATCGGCCGGATCAAGGTGCCCCGCCTCGGCCTGAACATGATCTTCGTCAACGGGACCGACCACGACACGCTCACGAAGGGTCCCGGCCGCGACCTCCGCACGTTCATGCCCGGGCAGGGCCAGCTCGTCTACATCGCCGGGCATCGCACGACGTATCTCGCGCCCTTCTCGCACATCGACTCCCTGCGCACCGGCGACCGGGTGACGCTCGAGATGCCGTACGCCACGTTCGTGTACCGGATCGCGCGGCACCGGATCGTACCCTCCGACGACCTGGCCGTGCTGAAGTCGCACGGGCACGAGGTGGTGATCCTCCAGGCCTGCCACCCGCGCTTCTTCGCGACGCACCGGTATCTCGCCTACGCCCTGCCGATCCGCGTCGAGCCGCGCGAAGGGTCGCCGTACTCGCTTACCCAGGCGCTCGCCGCGCCTGCCGGCTAGGAGGGCAGCCGCAGGTAGCGGACGGTCTCGCCGGCGGCGAGCTCCCCGTCGCCGCGCGGGACGAGCACGAGCGCGTTCGCGGCCGCCGCGCGGACGATCATGTGCGACTCCTGGCCGCCGAGCGGGTCCAGGCGCGACCCGTCCTCGCCGGTCGTCCTACGGGCGCGGACGAGCTCGTCCCGCGCCGGGTTCCGCCGCAGCGACGTCGCGAGGCGCCCTGCCTCGAAATCGGGTCCAGGGTCGGCTGCCCCCTGCAGCGCGGCGAGCGCAGGGCGGACGAAGAGCTCGAAGCCGACGAGCGACGACACCGGATTCCCGGGGAGACCGAAGACGAGCGTCGCGCCCCGGACACCGAACGAAATCGGCTTCCCGGGCTTGACGGCGACTCGCCAGAAGACTTCCTCGACGCCGAGGTCGGCCTCGATCCCGCGCACGAGGTCGTGCGGCCCCACCGACACGCCGCCCGAGGTCACGACGACGTCGGCCTCGAGCGCGCGCTCCAGCGCGTGCCGGTGCGCGGCCGGATCGTCCTCGACCGGCGGGAGTTGCTCGACGTCCGCCCCCGCCGAGCGGAGCTGAGCCTCCAGCATCGGCCCGTTCGACTCGTAGATTTGCCCTGGGGAGAGCGGCTCCCCGGCCCGGCGGAGCTCCGTCCCCGTCGTCAGAAGGGCGGCGCGCGGGCGGCGCGCGCACGTGACGACCGCCACGCCGGCGGCGGCGAGAGCCCCGATCTGAGCCGGGCCAAGCCGGGCGCCGGCGGGGAGCACGACCTCCCCGGCACGAACGTCGCCGCCGCGAGGGCGAACGTTCGCGCCCACGTCCACAGGGGCAGGTATCTCCACTGAGTTGTCATGCTCGACAACATACTCGACGGGGACGACGGCGTCGGCTCCGTCGGGGACGACACCTCCAGTCGCAATCGCCGCGGCCTCCCCCGGGGCGAGCGGCCGCCCGGTCGGCCGGCCGGCGGCGATTCGCGCCACGACGGACAGCGTCGACGGTGCGTCGGCGGCACGAAGCGCGAAGCCGTCCATCGCCGAGCTCGGGAAGGGCGGGAGGTCGATCGCAGCCAGAGCGGGCTCGGCTAGCACACGGCCGACCCCGCCTTCGGGCGGAACCTGCTCGCCCTCGAGCGGCCTCGCGCGGGCGAGGGTGCGCTCGAGCGCCTCGTCGATCGAGAGGAGGTCGGCCACGCCGGCCGCATAACGTATCGGCGTGGCCGACAAGGTCGTCGCCGACCGCTATCGCCTCGAACGGCGCCTCGCCACCGGCGGCATGGGCGAGGTCTGGGCGGCCCGTGACCTCGAGCTCGACCGCTCGGTCGCGCTGAAGCTCCTCGGTCCCGAGGCCGACCCGGCGCGATTCGAGCGCGAGGCGCACGCCGCCGCCGCGCTCTCCCACCCGAACGTGACGCAGCTCTTCGACTACGGCGCGTGGGGCGGCACGCTCGAGGACCGGCTCCGCGACGGCCGGCCGCTGCCCGACGCCGAGACCGAGTGGATCGCGCGCGAGGTCGCCGCCGGGCTCGCGCACGCCCACAGCCGCGGCCTCGTCCACCGCGACCTGAAGCCCGCGAACGTCCTCTTCGACGCGGACGGGCGGGCGAAGATCGCCGACTTCGGCATCGCCCGGATGGGCGGCGCCGGGACGCTGACCGAGGCCGGGACGATGCTCGGCACGGCCGCGTACATCTCGCCCGAGCAGGCGGCCGGCGAGCCGGCCACGGTCGCCAGCGACGTCTACTCGTTCGGCGTCATCCTCTTCCGGATGCTGACGGGGCGGCTCCCGTTCGAGGCGGAGGTGCCGCTCGACCTCGTCGCGATGCACCGGAACGTCCCGCCGCCGCCTGTCGCGGCGCTCCGCCCCGACGCGCCGCCGGAGCTCGCGCGCCTCGCCGACGCCTCTCTCGCGAAGAATCCGCACGCGAGACCGCCGGACGGAAGCGCGCTTCTGGCTGCGTTGGGAGGCGTGCCGCCCGCGACCGAGGCGGCAACCGCGGTGCTGGCCCGTCCGGCGGAGGCCACTGCGGTCATCCGCCCGCGACCGCCGCCTCGCCGGCCGGTGCGCATCCGCCGGAGCCGCCTGGCCCTCCTCGCCCTGGGTCTCCTCGCCGCCGCCGGGGCCGGGCTTGCCGTCGCGTTGCTCGGCCACGGCTCCTCGCCGGGCACCACGACGGTCTCGACCACGCACCGCAGGACAACGCACTCCACGTCGACGCGCTCGACCTCGACACGAACGAGCACGAGCACGTCCTCGACGACCACCACGTCCAGCACGACGACGAGGCCGACCACCACACGTCCCACCACCACTCGCCCGACGACGACCCGGCCGACCACGCGGCCCACATCCACCACGACCACGTCCGAGCCGACGCTTCCCACCACGTCCACGACCGCAACCGCCGGGACGACGACGGTCACGATCCCGTAGGCTCGCGGCCCGTGCTCTCGGTCGTCGTCCCGGTCCGGAACGAGGAGCGCTCGGTCGCCCTCCTCTACGACGAGCTGGCCGCCGCGCTCGACCCGCTCGGCGAGGCCTGGGAGGCGGTCTTCGTCGACGACGGGTCGACGGACGGGTCCTTTGCGGCCCTGACCCGGCTGCACGCTGCGGCCGCCAACGTCCGTGTCGTCCGCCTGCGCCGGAACTTCGGCAAGGCAGCCGCGCTCGTGGCCGGGTTCGACCAGGCCCAGGGCGAGACGATCGTGACCGTCGACGGCGACCTCCAGGACGATCCGAGCGAGATCCCGCGCCTGCTCGCGAAGCTCGAGGAGGGCTTCGACCTCGTCTCGGGCTGGAAGACGCGTCGTCGCGACCCGCTCGTCCGCCGCGTCCTCTCGCGGCTCTTCAACGCGGTCACGAGCCGCTTCTCC
>VAXK01000276.1 GCA_005885565.1 Actinomycetota bacterium
CACGTAGGTTCGCTCCGCCGAGAGCTCGGCGACGTCGGCGAGCATGCGCTCGAACGTGTAGCCGCGCTCGAGGAAGACCTCGAGCTGCTCCGGCGTGTCCCACGTCGTGTAGCAGTGGACGCGCACGCCGCCGTCCTCGACCTGGACGAACGCCTCGAGCTTCTGGCAGCCGGGGTACTCCTGGACGTGTCCCTTGAGCGCCTGCATCGAGCTGTAGACGGTCGGCCAGCTCTCCGCCGGGATGGTCCCGACGGTGCAGGTCGAGTACGTCACGTACGGAGGCGCAGCGGCCATCAGAACTTCTGCCCCCAGACGAGGTGGCCCACGATCAGGACAACCGCGAAGCCCGCGAGGACCAGCGTGATCAGGAGGAAGAAGAGCGTCGCCGGGCCAGCGAGCTCGGTCGTGTAGCCGCCGAAGCTGTCGATCGGGTAGATCCCGGTCCGCTGCCGGGTCGTGCGGTTCTGCCAGATCCACCAGACGATCGCGAGGCTGAGGACGATCGCGAACCCCCACAGCCACGCGAGCGACAGCCAGTCGACGGTCCAGGTCTTCGGCACGTGCAGCGTCTCCTGGTGGCCCTGGAGGTAGTGGTAGTACTCGCGCGCGTGCTGCGGCGAGTCGCCGTTCGGCATCGAGTGCGGGACGACTCCGCTCATTCCGCCCACTCCTCCTCGTCGAGCGCCCATTCGGGCGTGTAGTAGTCCTCCTCCTCCACGAGCAGCGGGATGCCGCCCATCTGGTCGAGCTCCTGGAAGTGGCCCGCCTTCCAGGCGGCGAGGAACGCGATCAGCGCGAAGCCCGAGAAGATGAAGAAGGTGTCCATCATCCAGTCGGTCATCACCCAGCGCGACTGCTTCGTCTCGGGCGCGTCATGGGCGAACGCGACGGCAGGCCACGCCAGCGCCACCACGGCGGCGACGAACACCCAGAGCGCGAGCCGCCTCACTCTTGCCCCGGCACGGTCGGCGGGATGGACCTCTGGGAGACGGGCGGCAGCTTCTCGCCGCGCGCCTTCGCGTCGGCCCAGGCGCGGTTCAGCAGGTCCTCGTAGATCGTCTTGATCCCCGCGGCCGCGTCCTGGAGCGACAGCGGCGTCTTACGGTCGTTGAGCTTGAAGTGGTCGGCCGCGGAGAGGCCCGGGAACATCCGCATCGCCTCCTGCATGAAGGGATCCGTCGGCGGCTTCTTCTGGAAGCTCGCGTTGTCGGCGATCTTCTGCCGCGTCTTCACCCAGGTCAGGAGGTCCTTCGAGGGCTGCCAGGTGATGTAGTCGGACGGCTCGGGGACGACGTTCGGCCGCAGCGTGTGGTTCGGGATCGTCTTCACGAAGAGGACGACGCGCCAGATGTCGTCCACCGAGAGGCGCTCGCCGAAGTTCTCCATCGCCGTGCCGGGCCAGCCGTGGAGGATGCGGTAGTAGAAGTCGCCGGGCCCCGTGTCGCCGCCGCAGCAGGCGTCGTCGGCGGAGGTGAAGTCCGCCGGCGGCGGCGACATGAAGGTCGCGGCCGGCCCCTTCCCGTCGCCGTTCAGGCCGTGGCAGCCGACGCAGCGCTGGAGGAAGACCTCCTTGCCGCGTAGCAGGTTCGCCTCGGTGACCGGGAGCGGGTCGGCCGAGAGCCAGTAGCTCCGGTCGATCTGGGCGAGGTTGGCCACCTCGGGGATCTGGCCCTTCGGCGGCGTCAGCGCCTTGTCGGGCTTCGCCCCCACGATCGGCTTGTGCGCGCCCGTGAAGCCGGTGTACGGCTGCGGGAAGCCCTGGTTCGCCGTCGCGACGTGCTTCGCGTACAGCTGGCCCGCGTAGCGGAGGAGGCCGCTCTTCCCGCTCCGCTGCTCGACGAAGGAGACGAGGTCGTCGACCTGCGCGTTCGAGAAGAGCGACTTCATGTCCGGCATCAGCGACATGGGATCGACGAAGCGCGGGTCGTAGAAGTGCGCCCGCTGCCAGTCGTCGGGATGCCAGCCGGACTCCTGCGAGAGGTCGGGCCCGGTGCGCTCGGTGCCGAGGATGTTCGGCGACTGGTCGTTGCCGTAGAAGTCGCCCGGCTGCGAGACCTTCGGGTAGAGGAAGTAGAGCGCCGCGCGCACGTCCTGCGGGCGCGAGTAGCCGGAGTGGCAGACGTAGCAGCCGTTCGAGGCGAAGAGGTTCCGGCCCTGGAGCGCCTGCTTCGAGAGCGGCGCCCAGTCCGCCGAGGCCGGCGGGTCGAAGGTGTGGATCGGGAGCCAGACGACGATGAAGACGACCGTGAAGAACGCGAGCATCCCGCCGATGCCGGCCATGAGCGGCGTGATGAGCATCCGCTCGCGCGGGTGCCGGACCCAGCCGCGCGGGATCGGAGGGCGGCCGTCCGGCCCGGAGCTCACGTCGTCACCGGCGGCGGCGCGATCGCCTCGGCGACGACGAGCGTCTCACGGCGGCGGCGCTCGGCCGTGTTCGTGGTGATCGTCAGGCCGATGTTGACCATCTGGACGATCCCGGAGACGACGATCATCGCCCCGAAGATCCCGCGCGCGATGTAGTACGGGTGCAGCTCCGGGAGGACGTTCACCTCGGGGATCCCGGCCTGCCAGTTGAAGCCCTGCTGGAAGCCGGCCAGCGTGAGCACGCTGAAGAACCCGGTGAAGCCGACGGTGACGAGCCAGTACTGCCACTCGGACAGGCTGCGGCTGAAGAGGGGCTTCGCGTAGATCTGGGCGACGATGTAGTCGATCACGCCCATCCCGAGGATCGTGAACGCGCCGAGGAGCGCGAGATGGGCGTGGGCGACGACGAAGTTCGTGAAGTGCGTCAGCTTGTTGAAGGGCTGGATCGCCTCGAACGCGCCCTGGATGTTCACCAGGAAGTAGAAGAAGAACGCGGTCATCGTGAACCGCAGGGGCAGGTTCGTGAAGAACCGGTCCCAGTTGCCCTTCATCGTCCCGAGGATGTTGATCGTGAAGGCGAAGACCGGGACGAGCAGCATCCACGACGACACCTCGGCGATCGTCTTCAGCCAGGCCGGCGTCGGCGACTGGAGGATGTGGTGGTCGCCGACGCCCGTGTAGAAGAACGCCATCCCCCAGAAGCTGACGAGCGAGAGCGTGTAGCTGTAGAGCGGCGTGTTGGTGACGCGCGGGACGATGTAGTAGGTGAGCGCGAGCAGCATCGGCGTGAGCCAGAGGCCGAAGAGGTTGTGCGCGTACCACCAGTTGAGCATCGCGTCCGAGAGGCTCCCGGTGAGGGCGCCCGAGGGAGCGCCCCAGACGTGGCCCGGCCTCCAGATCACGTTCCCGATCGCGTAGTCGGTCGCGAGCCAGAGCGGGCTCGCGATGAAGAACCAGACGGAGACGTAGATCGGCCTGATCGTCCGGATCGCGACCGTCGCGAGGATGTTCACGGTGTTCGCGCACCAGATCACGAGCAGCGCGATGTCGATCGGCCAGATCAGCTCGCCGTACTCCCGCCCCTGGCTGTGGCCGGTGAGGAGCCCGACCACACCCAGCAGGAACATGACGTTCCAGGCCCACGCGCAGATCACGCCGAGCCGCTCGCTCCACATCCCGCGCGTGCCGACGAGGCGCGGGAGCATGTAGAAGAGCGCGCCGAAGTACATCATCGTCAGCCAGGCGAGGATCACGCCGTTCACGTGCGACGGGCGGACACGGCTGAAGGAGAGCCACGAGATCCCGCCGAAGGCCTCCGGGGTGACGAACTCGGTCGCGAGGACGAGGCCGAAGAGGTCGACGATCGTCAGCCAGACGATCGAGGAGATGATCCAGTGGCGGGCGGCGCTGTCGGGGTAGGGGAACCGCCGCCGCGCCTCCGCGCCTTCCGGGGCGTGCGGTTCGAGGACGGCAGCGCCGGCACGTGCCATCGGCGCGGACGCTAGGTGCGCTCGGCTCTCGGTAGGAGCCAGATGACAAACCTGTCATCGGCCTGTCATTTTCGCGTCACCCCGGGTATGGTCGGCGCGGCAGGCAGGCATGCGAATCCTGGTGACGGAGGACGAGCCCCGAATCCTCTCGTTCCTCGCGCGCGGGCTCGAGGCGGAGGGGTTCTCCGTCGACTCCGCGGCCGACGGCGCGGAGGCGCTCCGCCGCGTCAGCGGCGCCCACTACGACCTCGTCGTCCTCGACCTCCTCCTCCCCCACGTCAACGGACTCACCGTCCTCTCCGAGCTGCGGCGCGCCCAGCCCGAGCTGCCGGTCGTGATCCTCTCGGCGCGTGCCGACCTCGCGACGAAGCTGCGCGGCTTCGCGCTCGGCGCGAACGACTACGTGCCGAAGCCCTTCTCGCTCGACGAGCTCATCGCGCGCATCCGCGCCCACCTTCGGCGCGGCGTGCCCGGCGACGCCAACGTCGTCCGCGTCGGTCGGCTGACCCTCGACCTCGCCCGCCGCCGCGCGTCGCTCGAGGACCACTCGGCCGACCTCTCCGACCGCGAGTTCCGGCTCCTCCACCACCTCGCGCTCCACCCGGGCGAGATCGTGAGCCGCGAGCGCCTCCTCGCCGAGGTCTGGGGCTACCACTTCGACCCGGGGTCGAACGTCGTCGAGGTCTGCATCCGCCGCCTGCGCAAGAAGCTCGGCCCGGACGCGCCGATCGAGACCGTCCGCCACGCGGGGTACCGCCTTGCCGAGGCTTAGGCTCACCGGGCTCGAGCTGGCCTGGGGCGCGTTCGCAGTCGCGAACCTCGTCGCGATGGCGGTGTGGGAGGCGTGGGAGACGATTCCGTTTCACTTCATCTGGGTCAGCCTGACGCTGCTCTACGGGTTCCGAGTCTGGCGCGTCGGCCCGATGCTCGGCGTGCTCGGCTTCGTGATCGTCTCGACGGGCTCGCTGATCCTCTACGACGTCCACGTCGGGTCGCAGCTGGGAGGCGAGCTCACCGAGGTGCCGCTCATGTCGGCGATGTTCCTCGCCATGGTGTGGCACGCGCGGCGGCGGCAGGCCGCGCTGCGCGAGGTCGAGCAGCTCGCCGACGCGCGGGCCGCGCTCCTCGCGAGCCAGGAGCAGTTCCTCCACGACGCGTCGCACGAGCTCCGCACGCCGGTGACGATCGCGCGCGGCCACCTCGAGGTGCTGCGGCGGAGCGGGGCGAGCGCCGGCGAGATCGACGTCGCCCTCGACGAGCTCGGCCGGATCGAGCGCATCGTCGAGCGGCTGCTCCTGCTCGCGAAAGCCGACCGGCCGGACTTCCTCGCGCTGACCGAGATCGAACTCGAGGCGTTCCTCGAGGACGTCTTCATGCGCTTCGCCGAAGTAGCGCCGCGCCGCTGGCGGCTCGGCGAGCTGGCGCGCGGGACGCTGACGGCGGACGCGGAGCAGCTCCGGATCGCGCTGGACGCGCTG
>VAXK01000277.1 GCA_005885565.1 Actinomycetota bacterium
CACACCCGTCGAACCTGATCCGGTTCGCACCGGCGAAGGGAGTCATGGCAGTTCCTCGTTGTCTCACCATCGCGACCTCCGACTCGGGCGGCGGCGCCGGGATCCAGGCCGACCTGAAGGCATTCGCGGCCGCCGGCTGCCACGGGATGAGCGCGCTCGTCGCGCTGACCGCCCAGAACACGGTCGCCGTCACCGCGGTGCACGAGCTGCCGAGCGGGTTCGTCGTCGCGCAGCTCGACGCGGTCTTCGACGACATCGGCGTGGACGCGGCCAAGACGGGCATGCTCTTCTCGCGCCGCCTGATCGAGACCGTGGCCGACTTCCTCGCCGCCCACCCCGTGCCGCTCGTCGTCGATCCCGTGATGGTCGCGAGCTCGGGGGCGCGGCTGCTCCAGGAGGACGCGGTCGCGACCTATGTCGATCGGCTCTTCCCGCTCGCGACCGTCGTGACGCCGAACCTCCCGGAAGCCGAGGCGCTGGCCGGCTTCCACGGCCCTCGGCGCGACATGGCCGAGCGGATCCGCGAGCTCGGCGCGCGCGCGGTCGTCGTCACCGGCGGCCACGGCGACGAGGCGGGCGACCTCCTCCTCGACGACGAGGGCGAGCTCGTGATCCCGGTCGAGCGGCGGGCGCGGCGGGCGACGCACGGCTCCGGGTGCACGCATTCCGCGACCTTGGCGGCGCACCTCGCGCGTGGGGCGTCGCTTCGGGACGCGGCCCGATCGGCCGCTGTCGCCGCCGCCTCCGCGGTCGCGAACGGGCTCGAGGAGCTCGGCGCCGGGGAGGGCCCCGTGGACGTGCTCGCGGTGGGAGCCGTGCGATGAGCGTCGCGCCCGGAGCCTCGCTGCGCGCGATCCGCGAGGCGAAGCCCCTCGTGCACCAGATCACCAACTACGTCGTCATGAACGAGACGGCGAATGCGACGCTCGCGCTCGGTGCGCTGCCGGTGATGGCGCACGCCGTCGAGGAGGTCGAAGAGATGGTCGGCCTGGCGAGCGCGCTCGTGCTCAACATCGGGACGCTCTCCGCCCCCTGGATCGAGTCGATGCTCCGGGCCGGAAAGGCCGCGTCGGCGCGCGGCATCCCCGTCGTCCTCGACCCTGTCGGCGCGGGCGCGACGCGCCTTCGGACCGAGACCGCGCTGCGGCTTCTCGACGTCGTGGACGTGACCGTCCTGCGCGGGAACGCGGGCGAGGTCGCGTCCCTCGTGGGAGTGGAAGCCGAGGTGCGCGGGGTGGAGTCGATCGGGAGCGCCGAGTCACCCGCCGACCTGGCCCGCGAGGCCGCGCGCCGGTTCGGCTGCGTCGCGTCGGTGACGGGGCCGGTCGACCAGGTCTCGGATGGCCAGGCCTCGATCGCGGTCGCGAACGGACACGCTCTCCTCGCGACGGTGAGCGGCACCGGCTGCATGTCCTCGGCGCTCACTGGGTGCTTCCTCGCCGGGAAGCCGGACGACCCCGTCGCGGCCGCGGCCGAGGCGCTCGTCGCGTTCGGCGTTGCCGGGGAGGATGCCGCCGAGGGCGCGCGCGGGCCGGGGTCGTTCCACGTCGGTCTCTACGACGCGCTGGCGGCGCTCGACCCCGAGACCCTCGACGGCCGCGCGCGGGTCGAGCCGTGAGGGTGCACGCGCTCGTGTCGGAGCTGGCCGCGGCGGAGCGTGCGGTCGCCGACGGAGCGACAGTCGTGCAGCTGCGGCTGAAGGACGCCGACACGGCGGAGGTCGTGGCGGCCGCCGAGCCGATGCTCGCGGTGTGCTGTGACGCCGGAGTCGCCTTCGTCGTGAACGACGACGTCGAGGCGGCGCTCCGACTCGCGGCCGACGGCGTCCACCTCGGGCAGGGCGACGCCGGCGCCGAGCGCGCGCTCGAGGCGGGGCTCCTGCTCGGCCTGTCGGCGGGAGGCGTGGAGGAGGCCCGCGCGGCCGATGCGGCCGGCGCCTCGTACGTCGGCGCGGGGCCGGTATGGGCCACGCCGTCGAAGCCGGACGCGGGGGCGCCGCTCGGTCTGCGTGGGCTCGCCGCGATCTGCGGAGCCGTCGCGGCCCCGGTGGTCGCGATCGGCGGGGTCGACGCCTCGAACGCGGCTGACTGCATCCGCGCGGGCGCGGCCGGCGTCGCGGTCATCCGGGCGGTCGCGGAGCTGCGCGCGTTGCGCGCCGCGGTGGACGCGGCGCTCGGCGACTGCCTCACCGCGTGAGCAACCCGGCGCAGAACCGACACAGCGGCGGCACATCGCCCCGCGTACGCTTTTGCCAGGGGGCCTCGCTGCCCCCTTGGGGGGCGGTGGGGGTGGGCCACCGCCCGAGGCGCCGGGGATGAAGCTCTCCGAGCTCGGCGAGCTCGGCCTCCTCGCCGAGCTCGAGCGGCGCGGGCTCGCGCGCGGGATCGAGAACGACGCGGCCGAGCTCCCCGGCGGGATCGTCGTCACGCAGGACGCGCTCGTCGAGGGCGTCCACTTCCGGCTCGACTGGATCTCCTGGCGCGACCTTGGCTGGCGGGCCGCCGCGGTCAACCTCAGCGACCTCGCCGCCTCCGGCGCCGTGCCCGAAGGGCTCCTCGTGAGCCTCGCGCTCCCCGCCGACACGGTCGTCGAGGACGTGCTCTCGCTCTACGAGGGCATGGCCGAGACCGACGTGCCTGTGATCGGCGGCGACACCTCGAGGGCCGAGCAAGTGACGCTCTCGGTCACCGCCCTCGGCCGCTCCGAGCGAGTGCCCGGGAGAGGCGGCGCGAAGCCCGGCGACCGGCTCGTCGTCACCGGCCCGCTCGGCGCGGCGGGCGCCGCGTTCCGGGAGCACCGCTACGTCCGCCCCCCGCTCCGGCTCGCCGAGGGACGCGCGCTGGCCGCGCACGCGACCGCGATGCTCGACCTCTCCGACGGCCTCGCCGTCGACGCGCGGCACATCGCGAGCAGATCCGGCTGCCGCCTCGTCGTCGACCTCGACCGCGTGCCGCTCGCCGCCGGCGCCCGGCTCGAGGACCTCGGGTTCGGCGAGGACTACGAGCTCCTCGCGGCGGTTCCGGACTCGACCGGCTGGCACGAGATCGGCCGCTGCGAACAAGGTGAAGGCGTCGAACTGCTCCACCTGGGCACGCCGACAACCCTGCCCGGCTGGGACCATTTCAAGGAGTAGTTGCAGAACCGCCGGCCGCCAGGCACCGTACAAGCCGACGTGCTGGCCTATGTCGTCAGGCGCATCCTGTGGGCCGGGGTCCTCTTCCTCGCGATCACGGCCGTCACCTACATCCTCTTCTTCGTCCTGCCGGTGCAGAAGCAGCAGGCCGTGCGGCGGACGGAGTTCGCGGCCACCGACGTCCGGCACGACCTGAACATCAACGGGCCGGTGTACTCCGAGTACGCGAAGTTCCTCTCGCGCACGATCCACGGCAACCTCGGGCACTCGTTCGTCGACCGCCAAAGCGTCACGACGATCGTGAAGGACGCCGCTCCGGTCACGGCGTGGCTCGTCCTCGGCGGCGCGTTCTTCTGGCTCCTGATCGCGATCCCCGTCGGAGTCCTCTCCGCCCTGCGGCCGCGAAGCGTCCTCGACAGGATCACCATGACCGGGGTCCTGATCGGGATCTCGGCGCACCCGCTCTGGATCGGGCTCATGCTGTCGTACTTCCTCGGCTTCCGGCTCCACGCAGTGCCGCTCGGCGGCTACTGCGACCTCATCAACCCGTCGACGACCTGCGGCGGCCCCGTCCAGTGGGCCTACCACATGCTCCTGCCCTGGCTGACGTTCACGATCCTCTTCGCCGCGCTCTACGTGCGGATGATCCGCGCCAACGTGCTCGAGATCCTCGACGCGGACTACGTGCAGACCGCACGCGCGAAGGGCGCGTCGCCCTGGCGCGTGCTCCGCTCGCACGTGCTCCGGAACGCGCTCCTGCCGGTCGTGACTATGCTGGGAATGGACATGGGCGTCGCGTTCGGAGGCGCGGTCTTCGTCGAGACCGTCTTCGGGCTCCCGGGGCTCGGCGCGACGGCGGTGACGAGCCTCCGCCAGCAGGACCTGCCGACGATCATGGGCATCGTCGTCTGGTCGACCCTCGCCATCCTCACCTTCAACCTCCTCGTCGACCTCGTCTACGCCGCGATCGACCCGCGCGTGCAGCTCGTCAAGCCCAAGGAGCGCGCGGCGTCAGCTCCAACGGCGCAGGCGCCTTCGACGACCCAGCCCGCGACCCAGTCAGCCGGAGGCCGCTGAGCCGAGCCACTGCGCGAAGGCCCGCTCGTAGTGCGAGCGGGGGCGTGCGCCGACGAGCGTCTCCCGCGCCTCGCCGCCCTCGAAGAGGATGACGCTCGGGATCGAGAAGACGTCGTAGCGCGACGCCGCGGATGGGTTCTCGTCGACGTTCAGCTTCGCGAACTCGACCTGCCCCTGGTGCTCCTCGGCGAGCTGCTCGAGCACGGGATGGACGGCACGGCACGGCCCGCACCAAGGCGCCCAGAAGTCGACGACGACCGGCGTCGCCGAGCCGAGCACGTCCTGCTCGAAGGTCTCGTCCGTGACCTCTTTCAAGCCCTTCATCCTAGTTTCCCGCGCACCGCTGCGAGCCGCAGCGCCGGCACCTTCCAGATCGCCTCGAGCACGATCGAGCGGCTCATCTTGGAGCCGCCGACCTCGCGGTCGACGAACGTGATCGGGATCTCGACCACGCGGAAGCCGGCCCACAGGGCGCGGTACGTGGTCTCGATCTGGAACGCGTAGCCGCGGGAGTCGATCGCGTCCAGGTCGATCCGCTCCAGCACCTCGCGCCGGTAGCACTTGAAGCCGCCCGTGAGGTCGCGCAGCCGGACGCCGAGGAACGCCTGCGCGTACAGGCAGCCCCCGCGCGAGACGATCCGGCGCACCAGCCCCCAGTTGCCGATCCGCCCGCCGGGTGCGTAGCGCGAGCCGAGCACGACGTCGGCGCCGGCCGCGGCGTCGATCAGCCGGCGCGTGTCCTCCGGCCGGTGCGAGAAGTCGCAGTCCATCTCCAGCACGAGCTCCGCACCGTCTGCGAGCGCGCGCCGGAAGCCGGCCAGGTAGGCCGGGCCGAGCCCCTCCTTCCGCGGCCGGTGCAGGACGTCGACGAACGGGAGCTCGGCGGCGAGCCGGTCGCCGATCTCGCCCGTGCCGTCGGGCGAGCTGTCGTCGACGACGAGCACGCGGTCGCCCGGCCCGAGCACCTCGCCCAGCGCGCGGAGCATCGGCTCGAGATTCTCCTTCTCGTTGTAGGTCGGCAGGCAGATCGTGGCGCGCACCTCCGTAATATCGCCGGGGTGACGGACCGCCTGCCCCGGAACAGCGACCTCGCCGATCAGCTCGACCTGCTCGCCGACCTGCTCGAGATCGAGGGGGAGCAGTCGTTTCGCGTGCTCGCGTACCGGCGCGCGGCGACGCGGGTCCGCGAGAGCTCGACACCGGTCGCGCAGCTCGCGCTCGAGGGCAAGGCGAAGGACCTGCCCGGAATCGGCAAGACGATCGAGGAGAAGATCGTCCAGGTCGTCGAGCGCGGCGAGATGCTCGCGCTGACGAAGCATCGCGCGCTCGTCCCGGGCGAGGTCGTCCTCTTCACGCGTCTCCCCGGCCTGGGGCCGAAGACCGCGCGGAAGATCTGGCAGGAGCTCGGGATCACGACGCTCGAGGAGCTGCGGCAGGCGGCGGAGGACGAGCGGCTGCGGCGGCTCGCCGGGCTCGGAGCCCGCAGCGAGGAGAAGATCCTCGCCGCCCTGAGCGCGGCCGCCGAGCC
>VAXK01000278.1 GCA_005885565.1 Actinomycetota bacterium
CCACGTGCGGTCTTCGATCGGCGTCTTCGACCTGAGCGCTCCGGACGGGGCGAAGCTTCGGAGCTCCGGCGTCCGGCCGTCGCCCGTGGGCTCGAGCACGTCGATCGAGCCGTCGGCCTCCACCGCCATGTCCGCGATGCCGCCCGTGACGTCCACCGGTGTATCGGCGGCGTGACGGCCGGCGTGCCACCGCTCGACCCGGTCGTTCACCTCGTCGAGGACGGCGACGTCTCCGTTCGCGGCGACGTCGAACGCCGAGGGGCCGATCGGCCCGAAGGTCGGGCCGCGGAGCAAACCTGCCTGGCCCGGCGCAGAGCCCCACGGCGCCTCGGCGACGCGTGCGTCCGCGTGTCGCGTCGAACCGAAGTCGTGCGCGCCGAGGTCGACGACGACCGCGTGCTCGAGCGGCAGGCTCAGCTGCGGCGCTGCCGCTCCCGCCGACGGGACGGTGAGCGACGCGCCCGTCGCCTCGTTCCGCAGGACGGCGTAGTACGAGAAGCCCTCCGGCGAGGACGCGAGGCCGGCCGGCACTTCGGCGACGTAGCGGCCGTAGGCGACGTCGTCCGTGCGGCGGAGCGGGATCTTCTCGAACGCGCCCGCAGCGCCCGCCCGGACGAAGACGTCGCCGCCGGCGTCGCAGGGCTCGCCGTCGAAGGGATCCTTCCCCGGCGACGGGCAGAAGACGTTGAAGCGGAGGGTCGCCTGCTCCCCGGGCAGCCGCAGGAGAGGAGGCAGGTGCCCGACGTCGATGATGCTCGCAGGGTCACGATCGGTCGGCCCCGCCGCGATCGCGCCCGCCGCGGCGACCGCGGCGACGCCGGCGGCCGCGCCCAGCACAAGGCCGCAGACGCCCCAGCAGAGCAGTCGAATTGCTCTCACGGTTCCTCCTTCGCTGTCGTGGCGACGCGCGAGGAGGCCGGAGGACGGCCACTGGTCGCCTGGCTTTCAAGCCAGGCTGCCGACCGCCGTGAACGGCGTCAACGGTAAGTCGAGAAGCCGGCGCGGAGTCGGGACGACGACGTCACATCCGCGCCGGCTCTCCGGCTACGGCTTCGTGGGCTTCACCTTGACGTGCAGGTCGCGGAGGGTCAGCGCGCCGCCACCGTCGCTGCACGCCTTCGCCTTGACCTTCCCGCCCGCCGGAACGACGAGCGTGACCGACGTGCCGACCAGGCTTCGGCCTCGCTTGTTCGCCTTGAGCACGGTGAACGCGACGCTTCCGGCCGTCGCGTTGCCCTTCAGCTCGACCTGCTGGCACTTCGGCTTCTTCGACGTCGTGGTGGTCGTCGAGGCCGTCTTCGCGCCCGGCTTCGACGGCTTCGGCGAGGCCGCGAGGGCGAGCGAGGCGGCCAGCCCGGCGACGAAGAGGACCGCGAGGAGCGCTTTGAGCTTCATCGGTTGCCTCCAACGTGGGGGTCTAGGTATTTGATGCCGAGCCGCCGTCTTCCTTGCGCCGTGCCCGGCGGGCTCAGTGGTGTCGCAGCGGCCGGTCGGCCGCGGGCCACCAGCCCGGCTCGCGCTTCGACAGCTCGCCCTGGAGCTCGCCGACGTACAGCGTCAGCTCCGTCTCCTTGCGGTCGAGCCGTTGCTCGAGCTCGGTCAGCTCGGCGCGCCAGCGCTCGATGCGCTGCTCGCGGAGCTCGACGTCGGCCTCGAACTCGGCCTCGCGGGTCTCGAGCGCGCCCTCGCGCTCGTCGACGTCGCGCAGGCGCCCCTCGAGCTCCTCCTCGATCTGCGCCGTCCGCTTCTCGCGCGAGGCGAGCCGGATCTTCTCGGAGACCGTGTGGCCGGAGCCCGCCTCCAGCTCGAGCTCGCGCTCGTTGAGCCGCCGCTCGGCCTCGTCGAGCTTCGCGGCCCGGCGCTCGAGCTCGGCCGACCGCCGTTCGAGCTCCTCGTCGCGGACAGGAGCCGAAGCGGGGGCGAGCGCGGGCAGAGAGAGCGTCGCTCCGCCCTCGGCGGAGATCTCGACGCGCAGGACGAGCGGCTTGCCGCTCGCAGGATCCGTCAGCTCGGCCATCGCGACTCCTCTCACGATGGGCGCGGCGGCCGCGGCACGCATCCCCCACGGTGGGCGTATCGAACGAGGGACAGGAGCTGAGAACCGGCTTCCTACACTTGGGCAGATGGACGACGTCGACTTCGAGCGGTGCGCCCAAGACGCGCTCGACTCACTTCCGGCAGAGCTTCGCGACTACATGTCGAACGTCGCGATCGTGATCGAGGACGAGCCGCCGGACGGCCAACCGCTGCTCGGTCTGTACCAGGGCGTCCCGATGACGCGGCGAGGAAGCTTCTACGGCGCAGTGCCTCCGGACAAGATCTCCATCTATCGAGGGCCGCTCGAGCGGCACTACGGTGCCGACAGCGAGCGATTGTGCGCCGAGATTGCGCACGTCGTCTTGCACGAGGTCGCGCACCATTTCGGCATCAGCGACGAGCGCCTCAGGGAGATGGGCCGCTACTGAGGCCGTACAACGCGAGCGCGTTCTCGCGGAGGATCGCCCGCCCGTCGCCTTCCGCCTCGTCCGGCGGAAGCACCTCCGCCAGCGCCTCGCGCCACCACTTCGCGGCCAGGTAGTAGAGCTCGGGCGTCCGCGCGGCGTCGGAGGCGTACAGGAGCTTCGAGACCGGCGCGAGCTCGAGCGCCTCGCGCAGCGCCTCGGCCGGGCGGGACATGTGCGGAATGGTCAGCGAGAGGTCGAACCAGACGTTCCCGTACACGTGCGCGAGCCAGCCGGCCTCGCGGACGAACGGGTAGCAGTGCAGGAGCACGAACCTCGTGTCGCGGAACCGTTCGACGAGCGGCTTGAGATGCGAGGGATCGGCGCGGGCGAGCCAGAGGTCGGAGTCGCCGAAGCCGCAGTGCACCTGCACCGGGAGCGGCGCGCCCGTCGCCTCGTTCGCCTCCAACGCGGCGACGACCTCGTCCGAGACGCGGTCGATCCCGCCGCGGTAGGCCGCGATCGTCTTCAGCGCGACGTAGCCTCGCTCGCGCGCCGTCGGAATCTCCTCGGCCGCGTGCGACTCGATGCGCAGGATCGGCTTCGACTCGCACCCCGCGAGCTCGCCGAGCTCGCGCCACTCGATTCCCTCGCCCGGCGGCGGGAAGCCGTCGTCGACGAGCAGGAGCTCCGTCCCCGTCGCGCGGAGGAGCCTCGACGCGTACTCGTCCGGGTCGGTCGCCAGCCGGTGCTCGTAGACCGCCGCCTCCGAAGGCTCGCAGCCGAAGAAGGCGGCGAGCTCCCGCACCGCGCGCCGGTAGGTCAGCCCGGTCGCGACGTGCGGCCACTGGCGCGGGTCGGGGCTCTCCGAGAAGAGCCCGCGGAACTCGTCGAGGCTCGGCCGCGCGCGCAGGATGCCGTGCGCGTGGTGGTCGACGAGCGCGACGCCGTTCAGTACTTCGAGAAGTGGCCCTGCTGCTCGAATGTCTCGTCTCCCGCTGAGTAGGCCTCCCACTCCGAGCGGCGGACGGCCAGGTAGGACGTGGACAGCGTCGGCCCAAACGCGACGGTCAGCACGTCGTCGTCGTAGAGCGCGTCGAGCGCCCGCTCCTGCGTCGCGGGCAGACGATAGATGCGACGCCTTGCGCGCTCGTCCTCCGGGATCGTCGCCGGGTCGACCTCGACCGGCTCGGGCGGCTCGAGCTCCCGTTCGAGCCCGTCGAGCCCGGCCGCGATCAGGCCGCCGACCGCGAGGTACGGGTTGCAGCTCGCGTCCGCCGCCTTCAGCTCGACGTTCGTCGAGGCCTCCTCGGAGCCCCAGAAGAGCGACGGAACGCGCACCGGCGCCTCGCGGTTGTCGTGGCCCCAGCAGGTGAACGCGCCGGCCCAGTACTGCGGGACGATCCGGTGGTAGGAGTTGAAGCTCGGCGCCGTCAAGCCACAGAGTCCCGGCAGGTGACGGAGTATGCCCGCGACGAACGAGCGGGCGGTCGCCGACAGGCCGTCCTCTGCGGCAGGGTCGTGGAAGACGTTCTTGCCGTCCTTCCAGAGCGAGAAGTGGATGTGCCCGCCGTTGCCGGCGTTCTCGGGCCACGGCTTCGGGGCGAGCGAGGCGACGAGCCCGAAGCCCGACGCGACGCCGCGGATCGTCTCGCGGACGAGCACCTGCTCGTCGGCCGCCCGCACCGCCGGCGCGTGTGCGGTCGAGAGCTCCTGCTGGCCGTGGCCGAGCTCCGCGTAGTACTGCTCGAGCCCGATCTCCTGCCGCTCGAGCGCGTCGACGAGGGCGTCCACGTACTCCTGGGACGCGGTCAGGCCGATCGTCGAGAAGCAGAGGCTCGAGTCGACCGGGACGAAGGCGCCGTCCTCCACCCGGGCGAGCGAGAACTCGTTCTCGAAGGCCACCTCGAGCACGCCCGCCCGCTCCTCGAGGCGGGTCGCCATCCGCTTCAGGAACGAGCGCGGGCACTGCGGCGCCGGCTCGCCGGAGAGCTGCATCAGGTCGACGAGCATCCCGCCCGTGCGCGGGGCGTACGGCAGCACGCGGAAGGTCTCCGGATCGGGGACGAGCCGGATCTCGCCGACCGGCCCCATCCCCTCGACCGGCTGGAGGTGGTCGAGCCCGTTCATCGCCTGCATCGCGACGGTCAGGCCGATCCCGCTCTCGATGCGGCCCTCGAGGCCGCCGACGGCGCTCGCCTTCGCGCGGACGGTGCCGTCGTTCCCGCACCAGAGAAAGCGCACGAGGCGGAGGTCCGCCTCGCGCGCCTTCTCGACGACGTCTTGCGCCGACGCCACCTAGACGGGCGTCGGAGTTGGCGTAGGTACTTCACGCCGACGCGTGTACTCGCTGATCGCGTAGATCGCGATCGCGACGAGCGCGGAGACGATCACGATGATCGCGAGCCAGACGCGCCAGCTGTGCGTCGTCCACTGCGTGACCCACGGGGTCTTGAAGGTCACGACGATCCCGACGATCGACGCCGCGATCCCGACGAGGCCGCTCCCGAAGAGCACCCAGTCGGGCGCCACGCGCACCTCCTCGAACTTCTGCGGGAAGGCGCGCTTCACGAGGTAGATGTCGGCGAACAGGAGGACCATCGAGATGCACCAGATCACGGTGACCGCGGCCTGGAGCATCCAGAAGATCTTGTTCGTGTTGTTGCTTCCGAACCACGGCCCGAACGCGACCACGGTGACGCTGCTCGCGAGCACCGTCTGGACGATGATCGCGTTCACGGGCACTTTCGTCCTGTCGTCCACGCGTCCGAGCGCCGTCGGCATCCGTCGCTCGAGGCCGGACACGAACAGGAGCCGGCTGAACGAGTAGTTGTAGACGACGGTATTCGAGACGAAGAACCAGAGCGCGATCAGCGCGATGATCACCGCCCAGGCGTGCGAGCCCCAGAACGCGTGCTGCACGGCGACGAAGATGTCGCTGAGCCCGCCGGTCGACTGCGAGGCGGGCAGGTTCATCATCGTGCCGAACGTCGCCCAGAGGTACCCGACCATCACGACGATCGAGCCCCAGAAGAGGTACTTCTTGATCGCGCGCATGTGGACGATCTCGACGCCCATGTTCAGCGGCACCTCGATGCCGAGCAGGGCGAGGATGACGAGACCGAACAGCGTCCAGGTGCTCGAATGCGGCAGCCAGTTGTGCACCGAGCCGAAGCCGCCGGTCGCCGAGTGCCCGTCGCCGATCAGCCACAGGACGCCGGCGAGGCCGATGACGAAGATCGCCGCGCCGTAGAAGACGACGGCGAGGTTCGCGTAGTTCTGCGTCATCCGCAGGCGCAGCATCGAGACGCCGGCCGAGAACCACAGGACGGCGAGGATCACGAGTCCCTGCTCCCAGTTCTTCGGGAGCCCGCCGGTGTCGATGAACTGCCAGATGCTGACGACGGCGTCGCCCGTGGCGGCCATGACGAGGATCCCGGGCCACCATGCGCAGAAGCCGGCGAAGAAGCCCCAGAACGGTCCCAGCGCCTTCTGCGTCCACACGTACAGCGAGCCCTCCTGCGGGAACATCAAGCCGAGCTGCGCCGTCACGAGCGCGCCCGGAATCAGGAAGGCGAGGAACCCGATGATCCAGAACGTGTACGCCGACGGCCCGGCACGCTGGATCGCCGAGGCGTTCACGATGAACAGGACGATCGCCACGAAGATGATCGTCATGTCCGCCGAGTTCAGGACCCTCGGGAGCATGCCCGGAGCGATGCGCTCCGAGATCATCTGGCGCTCGTCTGCTGGCGCAACGGCAGCCATACACCACCTCCGAGTCGGTTGTGCAGGGACTTTGCCTCAGAGACCCGGCTCGATCAAGAGCCGGGCGAGGAGCGAGGCGCGGATGGGGATGGAATCGAGCAGCACGTGCTCGTCGCGCGCGTGCGCTCCGCCGCCTTCCGCGCCGAGCCCGTCGAGCACCGGGACGCCGAGCGCGCCGACGAGGTTGCCGTCCGAGCCGCCTCCCGATGCGCTCTCGTGGAGGTCGAGCCCGAGCTTTGCGCCGTGCTCCCGCGCCTGCTCGAAGAGCCGCGCCGAGCCGGGCGAGCGCTCGAGCGGCGGCCGCGTGAAGCCCCCTTCGAGCTCGAGCCGCGTGCCGGAATCCTTGGGCTCGAGGCGGGCCAGCGCGGCCTCGATCTTGGGAACGTCGGCCGCGTGCGTGACGCGGACGTCGATCCACGCCTCCGCGTGGTCGGCGACGACGTTCTCGCGCAGGCCGCCCCGCACGACGCCGACGTTCACGGAGATGCCGTGGCGTGGATCGCCGAGGCCCTTGAGGGCGAGGATCTGGTGCGCGAGCTCCTCGACCGCGCTCGCGCCCTCGTCCGGGTGGGTGCCGGCGTGCGAGGCGTGGCCGTGGACGACGAGGCGGTAGCGGGCGAGTCCCTTGCGGGCGGTCTTGAGGTTCCCGCGCTGGGTCGGCGGCTCGAGCACGAACGCGGCGGCGGCGCCTTCGGCGGCTTCCTCGATGAGCGGCCGCCCGGTGAGGCTCCCGGTCTCCTCGTCGGCGGTGAGGAAGACGCGGGCGGCGCGGCGGCGCTTGCCCGCTTCGCGGATGGCCTCGACGAGGACGACGAGTCCCGCCTTCATGTCGTAGGCACCGGGGCCGTAGGCCCGCCCGTTCTCGACCCGGAAGGGCATGCCGGCGAGCGTCCCGACCTCCCACACGGTGTCGACGTGGCCGAGCAGGAGGAGCGGCTCGCCCTTGCCGGCGAGGTCGACGCGGAGGTGGTCGCCCGTGAACGCCGCCTCGCCGCCGTACGGCTCGAGCTCAGCCACGACGCGATCGGCAACCCCCCGCAGCCCTTCCGAGTGGCCGGTCGGCGACTCCAGCTCGATGAGCTCGCGCAAGAGGTCGATCGGTCTCCTGTCAGTCACGAAATCGCCAAAACCTGTGACGATTCTGCCGCGCGGCTATTACGGACGTGGACGTTTCCGCCGGGTGCTGCCGATACTTCGGGCGGGTCAGATGACGATCAGCGTCCACTTCGAGCCATCGCTGATTTTGCTCGTTCTATCGATGTTCGTTGGCTGGTTCCGACGGTAGTGGAGCCGACGCCTGCGAGCGCTCGAAGAGCTCTTCCCAGCGGGCGAGGAGGGCCTGCAGCTCGTCGCGCGCGCGGCGGTGGGCGGCCAGCGTCTCCACGTCGCTCCAGTCGTCCGCGAGCCGGCGCTCGAGCTCGGAGACCGTCTCCTCGTGGGCGGCGATCTCGGCCTCGACGCGGTCGAGCTCGCTCGGACGCCGCGCTGGAGCAGGCGCCGGCTTTGCGGCCTTCCACTTTGGCGGCGCGGGCGACGGCGGCGGAGCGGGAGCCGTCCGCGCCTCGCGCGCGCGCACGTAGTCGGCCCAGCCGCCTTCGTAGGAACGCAGCTCGCCGTCCTGCCGCCACCGCGTCCACCAACGCCCGGTCGTGCGAGACGAGGAGCACCGTCCCCGGGAAGGCCTCGAGCGCGGCCTCGAGCGCCTCGCGGCTCTCCAGGTCGAGGTGGTTCGTCGGCTCGTCGAGGACGAGGAAGTTCGCGCCCGAGGCGACGACGAGCGCGAGCGCCAGCCGGCGCCGCTCGCCGCCCGAGAGCGCGGCGACCGGCTTCTCGTGCTCGCCCCAGCCGGAGAAGAGGAAGCGCCCGAGGAGCGCCTGCGCCTGCGGGCGCGGCAGCCGCGTCGCCGACTGCGCCGCGTCGAGGACGCTGCCGGTCTTCGGGAGCTCGACTTCGTGCTGGCTGAAGTACGCCGACTCGACGCCGTGGCCCAAGCGTGCGGTCCCGGCACGCCGCTCGCGCAGACCGAGCAGCATCTCGAGGAGCGTCGTCTTCCCCGAGCCGTTCGGGCCGACGAGCGCGACGTGCTCGCCGCGCTCCAGCGCGAGGTCCGCGCCGCGTAGCAGCACGCGGTCGCCGACTCCGACCTCGAGCTCGCGCGCCTCGGCGACAGTGCGCCCGCTCCGTGCCGGCTTGAGGAACTCGAAGCCGAGGCTCCGCGAGCGGCGCGTCAGGAGCTCGAGCTCGCCCCTCGCGCGGACGCGGTCGCGCTCGAGACGCGAGATCTGCGTCAGCTTCGCCTGGGCCTGCTTCGCCTTCGTCTTCTTGTAGCGGAACCGCTCCACGAAGCGCCGCAGGCGCGCGATGTCCTCCTCGTAGCGCTCGACCGCCTTGCCCGCGTGGAGCGCCCGTGCCGCCTTCTCCTCGCGCCAGGCGTGCCACGGGCCGGCGAAGAAGGTCGAGCGTCCCGCGTCGAGCTCGAGCACGGCGCCCGTCACCGCCTCGAGGAACCAGCGGTCGTGCGCGACGAGGATCACGCCCGCGTCGAGGGCGGCGAGCTCGCGCTCGAGCCACTCGATCGACGCGACGTCGAGGTGGTTCGTGGGCTCGTCGAGGAGCAGCAGGTCGGGATCGCCGCCGAGCGCGCGGGCGAGCGAGGCGCGGGTCAGCTCGCCGCCGGAGAAGGTGGCGAGCGGGCGGTCGAGGTCCGCGTCGGCGAAGCCGAGTCCGCGCACGACCGCGTTCGTGTGCTCGCGCCAGGCGTAGCCGCCCGCGTGCTCGAGCCGGGCCTGCGCCTCGGAGTAGCGTCGCAGCGTCGCGTCGGCGTGGTCGCCGCCCGCCATCGCGTCCTCGAGCCGGCGCAGCTCCTGCTCGGCGGCGACGAGGTCGGTCGCGCCGGAGAGGACGTACTCGCGGAGCGAGAGGTCGCGCTCGAGCGGCGGGCGCTGGTCGTGCAGCGCGACGCGCGTCCCCTTCTGGAACGCGAGCTCGCCGCCCTGCAGCTCGGTCTCGCCGACGAGGATGCGGAGCAGCGTCGTCTTGCCGGCGCCGTTCGGCCCGGAGAGCGCGACCCGGTCGCGCCGCTCGACCTTGAAGGACACGCCGTCGAAGAGCACGTCGCCCGCGAGCTCCTTGCGCAGGTTGGAGGCGATGACGACGGCCATGCCCTCAAGCGTAGTGCCGCCTTCGTTACGAGAGCGCGCGCCACACCATGCGCGCGGAGACGGCGGAGGCCGCGACGGCTGGGATGCCGAGCACGGCCCACCAGCCGAAGGCGAAGAACGATGCCAGCAGCAGGTCCGTCATCGCGGCGAGCGCCCACTTCGGAATCGAGAAGCTGCGCACGCGCGAGTAGAGCCGCGCGAGGTCCGCGCCCGGCCGGAGCTCCTCGAGCACGTCGAGGATGCCGGTCAGGACGCCCGTGACGATCGCCGCGACGCCGAGGACGGTCGCCCAGCGGAGCGTCTTAGCGCCGCAGCCGATGTTGCAGGCCTATGGCCCTTGACACATGCCGATGTCGGAATATTATGGCGCCGTGGCCCGCTCCTCCACGACGTCGGACGTCTTCAACGCAGTTGCCGAGGCGCGGCGACGCGAGATCCTGGACACGCTGATCGCAGGCGAGAAGGCGGTCGGGACGATCGTGAACGACCTCTCGATGTCCCAGCCTCAGGTCTCGAAGCACCTACGGGTGCTCAGCGAGGTCGGACTCGTCAGATGTAAGGCGGAAGGGCGTCGTCGCCTGTACCGCCTGGAACCCGAGCACCTTCGGCCGTTGCACGACTGGTTGGCCAAGTACGAGCAGGCGTGGAACGACCGACTCGATCGGATGGACGACTACCTCAAAGAGCTACAACAACAAGGAGAGCCGCAGTGACACCTAATCGGCATGGGTCGTCAGGCATCGAATTCCCGAACGAACTCGAGATTGTCACCACTCGAGAGTTCGACGCTCCGCTCGAACTCGTCTTCGACGTATTCACGAAGCCGGAGCATGTGAGCAAATGGTTCGCTCCATTCACGTGTGAGGTGACGGAGTGCTCGATCGACCTGCGCGTCGGAGGGAACTACCACATCGTCTTCGTGACCGAAGACGGAAGCGAGTGCTCGTTTCGGGGAACCTACTTGGAGGTCGAGCCGCCGACCCGGACCGTCGCAACGTGGCTATTCGAAGGGTGGCCAGATGCGGACGCCGTCGAGTCCGTGGATCTGCACGAAACGGACGGAGTGACGAAGCTGACGATGAAGCTAGCGTTCCGCGACCAGGCTGGCCGTGACCACATGATCAAGTCCGACGGCCAGGAAGACAGTTTCAACAAACTGGAGGATTACTTGAGGTCACTGCTCGAGCAAAAGGAAACCGTCTCCGGGTAGTTGAGGCTCGAGCCAGACTCCAAAGCCTGATTCAGGCGTCATTCCGGAACACTGGGCCACTCCGGCCCCTGGCGTGCGAGCAGGCCTCCGGCGGCGACGAAGAGCGCGGGGTAGGACGCGAGGAACGCGAAGTCGGCGTAGATGTTGTTGCGGTTCCGGCGCCGCTCGTCGTCAGTCGAACCGACGGCTGCCCGGAGCGCGGCGAGCGACCTCGGGATCTGGAGGTCGAGCCCGTTCGTCGCCGGCTTGAAGACCCATCCTGTGACGATCCCCGTGAGGATCGTCGTCCCGGCGACGGCACCGAGGACGACGCCTTGCGCGTCGTGCTCAGGATCGTCCCTTCGACCATTCCCCGATCTCCCTCGCCGTCCTCTCGGGCGCGTCCTCGAGCACGAAGTGCATCGTGTCCACGAGGCGGATCTCCCCCTGTGGGACGAGCTCGGCGAAGCGCTCGCGGGCCGGCCGGCGGCGCGGCTCCTCCTCCGGCGGCTCGGTCGCAGCGAGGAGGAGCGTCGGCACGCCGCTCGCGCCGAGTCGCGCAAGCGCCTCGGCCGGGGGAGCGCACAGCACGCCCCAGATGGCCGCGGCGTAGACGTCCGGGCCCATGATCAAGACCACCCTCCCGTCCTGCTCGCGGTACGCCGAGCGGCAGCTCTCGGCGAGCTCGGGCGTCCAGCGCCTGAAGTGGGTGCTCGCGTCCTCGTCGACCGCCTGCCAGGAGTCGTAGCTCCAGAGCTCGGGC
>VAXK01000279.1 GCA_005885565.1 Actinomycetota bacterium
ACGACGATCACGTCCTGCCCACGCTGGCGGCCGGCGCCTTCGGGTTCCTCACGAAAGACACGCGGCCGGAAGAGATCGCGCAGGCGATCCGCACCGTCCACCGCGGCGACCCGGTGCTCTGTACCGAAGCGACGCGGCGCGTCCTGCGCCGCGTGCACGCGAGTCGCGACCGGCCGGAGGGGACGGTGACGGTGCTCTTCACCGACATCGAGGACTCGACGCCGCTCGTCGACCGGGTCGGCGACGAGCGGGCGCGCGAGCTCTTCCACGAGCACGACCGGCTCGTGCGGGAGGCGCTCGAGCGCACCGGCGGCGTCGAGGTCGAGCGCGAGGGGGACAAGTTCATGCTCGCGTTCGCGAGCGCGCGCAGCGCCCTTCGCTGCGCGATCGAGATCCAGCGGGCGCTCGCGGCGAGCGACATCCCCGTGTCGGTGCGCGCCGGCGCGAACACCGGCGACGTCATCGCCGAGGAGCGCGGCTACTTCGGGCGCGCCGTCTTCGTCGCCGCCCGCGTCGCCGAGGCGGCCTGCGGCGGCGAGATCCTCGTCTCCGAGATCACGCGTCACCTGGCCGGCGACGACGCGCTCGAGTTCCGCGACCGCGGGGCCCATGAGCTGAAGGGGCTTCGCGGTCCGCACACGCTCTTCGAGGTCGTGTGGAGCGGCTGACGATCCTCGTCGCCGACGACCATCCGGTCGTGCGGCAGGGCCTCCGGACCTTCCTCGCGACCCAGGAGGACCTGGACGTCGTGGGTGAGGCGGCGACGTGCACCGAGGCGGCCGAGCGTGCCGCGGAGCTGCGGCCCGACGTCGTCCTCCTCGACCTCGTCATGCCCGGCGGCGACGGCATCGAAGCGGCGCGCAAGATCCGCGAGGCGAGCCCCGGCTCGAAGGTAATCGTGCTCACGAGCTACCCCGACGACGCGACCGTGCTGCCGGCGCTCGAGGCGGGCGCCGCCGGCTACCTGCTGAAGGACGTCGAGCCGCAGGAGCTGGCGGACGGCGTCCGCCGCGTACACCGCGGCGAGAACCTGCTCCATCCCGCGGTCGCGCCGCGCGTCATCCGGGAGGCGGTCGGCCCGGCCGGCTCGGGCCGTGAGGCGCTCACCCCGCGCGAGCTCGACGTCCTGCGCCTCCTGGCACGCGGCCGGCCGAACAAGCTGATCGCGCGCGACCTCGGGATCGCCGAGCGGACGGTCAAGACGCACGTCTCGAGCATCCTCGCGAAGCTCGGCGTGACCGATCGGACGCAGGCGGCGCTGTACGCCGTGCGCGAGCGGCTCACCGATGCGTCAGGAGAAGATCGGGGGCCTAGCTCCGCGGGAGCGTGAACCCGCCGAGCGTCCCGCCCAGTCCTTGCAGGTCGGGCCGGATCCAGGTCGATCCGGCGCTGAGATCGTTGTTGAACGTCGACAGCATGACGAGGTGTCCGTGCTGGTCGGTGACGCGGATCTCGCGAGCGTCATATCCGCTGTCGTCACCGAGTAGCTTGTAGAGACGCCCCGGACTTGTCTTCACGAACCCCGCCGGATCGTTGACGGCAACCGTCGCCTCAAACGCAAGTTCAGGCGTCGTGAAGAAGCGAACACTACGGAGGTCGACGCCCGCAGCAAGAGCACCGGCGCGGAGACGGCGACCGATGTCTGCTTCGGCGACGCCCACATCCGGTGGGACGCCAGGGTGGGTCAACGCTGCCGGAGACGGGATCATCTTCACGAAATCGCCTACGGACGATGTCGCAGCTGATCCGGCGATCCTGATCGAATAGCCCTCAAGGAGATCGGCGCCGGCTTGGGCGGCCTCCGCCTGGAAGGTGCTTGCGAGGAGATTTGCCCGCCACACGGCGTCGCTCAGGTCCTCGTCTTTTGTGATCGTGAGCTCAAGCCACGAATCGTCGGCCGCGGGATGGTCGAGCAGTCCCGTCGGCGGAGGAGCGAAATCGACCGCGGTCAGGCCGTCGTGAGGAAGGGCGGCGAGGATACGGCTTGCAAGTGCTCGTCCTTGCGGCGAACCACTGTTCACGAGATGCGTGGCCGCGTTCGAGTGCGCGAAGAAGGCTCCGGCTACGACAGCCGTTACGCCGACGACAGCGATGCCTGCCAATTGGGCGAATCGCTTCATGGTCTCCTAGTCATGAATATTGATTGGTGAGGGCGCGTGGCCGATCGACCAGCCGCCGTCGTTACCTTGCCCCGTCTCGCTGTTGATTTGCGCATAGCTCGCGCCGCTGTTGGTCGTGTATTGCCATGCCGTCGCCCCGCTGCAACCGAAGCAGAGACTGTCGGTGTCGCTGCTCGTACTCAAAACCTCGCCTACGACGAATACATACCCGGTGTCGTAGGCGATGTAGTCGGTCTCCTTTAGCGTTCCGGACTGATAGGCGCCCCACAAGCCGCCACAGCAGCTTTGCTTCACAACAGCGAGCCGCTCGTTGTTGTTCGCGTCGGCATACGTGTCGCAGAAATAGTGAACGCCGTCGCCCGTATGCTCGACTGCGAGCTTCACCCCTGAAAAGCTTCCGCAGTCGAGAACCGAATCGTTGCTCTTCAGGTACCCGATCTGGATCATCTCGGAGGGGCCGCTGATGGTGCGCTGCGACCGTACGCTCGAGAAGGTGAATCCGCCGGACCCCGGCGTCATTACCAGGCGTTGGATGCCCGATCGTGACCCGTTCACGGTATTGCCCGAGTTCTTGAAGTAATCGACGCCCTGGGACGCCCACGCGGTTGGTGAGCTCGCGCCGACGAAGAAGATCACGAACGCGAGAATTCGCAAGTGCCGAGACAACGCTTTGGTCGCTGCTGCCACTAGGCCACAGATGGTAGATTCGGTTTGGCATCGCTGTCAATGGAGCGGTGTGGCCCATTTATGGGGCGGGCGTGCGTGGCCCATTTAGCTCCTGGCCACAAGCGGTGCATCTCGAGACTCCTGAGCACGTGGCGGCTGCGCCGCCGCTACTCCGGCGGCTACCGCACGCCGCCCACGGACAGGATGATCCAGATCGCGGCCCAGAAGGCGGCGAGGCCGACCGCCCAGCCCGCGAGCTGCCGGGGGATCCGGAAGACCCCGCGGTCGCTCCGGCGGATCCGCACGGCGAGATCGCGAACCTTCGGTGGGCCGTCGTCGCGAAGCGGGACGAGCTCCGGCAGCGGCGGCGGCAGCCCGTTCCCACTCGGAGGATCCGCCTCCAGCGGGTCGAGGAGGCGGTCGAGCGCCTCCTCGAGAGCCCGCTGCTCTTCCGCGCGCGTCAGGCCTCCTGACCGTTCGGTCCGGTTTCGACCTCGACCGGCTGCGCCACCTGCCGCTTCAGCGCCTCGTCCAACCCGGTCGGGTACGACGCCTCGGCCTCCGGCTCCACCAGCCCGACGAGCGCGTCCGACCCGACGAGCACGTCCAGGCGACCGGCGAGCTCGCGGAGGCCGGTGACGAGCTTCCGGAGCCGCTCCTCCGTCCGCTCCACGTTCGAGTCGAGCGCATGCTGCCGCTCCTCTGCCGCGCGCGACCGGTCTCGCGCCTGCCGCTCCGCCCGCGTGACCACCTCTTCCGCCGCCTCGTCCGCCTCCTGCCGCTTGTGCTCGGCATAGGCCTCGGCGCGGGCGCGGATGTCCTCGGCTGCAGCGATCGCCGCCGACCGCTTCTCGGCCGTCTCCGCCTCGATCTCTCCGGCCTTGTCCCGTGCCTGGGAGAGTGTCTCGGCCGCCTCGGTCTGCGCGCGCTCGAGCACGAGGGTCGCCTCGCGGCGTGAGTCCCCCTCGATCCGCTCGGCCGCTTCCCGCGCCGTCGCGAGGACCGTCGCGACGTGCTCGCCGAGCTCGGCGAAGCCGCCCTCCTCGCGCTCGCCCGCCTCGGGCGCCTCCGCGGCGGGCGCCTCGACCTGCTCGGCGCCGCCGTCCTCTCGTTCGTTGAACCTTCTCCGCATGTGAGCTCCTCCTTCAGGAGACTGGGCGCCCACGCGGGCTAGGCGCGGCGGGCGTTTGGCTTGGACTGCCGAGATCACGACAAGGAGCATCGCGCCGGAGCCGAGGGCGACCCAGATGATCCCGGCGCGCCGCGAGGGATCGCCTGGCGCGGCCTGAGCCGACGGCCGGCTCTCCTCCGCGCGCAGCCGCCGGAGCGGGTCGCCGCCTGGCAGCCGAAGAGGCCCACTCGCGCGGGCCGCCCCTCCGGCCACGGACGAGCTCACGATCGCGAGCGCCACGACCGCCGGCAAGCGCCGCATGCACGTCACCCTCCGCTCCCCTCACGTCTCCTTGCTCAAGCTCCTTCGTCGTCGAACCCGAGCTTCGAACGGGGACGATATGAGATTCAGCGCCGAAAGACTAGGACGAAGGGACGAGGTGGAGGTCGGCCGAAGGGCCGAGGCGCGCGGCCTCGCCCCGGCGTAGAGTCGCGGCATGGCCACCCTCGTCCGCGCGACCTCGCTCGACGAGCTCCGCGCCGCGGGCCGGCTCGTCGTCCACCTCGACGGCCACACGCTCGCGCTCTTCCTCGACGGCGACGACATCCACGCCTGCGACAACCGCTGCCCGCACATGGGCTTCCCGCTCCACCGCGGGACGATCAAGGACGGGATCCTCACCTGCCACTGGCACCACGCGCGCTTCGACCTCGGAAGCGGCGGCACCTTCGACCAGTGGGCCGACGACCTGCGGAGCTACGCGGTCGAGATCCGGGACGGCGACGTGCTGGTCGACCTCGCTCCCCGCCGCGACCCGGTCGCGCACCAGCGCAAGCGGCTCCGCGACGGCCTCGAGCGAAACATCTCCCTCGTCGTCGCGAAGGCGGTCGTGACGCTCGCCGACGCGGAGATCGACCCGGCGGAGTCGTACGCAATCGGCCTCGACTTCGGCGTCCGCAACCGGCGTGGCGGCTGGGGACAGGGCCTGACGATGCTCACCTGCTTCCAGAACATGCTGCCCGCGCTCGAGCCCGAGGACCGGAAGGCGGCGCTCTACCACGGCCTCGCCGCCGTTGCCGTCGACTCGGACGGCGAGCCGCCGCGCTTCCAGATCGAGCCGCTGCCCGGCGACGCGTCGCTCGCCTCGCTGAAGGCGTGGTTTCGCCAGTTCGTCGAGGTGCGCGACGCCGAGGGCGCCGAGCGCTGTCTCGTCTCGGCCGTGCGCGCTGGCGGCGGGACGGCGGAGGTCGCGGACATGCTCTTCGCGGCCGCGACCGACCATCGCTACATCCGGATCGGACACGTCCTCGACTTCACGAACAAGGCGCTCGAAGGGCTCGACGTCGCCGGGTGGGACCGGGCCGAGCCCGTGCTCGCGAGCCTCGCGGCGGAGTACGCGGGAGCGGAGCGGATGGAGGAGGCGAACGAGTGGCGGCACCCGATCGACCTCGTCGCGATTCTGGAGAGCGCGTTCGACGAGTTGCCGGACGCGACGCGCTCCGGCTCGTGGAACGGCCGGGACGAGCTCGTGCAGGTCGTGCTCGGCGAGGACCCCCAGGCGATCGCGGACGCTTTGTCGGCGGCGCTTCGCGAGGGCGCCACCGCGGAGCAGCTCGCCGGCGCCGTCGCCTACGCGGCCGCGCTTCGGATCGCGCGCTTTCCGACCTCGAACGAGTTCGGCGACTGGGACACGGCGCTCCACACGTTCACGTTCGCGAACGCCGTCCAGCAGGGGCTGCGGCGCGCGCCGTCGGTCGAACTCCTGCGCGGCGTCTTCGATGCGGCGATGAGCGTCTACCTCGACCGCTTCCTGAACGTGCCCGCCGTTCGGCTGCCGGAGCCCGACCCGGCCGCGCGACCCGAGGAGCTCCTCGAGGAGCTGCCGCTCCTCCTCGACCGGCAGCACCGGGTGAACGAGGCGGGCGCGCTGGTGGCGTCGTACCTGGCCGCGGGCGGCGACGACGGGCGACTCCTCGCCGCGCTCGGCGCCGGCCTCGTCCGCGAAGACCGGGACTTCCACACCATCCAGTGCGTCGAGGCGGCGTTCCGCCGGTACGCCGACCTCCGGGGCACAGAGGCGGGGACGCACGTGCTGGTCGCCGCGGCCCGCTACCTCGCCGCGCACGCGCCCACGATGCGCGCCGAGCGCCAGACGCTCGACATCGCGCGCCGCCTCCAACGCGGCGAGCGCCTCTACGAGGACGTGGCGTAGCGCGGTTAGGCAGCCGGCAAAGCGGCTGCGACGCGCTTAGCGAGTGTCTGCACGTGC
>VAXK01000215.1 GCA_005885565.1 Actinomycetota bacterium
CGTGCTGCTGCTCGCGGTTGCGGCTCAAATTACATTTCGCGCGCTCCAACGCCCCTAGAATCCCGGGGTGGCGAGCCTCGACGACATCTGGCTTCCACTCGTCGACGAGCCGATCGGCGGAATCGTGGCCAGGCTCGAAGCCGAGGATCCGGAGCTCCAGCGGCGGGTCGGCTCGCCGCGGCGGCTCCTCGCCTTCCGCACATTCGCCTACATCCGCATCGGCATCGTCCTCGGCCAGCTCCTCTTCGAGGACGAGATCGAGCCCTACGACGGGAGCGACGCCTGGGTCGAGACGCTGCTCGCCAATCCCGCGCACCGTCGGGCGCTCGTGAGCGAGCTCGACACCACCGCCGAGGAGATCGCCGCCGACCCGCGCTACGCCGACGACGAGCCGCTCGGGCCCGACGAGGGCGCCCGCCGGCGCTTCCGCGAGTTCGCCCGCAAGAAGCTAGGTCGAACCTAGCCCTCCGGATGTGTCACGAACCGCACGAATGACCATAATGCGGCCGAGGGTGAAGGCACGGCTCGCGATCGTCCCGCTCACGCTCGCCCTGCTCGTAGCCGGATCGGCCGGCTCGAGCTCGGGTGCGGGTAGCGCCGGCGCGCTCGCGCGCGCCTACGCGATCCGCGTCGTCGTGCCGGGAGGAGGAGCCTCGACGCCGACGATCTCCTCGCCGCCGAGCGACGCCGTCGCGCCCGGGAGCGGCTTCTCGTACGCGGGCTCCGACGGCCCGGCCGTAACGGCCGGCTCCTACGTCGCGACCGTCCAGTCCGACTCGATCGGCAATCCGTTCGCGACCGCCTCCGCCGAGGTCACCGACCTGTCGCTCTTCAATGGCGAGGTGACGGCCAGCGACGTCGTCGCGCACGCGAAGGCCTCGGCGAGGCCCGGCATCGCGACGGGTGACCTCTCCGGCGTCGGCGTCTCGGGGTTGACCGTCGAGGGCCTACCGGCCGGGGCGGGCCGGGTCCCGCTCGGCGACTGGGGCTACGCGGACGTGAACGAGCAGAGCTCGGCCCCGACGCCGTCAACCTTCCATGGGTTCGTGACCGCCCTCGACGTCCACCTCACCGCCGACCACGGCGGCCTCCCCGCCGGGACCGAGATCCAGATCGGCTACGCGGAGGCCTCGGTACAGGCCCCGCCGAAGGCGTCGCCGAAGCCGGCTCCGAAGCCGAAGCAGGGCATCCAGGCTGCGAGCAAGACGAAGGCGAGGAAGGCGCCCGAGCCGGCGAAGCCGATCCCGGGCATCCCGCCCGAGCAGCTGCCGCGGAAGCTCCCGCCCGACATCCACCCGAAGCTCGCCCCGACCCCGAACGGCTACGTCTTCCCGGTCTACGGCCCGAGCTCGTACACCGACACCTTCCGGGCCTTCCGCAGCGACGTGCCCGGCGGCTGGCACCACGGCGACGACATCTTCGCGCCGCTCGGCGCACCGGTCCTGGCGGTGGCGCGAGGAACGGTCTTCTCCGTCGGCTGGAACGACATCGGCGGGAACCGGCTCTGGCTCCGCGACCAGTACGGGAACCAGTTCTACTACGCGCACCTCTCCGCCTACACGCCCCTCGCCGTGAACAACGCGCACGTCTCGGCAGGCGCCGTCCTCGGCTTCGTCGGCAACACCGGCGACGCGCAGGGTACGCCGTACCACCTCCACTTCGAGATCCATCCCCTCGGGCTGCTCGGGATGGGCTACGACGGCGTCGTGAACCCGACCGCGTACCTCGACGCGTGGAAGCACCTCCAGGATCTCCGCTTCGCGACCGCCGCCGGCTGGGCGCCCGCCCAGGCATCGTCGGAGTCGGCGCCGCACGCGGGCGCGATCCTGCTCCAGTCGTCCGACATCTCGACCGCGAGCGGGCTCGCGCCCGGGTCGCTTGCCCGCGCGTTGAAGGTCGCCACGACGGAGGGCGCCGCCGGCCTCCTCAGCACGCGGACCGTCCCGCCCTCACACGGGAAGGTCGTCGAGTTCGCCGCACCGGGTATCCGGACCGACTAGCGGTCGCTTCGAGGGGATGACCGGTCGATCGGCTAGGCCGAGTTGCCGGAGCCTTCGTACGTGAACTCGTCGCTGCCGCCGAAGATCTTGTCCGAGAGCCACTTCCGCGTCTGCGGGCCGGTGGCCGGATTGAACAGGATCCCGAGCATGATCCCGCCGAGGAGGAGAGCCGTGTTGCGGCCGCCGCGGTCCTTTTTTCCTTGGACGCGGTCGGCCGCCGTGCGCAGCTCGTCGACCGCGCGCTTCATGTTCTCCTGCATGTCCTTGTCGCTCGCGACGCGGCGGGCCACAGTCGTCACGCTGCGGTTCCCGATCAGCTCGTCGTAGACCTCTTTTGCCGCGGCGAAGGCCGTCATCACGTTCTCGCGCAGGTCCTCGTCCTTCATCGCCCGCTCGATGTACGGCTTGACGTTCCCCGCCTGATTGATGACCTTGTCCTTCGTCTTGGCCATGCTCCAGGTGTCCTTTCGGTCGTTGCCGAGCGCCTCATTCCCGGGCCTCCGGGGCGGCAAACCGGCTCTCGCGGGGCTTGCGGCAGCGGTGATCGTACTCGCCGGGTGCGGGAGCGGAGGCCACAAGGCGACCGCCTCGAACGTGCAGACGGTGACCGGCGGCGGCTATCGATTCCTCGCGCCGTCGTCCTGGAGCGTCCACCGTGTGGGCCGTCAGGTGACCGCGACCTCCGGGCCGGTCGACCTCGTCGGCGTGACGACGTTCACGCTCACCCGCCGCTATCGGCCGCGCCTCTGGGCCCGGGCCGTGCCGGCGCTCGACCGTGCGGCCGGCGACGTCGCCGCGCAGCTCCAGGGCAAGCTTCGAACGCGTGCCACCGTGGTCGTCGCCGGCCGCCGCGCGCGGCGGTACGAGATCGACTACCGCCGGGCCGGCAAGGCGCTCGTCGAGCGGACGGCTTTCGTCCTCACCGGCCGCCGCGAGCACCAGCTCCTGTGCCGCTTCGCGGCGGGCGCCGACGACGGCGCCTGCCGGACGCTGTTCAGCTCGTTCCGGCCGGGGTAGCCGCCTGCCGCTCGGCGGCGGGTGCGCGGCGGGGCCGACGCTTCCTCGCGCCGTCGAAGGCGGTCGCGAGCACGCGGTCGAGCGAGTCGGCGAGAACGAACTCGACCGCGTCGCGCGTCTCCGCCGGGAGCTCCTCCAGGTCGGGCTCGTTCTCGCTCGGCAGCACGACACGCTCGATCCCGGCCCGCTGCGCGGCGAGCACCTTCTCGCGCACGCCGCCGACCGGTAGCACCTGCCCCGTGAGCGTGATCTCGCCCGTCATCGCCACGTCGTCCGCGACGGGGAGCCCGCGCACGAGCGACACGATTGCCGTCGCCATCGTGATCCCGGCCGACGGCCCGTCCTTCGGGACCGCGCCCGCCGGGACGTGCACGTGGATGTCGTGGTCGGCGAACCACGTCGGGTCGAGCCCGAGCTGGACGGCATGGCTCCGCACCCAGGAGAGCGCCGCCTGCGCCGACTCCTGCATCACCTCGCCGAGCTGCCCGGTCACCGTCAGCCGCCCCTTGCCCGGATAGCCCGTCGCCTCGATGAAGAGGACGTCGCCGCCGACGGCGGTGACGGCGAGCCCGGTGGCGACGCCGGGGTCGGCCGTCCGCTTGCGCACGTCGGCCGGGAAGCGGCGCGGCCCGAGCCACTCGCGAACCCGCGCCTCGTCGAGCCGGATCCGCTTCGCCTTCCCCTTCGCGACCTGCGTTGCCGCCTTGCGGCAGAGCGCGGCGATCTGGCGCTCGAGGCTCCGCACGCCGGCCTCCCGCGTGTACTCGCGGACGACGAGCCGCAGCACGCGGACGCCGAAGCGGACCTGGCTCCGCTCGAGCCCGTGCGCTTCGAGCTGCTTCGGGACGAGGTAGCGCTTCGCGATCCCGAGCTTCTCCTCTTCGGTGTAGCCGGAGAGCTGGATCACGTCCATCCGGTCGAGGAGCGGGCTCGGGATCGTCTCCAGCTGGTTCGCGGTGCAGATGAACAGCACCTTCGAGAGGTCGAACGGCAGGTCGAGATAGTGGTCGCGGAAGCTCGAGTGCTGCTCGGGGTCGAGCACCTCGAGCATCGCGCTCGCCGGGTCGCCGCGGAAGTCGGCGCCCATCTTGTCGATCTCGTCGATGAGGAAGACCGGGTTCCGCGACTCGGCGTCGCGGAGCGCGCGCAGGATCGTGCCCGGCATGGCGCCGATGTACGTGCGCCGGTGGCCGCGGATCTCCGCCTCGTCGCGCACGCCGCCGACGGAGATGCGCACGAACTTGCGCCCCAGCGTGCGCGCGATCGACTGGCCGAGCGACGTCTTGCCCACCCCCGGCGGCCCGACGAAGCAGAGGATCGGGCCCGAGACGTCGTTCTTCAGCTTCGAGACGGCGAGGTACTCGACGATCCGCTCCTTCACCTTCTCGAGGTCGTAGTGGTCCTCGTCGAGGATGCGCTGCGCCCGGGCGAGGTCGAGGTCGTCCGTCGTCTGCTGCGTCCAGGGCAGCGTGAGGATCCACTCGAGGTAGGTGCGGATGACGCCGTACTCGGCCGCGGCGGACGGCAGCCTCTCGAGCCGGGCGAGCTCGCGCTCGGCGGCCTTGCGCGCGTCCTCGGGCAGCTCGATCTCCTCGAGCCGGCCGCGCAGCTCGTTGACCTCCGCCTGCTCCGCGTCGCCCTCGCCGAGCTCCTCCTGGATCGCCTTCAGCTGCTGGCGGAGGAAGAACTCGCGCTGGCCCTTCTCCATCTCCGACTGGACCTGCGACTGGATCTTCGTCCCGAGCTCGTAGACCTCGAGCTCGCGGTTCAGGATCGCCGAGAGGTCGCGCAACCGGTCGGTGACGTCGGCGACCTCGAGCAGCCGCTGCTTCTCCTCGGTCTTGATCCGGATCGTCGAGGCGACGAGGTACGAGAGCGCGCTCGGGTCGTCGACGTTCGCGGCTGCGAGCTGGAGCTCCTCGGGGAGGTAGGGGACGAGGCCGATGATGCGGCCGAAGAGGTTCTGCACGTTGCGCGTCAGGGCCTCGAGCTCGCGCGACTCCTCGACCTCGTCCGGAATCTCCTCGACCTCGGCGACGAGGTACGGCTCGTCCTCGACGTGCTGCGCGAGGCGGATGCGCTTCAGGCCCTGGACGAGGATGCGAAGCGTCCCGTCGGGGACCCGGATCATCTTCTGGACGAGCGCAGCGGTCCCCATCTCGTATAGGTCGTCCCAGCCGGGCGGGTCGGCGTCGGGGTTGCGCACCGTCACGAGCGCGACGACGCGGTCGGCGGAGACGACGTCCTCCACGAGCTTCACGGAGCGCTCCTGGCCGATCGCGAGCGGGCTCATCGACTCGGGGAAGACGACGGTCTCCTTGAGCGGCAGGACCGGCAGGACGTGCGGGACCTCGGGGCCCTCGACGGGCTCGGTGGCGAAGTCGCTCACGAGCCCCTCCGCACCTCGATCGGCACCTTGGTCGTCGTCGGCGCGCGCTGGGCGAGCGGCAGCACGATCGTCAGGAGACCGTTGTCGTAGCTCGCGCGCCCGCGCTCCGGATCGACGTCGGCGCCCAGCAGGAGCTCGCGGCGGAACGGCCCGTAGTCGAGCTCCATCTGCTGGTAGACGCGGTCGTCGGCCCGCGGTCGCCGACGCTCGCCGGCGACGAGGAGCGCCTGCGGCGTCGCGACGATCTGCACCGCTTCGGGATCGACGCCGGGGATCTCGACGACGACGGTGATCTCGGCCGGTTCCTCGGTGCGGTAGCAGTCGACATGCGGCCGGAAGGAGCTTCGGGCGGCGAAGCGCGGGACCTGCCACAGCTCGGAGAAGAGGTCGTCGATCTCGCCGCGCAGCCAGTCGATGTCGCGCCGGCTCGTCACATTCGGAGAGTACTCCGCGAACGGCTACCGCACCGCCGCCCAGACCACGACGAGGACGGCGATCGCGATCGGGAGGAGCGCCCACAGCATGAGGCGGAAGGCGCGCCGCTCGCCGGGACGCGGCCCGGGCTCCGGGGTGTAGGGATCGCGGTGCGACGCCGGCTGGCGCGGCAGGTCGTCGTCGCCCTCGAGCACCTGTGGATCGTGCTGGACCTCGCGCTCCTCGGCCATCGCTCGCTCCTTTCCCTTTCCTTACAAAGCCGACACCGGCTCGAAACACCTGCGACCTACCTTCAGTGCATGCGCATCCTCGTCGCCGGCAGCGGTCTCCTGACGCTGCTCGTCCTCCTGATTCATCCGTAACCCCTAGGATCGGCGCCCATGAAGGGCGTCATCCTCGCGGGCGGCAAGGGCACGCGGCTCGATCCGCTGACGCGGATCACGAACAAGCACCTGCTTCCGATCTACGACCGGCCGATGGTGACGTACGCCATCGAGGCGCTCGTGAACGCGGGCGTCACGGAGCTCATGCTCGTCACCGGCGGGACGCATGCGGGCGAGTTCTTCCGCCTCCTCGGCGACGGTCACGCGTACGGCATCGACCGGCTCTTCTACGCATACCAGGAGGAGGAGGGCGGGATCGCGGAGGCGCTCGGGCTGGCGGAGCGCTTCGTTCGCGGCGAGCGCGCCGTCGTGATGCTCGCCGACAACGTCTTCGGCGGCCCGCTGCGGCCGTTCGTCGAGAACTTCGAGCGGCAGGAGCGAGGGGCCCGGATCCTGCTCGCTCGCCTCGAGGAGGAGGAGCACCTCCGCCACCTCGGCGTGGCCGTCCTGGGCGAAGACCGGCGCGTGACCGAGATCGTCGAGAAGCCCGCGTCGCCGCCGTCGAGGTTCGCCGTCACCGGCCTCTACGGCTACGACCCGCAGGTCTGGGAGGTCGTCGCGGCCCTCGAGCCCTCGGCCCGCGGCGAGCTCGAGATCACCGACGTGAACAACTGGTACGTGGGGCGAGGCGACATGGCCGCCGACGTCGTCGAGGGCTTCTGGGGCGACGCCGGGGAGTCGATCGACGCCTACTACGCCGTGAACGACCACGTGCGTGCGAACGGCGCGAACCGGTCGTGATCGAGGGTCTCCAGCGCCTTCCGCTGCGGCGGTTCGAGGACGCGCGCGGCTGGCTGATGGAGCTGCGGCGGGAGAGCGCGCTGCCGCGGCAGACGCGCCAGACGAACCTGTCCTTCTCGCGGCGCGGGGTGATCCGCGGCCTCCACTACCACGAGCGCGGCCAGGACGACCTGTTCGTCTGCATCCAGGGGACGGCGCGCGTCGTGGTGCTCGACCGCTCGAGCGGCGAGGCCTACACGGAGGACATCGGCGACGAGAACCCGGTCGCTCTCTACATCCCCGGCCGGCACGCGCACGGATTCGAGGCGCTGACGGATCTGCTGTTTCTCTACCACGTCACGGAGGAGTACGACGCCGCCTCCCCGGACGAGCACGAGATCCCGTGGGACGACCCGCGGGTGAAGCACCTCTGGAGCACGACATCGCCGACCCTGTCCGAGCGGGACCTCGCCGCGTCCTGATCACCGGCGCGGGCGGGCAGCTCGGGCGCGCGCTCGTCGAGGCGTTCGCGGCCGATGAGGTAACGGCCCTGACGCGCTCGGAGTGGGACGTCACGGCGCCCGTCGGTCTGGGCGCAGTCGACCTTGTCGTGCACGCCGCCGCCTGGACGGACGTCGACGGGGCGGAGGCCGATCCGCAGGGCGCCGCGGCCGTGAACGTCGGCGGGACGGCCCACGTCGCGGAACTGGGCGCGCCGCTCGTCTACGTGTCGACGGACTATGTGTTCGACGGCTCGAAGGGCGCGCCATACGTGGAGTCGGACTCACCGAGCCCACTCTCGGTCTACGGGCGTACGAAGCTCCTTGGCGAGGCCGCCGCAGGCGAGAGGGCTTGGATCGTGCGGACCTCGGGCCTCTACGGCTGGACGGGCCGCAACTTCGTGCGCACGATTCTCGCGCTGGGGGCGGAGCGCGACGAGGTCGCGGTGGTGGACGATCAGCACTTGGCGCCGACCTATGTCGGGCATCTCGCGGAGGCGCTGCGGAAGGTCGTCGAGCTACCGACGGGGATCTGGCACGTCGCGGCGGAGGGCGAGTGCACGTGGGCCGAGTTCGCGGAGGCGATCTTCGCGGAGGCGGGGGTGCGCTGCCGCGTGCGCCGCGTCTCGACGGAGGAGCTGGGCCGGCCGGCTCCGCGCCCGGCGTACTCGGTTCTCCGGAGCGAGCGAGACGGCGCGCCGCGCCTTCCCCACTGGCGCGAGGGCCTGCGCGCCTGTCTCGAGCGGCTCCCGATCTAGGCTTAGAGGACATGGCCACGCTGCTCGCTCGGCTCGCGGACGCCGCTTCGCGGCGGCGGCGGATCGTGATCGGCGCCTGGCTCGCGCTCCTTCTCGCAGGCGGATGGTTCTCGCTCCACCAGTCCGACCGGCTCTCGGGCGGGGGCTGGGAGGTGCCCGGAAGCGCCTCGGTGCGCGTCAGCAACGCCCTCGACGCCTTTCCGAAGTTCAGCAGCCCCGCCCTCTCGGTGCTCGTCACCGGCCGCTCCTCCGCCGCCGTCCGAAGCCGCCTCGCCGCCGTTCGCACGGCAACCGCGCGCGACCCGAACCTCCGCCCCGACCGGCCGCACCTCTTCGCGGGCGGCCGCGCCGCGCTCCTGCCGGTCACGTACGTCGGCCCGACCGGCGCGGCGATCGACGTCGCCACCCGCGCCCGCCACGCGCTCGTCCAGACGACGCCGGAGACACGCACGCGCCTCATCGGCCAGCCCGCGATCTGGTCGAACTTCCAGGAGGTCGCGAAGCACCAGCTCGCGCGCGGCGAGGCGACGGGCTTCCCGCTGATCCTGATCATCCTGCTCGCGGGCTTCGGGACGCTCGTCGCCGCGCTCGCCCCGCTCGCGGTCGGGTTCGCCGCCGTCTTCCTCACCGGCGCGGTCGTCTACTGGCTGTCGCACGCGACCGAGATGTCGATCTACGTCACGAACATGGCGTCGATGATCGGGATCGGCGTCGCCGTCGACTACTCGCTGTTCGTCGTCAGCCGCTACCGGCGTGAGCTCCGGGCCGGCGCCGCCCCGGACGAGGCCCTGCGCCGCGCGCTCGCGAGCTCCGGCACGGCCGTCGTCTTCAGCGGCGCGACCGTGGCCGTGTCCCTCGCTGGCCTGTTCGTGATCGACGTGAACGCGGTCCGCTCGATGGCGATCGGCGCGATCGTGGTCGTCTCGATCGCCGTGCTCGCGACGGTGACCCTGCTCCCCGCGCTGCTCGGCCCCGGGGTGGAGCGCTTCCGCATCGGCCTCCCGTGGCGGACCGGCGAGAGCGGCGACCCGGTGTTCTGGCGCCGCTGGACCGAGTCGGTGATGGCGCACCCGGTGCGCGCGCTCGCCCTCGTCGTGCCGTTCCTGCTCCTCCTTTCCGCGCCGCTGCTCGCGATCAAGACCTACAACCGCGGCCTGGAGCAGCTGCCGCGCGGCTCGGAGGTGCGGCAGGCGACGGAGCAGGCGCAGCGCTTCGCCGGGCCGGGATTCTCGGGGCCGGTGCACATGCTCGTCGATCGCCGCGCCGAGGCCGACCGCGTTGCGGCCCGGCTCGAGCGCGTCCGAGGCGTCGCCCGCGTCACGCAGCCACTCACCCGGCGCGACGGGCGGCGCTTCCTCGTCGATGCCTACCTCACCTCCGATCCGGAGTCGGCCGCCGCGCAGGCGACGCTGCGACGGATCGAGCGCGCGGCGCCGGAGGCGACCGTCGGCGGCGCGACGCAGTTCGGCGTCGACGTCGACAGGGCGATCTTCGGCGGGCTCCCGAGGATGCTCCTCTTCATCCTCGCCGTCTCCTACGTCGTGCTCCTCGTCCTGCTGCGGAGCGTCCTCCTGCCGCTGAAGGCGATCCTCATGAACCTCCTCTCGGTGGGCGCCGCCTACGGCGCGCTCGTCGCCGTCTTCCAGTGGGGCTGGCTCGACTGGATCGGCTACTCGTCGCCCGGCTACGTCGACACGATCGTGCCGGCCCTCGTCCTCGCCGTCACTTTCGGCCTGTCGATGGACTACGAGGTCTTCCTGCTCACGCGCATCCGCGAGCGCTACGCGCTGCACGGCCGGAACGACCAGGCGGTCGCGGAGGGCCTCGTCGGCTCCGCGCGGATCATCACGAGCGCGGCCCTGGTCATGGTCGCCGTCTTCGCGGCCTTCGCCGTCGCAGGAGCGCCGTCGCTGCGGGAGCTCGGCGTGGGGCTCGCGGTCGCGGTCGGGCTCGACGCGAGCCTCGTCCGCCTCGTCGTCGTCCCCGCGACGATGCGGCTCCTCGGCGACTGGAACTGGTGGGTTCCGCGTCGGTTGGCGAAGTTGCTGCCAGCGCCTGCGCCTCTAGGGTAAGAGGGCGATGCGGATCCTCGTCACCGGCGGCGCCGGGTTCATCGGCGCGAACTTCGTCCGCTATTGGCTCGAGGAGCATCCGGACGACCGCGTCGTGGTCTACGACCTCCTGACCTACGCGGGGAACCGCGCGAGCCTCGCCGACCTCGAGGAGCGGATCGGATTCGTCGAGGGCGACATCGCCGATCCGGACACGGTCGCGCGTGCCCTCGCCGACGAGGAGATCGACACGGTCGTGAACTTCGCCGCCGAGTCGCACAACAGCCTCGCCGTCCTCGACCCCGGCCGCTTCTTCCGCACCAACGTGCTCGGGACGCAGACGCTCCTCGAGGCGGCGCGTGCCGCCGGGATCGGCCGCTTCCACCACGTCTCGACGTGCGAGGTCTACGGCGACCTGGCGCTCGACTCAGGCGAGGCGTTCACCGAGGAGTCGCCGTACCGCCCGCGCACGCCCTACAACGCCTCGAAGGCCGGTGCCGACCACGCGGTGCGCGCCTACTTCGAGACCTACGGGCTCCCGGTGACGATCACGAACTGCGCGAACAACTACGGCCCGTACCAGTTCCCCGAGAAGGTGATTCCGCTCTTCACGACGAACGCGCTCGACGACGAGGCGCTGCCGCTCTACGCCTCGACCGAGAACCGGCGCGAGTGGCTCCACGCCCTCGACCACTGCCGCGCGATCGACCTCGTGCTGCGCGACGGCCGGGTCGGCGAGACCTACAACGTCGGGTCGCGCTTCGAGGCGTCGATCGAGGAGCTCGCCGACCGGATCCTCGCACTCCTCGACAAGCCGGGCTCCTTGAAGACGATCGTGCCCGACCGGCCGGGGCACGACCGGCGCTACCTCCTCGACGCCTCGAAGATCGAGCGCGACCTCGGCTGGCGCCCGTCGGTCGACTTCGACCGCGGCCTCGAGGAGACCGTCCGCTGGTACGCGGACAACCGCGCCTGGTGGGAGCCGCTCAAGCGGCGCGCGCCGGTCGAGGAGACTGCCTGGCGCTAGGGGAGCGCCGCATACGCCTCGCGCATCACGCGGGTCAGCTCGGCGGTTATCGCCGATCGGAGCTCGCCGTGGCGCTCCTCGTCGTAGGCGAACTCCGGAGCGTTCCGGACCTCCTTGGGGTAGCGCCATACGGGACCGCCGCGCTTGTCCGGAGGCTCCCATTCATAGCGGGGATGGACGTGGCCGTGAAGGTGGGGCCACGAGTTCCCAAGGACCTCGTAGTTGATCCTGTGCGCGCCGTCTTTCCGGGCCGCAGACCACACCGCCTCTCCGAGCAACGAGAGGTCGAAGAAGAAATCTCGCCGCCTTCGCCACGGGAGGTCGGTCGGGTGGTCGACCTCGAGGTCGTCGACGAGGAGAAGTGAGTAGCCCGGCAAGTGCTGCGTGTCGCCGATGACGGCGAAACCGCTTCGCATGCGTGCCATCACCTTCGGGTTGTCGCCGCGCAGCGCCGCGGCTATCGGGTGATAAGGCGTGCCTATCTCGCCACTCCCTTCTAGCCGCCGTTGTCGCCGTTGCCACCGCCGTTGCCCCCGCCACCGCCGTTGCCGCCTCCGCACTGCTGCTTCTCCTGCGCGCGGGCCGCGTCGATCGCGCTGCGGTGGCCCTGGATGTGCTCTGAGCTCTTCAGGAGATCCTTGACGCCGTCGCAACTGCCGAGGTGGAGCCGCGTCGAGGCGAGGTTGTAGTCGGCGTAGGCCTCGTCGAGCAAGCCCGTCCCCTGGAGCTTCGAGACGGCCTGCTCGAGAAGCGGCAGCGCGCCCTGGTAGTCGCCGGCCCGCATCTTCGCGAAGCCCGCGGCGTCGAGCGCCACGCCGCTCTGGCTCGCCGGCGCGGGCGGCGGGGTCGGAGGCGATGGCGGCGGCGGGGACGCGGAAGTGGTCACGTGCCGCGTGACCGTCCGTGCCTTCCCCCGGACCGTCTTCACGAGCGTGGTGTGGTGTCCGCCGCGCGTGAGCGCGAACGCGAGGATGCCGCCCGCGAGCGCTCCGAGGAGGAGCAGCGCGACGACGTACGGCCAGCGCCGCGCGGGTCGACGCGTCGCCGGAACCGGCACGGGCATCGCCACGGTCTCGTCGGTCGCCGAGGCCCGAAGCGCGTCGTCCAGGGCGTCCACGAACGCGCGCCCGCTCGGGTACCGGTGCTCCGGACGCTTGGCGAGCGCGCGCTGGAAGACGAGGTCGACCTCGCGCGGCAGGCCGCGTCTGCGCGCGGCGGCCGACGGAACCGGCTCGTTCACGTGCGCCGCGGCCTCGGCCGTCATCGACTCGCGCCGGTAGGGCCGGTCGCCGGTCAGGAGCTCGAACGCGACGACGCCGAGGCCGTACAGGTCGCTCGCCGCGGTGGCGCGCTGCCCCTGCGCCTGCTCGGGCGAGAGGTAGCCCGCGGTGCCGAGGATCGTGCCCGTGGCCGTGAGCGAGTCCATCCCGGCCGCGCTCGCAATCCCGAAGTCGGCGACGTGGACGTTGCCGTCGCGGTCGAGGAGCAGGTTCCCCGGCTTGACGTCGCGGTGGACGATGCCGCGCCCGTGCGCATGGTCGAGCGCCGCGGCGGCCTGCTCGAGCCAGCGCAGGGTGCGGTCGACGGGCTGCGGGCCCTCGCCGGCGATGCGGTCGTCGAGCGTCCCGCCGCTCAGGTGCTCCATGACGATGAAGGGCCGCTCGTTCCACTCGCCGACGTCAAAGATCGTGACCGTGTTCGGCTCGCCGGAGAGCCGCGCGGCGGCGAGCGCCTCCCGCATGAAGCGCCGGCGGACGCCCTCGTCCTCGGCGAATCGCTCGGAGAGGACCTTGATCGCCACCGCGCGCCCGAGCGACTCGTCGAGCGCGCGGAAGATCTCGCCCATGCCGCCGTGCCCGACGCGCTCGGGGTCGCGATAGCGGGGCGGAAGCAGGTCCATGCGGACAGACATACCCTGCCGACAACGGATGACGCGCGCGATCGGGTCCGCTAGCCTCGGGCGCGCCCCGAAGTCTGATCGGGATCTTCGCCGTGCGCCGAACCCTCGCCCTCGTCCTCGTCGTCCTCGCCGGTCCGGCCGCCGCTTCCGCGCGCCCGCCGACGCCCCTCTTCGTCGTGAGCGGCCACGGCTGGGGGCACGGGGTCGGAATGGGCCAGTACGGCGCGTACGGCTACGCGAAGCACGGCCTCGGCTACCGCGCCATCCTCGCCCACTACTACCCGGGCACGACGATCGGCACGGCGCCGGTGCGGCGCGTCCGCATCCTGCTCGCCCAGAAGAAGGCGAAGCTTACGATCTCCTCCACGGCGGACTTCACCGTCACCGACGCGACCGGAGAGACGCACGACGTCGTCGCGGGGACGACGACCTTCGACTCGAAGCTGAAGCTCAAGGTGGACGCCGCCGCGAAGGCGAAGGCGCTGCCGGGGCCGCTCCTCTTCGCGCCGGGAACCGCTCCGCTCGAGCTCGGCCACCCGTATCGCGGCCAGATCCAGGTCACCGTCGCCGGGACGAAGCTCCAGGCGGCCGACGTCGTCGGGCTCGAGCCGTACCTCCAGGGCGTCGTGCCGGCCGAGATGCCGCACACGTGGGCGCCCGAGGCGCTGAAGGCCCAGGCGGTCGCGGCGCGCTCGTACGCGCTCTCGCACCTCCAGGCCGGCAGCTTCGACCTCTACCCCGACACGCGGAGCCAGGTCTACCGCGGCGTCGTCGCCGAGACGCCGGAGACAAATGCGGCCGTCCAGGCGACCGCGGGCCAGGTCGTGCTCTTCGCGGGCCGCGTCGCGAAGACCTTCTTCTTCTCCACCTCGGGTGGCCGCACGATGTCCGCCGCCGACGCCTGGGGAACGCCGATTCCCTACCTCGTCTCGGTGCCCGACCCCTACGACACGCTCTCGCCCTACCACGACTGGGGTCCCTTCGCCTTCACGGCGGCGAAGCTCGGCAAGGCCCTGCACGCGCAGGGTCCGCTCCTCGACGTGCAGACGGACGCGAACAGCTCCGGCCGCGTGGCGGAAGTGACCGCGATCGGAGCGAACGGCGAGTCGACGGTCACGGGGGCCGCCGTGCGCAAGGCGCTCGGGCTCCGCTCGACGTGGTTCAGCGTCGGCGTCGTCTCGCTCTCGCCGCCCGCAAATGCGTCGCCGGTCGTCTACGGCGGCCGGGCGAAGCTCACCGGCCTCGCCCGCGCGGTCTCCTCGGTCGGGCTCGAGAGCCGGCCGACGACCGCGAAGACGTGGACGAGCGCGGGCCGCGTGAAGCCCGCCGCCGACGGCACCTTCACCGCGTCGGTGAAGCCGAGCCCGACGACCTGGTACCGGCTCGCGGTCGGCACGCTCCGGACGGCGCAGGTGCGGATCCCCGTCGCGCCTCTCGTCCGCTTCGACCTCACCCAGAGCAAGACTTCCCTCGGCGGCGTCGTCCGCCCGGTGCTGCCGAACGCGCTCGTCGAGATCCAGCGGCTGGCAGGCGCCGACTGGAGCACCGTGGCGAGCACCCGGACCGACGCGAACGGCAACTTCGCCGCGTCGCTCCGACTCCACGCGGGGAGCTACCGGGCCCGCGTGACGCCCGGGCACGGCTTCGTCCCGGGCACGACGAAGCCGCTCGAGGTCGTCTCGGGGTGAGGCGCCTCGCGGCCGCCGCGGCCGCGACCGGCCTCGCGCTCGCGGGGAGCGCAACCGCAGCGAGGGCGGCCGGGTTCGTTCCCAACGACCCGCTCGCGCCGCGGCAGTGGTACCTGTCGCAGGATCACGCCTTCGACTTCTGGCCGCCGGAGCTGCCGCAGCTTCCGGGCGCGGGCGTCCGCGTCGCCGTCGTCGACTCCGGAATCGACGGCGGCCATCCCGACCTCGCCGGTCGCGTCGTGGCCGCGAAGAGCTTCGTGGGCGGGAGCCCGCTCACCGACGAGGAGGGGCACGGCACCTTCGTCGCGGGCGAGATCGCGGCCACGACGAACAACGGCCTCGGCATCGCAGGGATCGCCTTCCCGGCCAAGCTCGTGGTCGCGAAGGTCGTCCGCGGCGAGGAGATCCCGCTCGGCGCGGAGACCGCGGCGATCCGCTGGGCGGTCGGCCAGGGCGCGCGCGTCATCAACCTCAGCCTCGGCGGCCTGCGCGACCCGGGAGATCCGCTCCGCGACACCTTCTCTCCGGCCGAGGCGAGCGCGATCGACTACGCGGTCGCGCACGGCGTGGTCGTCGTGGCGGCGGTCGGGAACGGCGACCAGGCGCCGCGGACACCGTGGCCGTACGCAAGCTACCCGGCCGCGCTCCCGCACGTCGTCGGGGTGAGCGCCTTCGCCCGCGACGGCTCGGTGCCGGCGTTCTCGAACCGTGACGCGACCTTCAACGACCTGACCGCTCCCGGCCAGGACATCCTCTCGACGCTGCCGCGGCACTTGACGGCGAGCCGGCCGACCTGCGTCGACCAGGGCTACTCCGACTGCGGCTCCGACGACTACGTCCACGCGAGCGGCACGTCGTTCTCGGCGCCGCAGGTCTCGGCCGCCGCGGCGCTGCTGCTCGCGATCCAGCCGACGCTGAAGGCCGACCAGGTCTCCGCGATCCTGGAGCGCACCGCCGACGACGCGGACGCGTCGAACGGCTGCCGCCGCTGTCCGCTGCTCCGCGACTCGCTCACCGGCTGGGGGCGGCTGAACATCGCGAACGCGGTCGCCGCGCTCGGTGGCCCGTGGCCGCCCGCCGACCGCTACGAGCCGAACGACGACGCGGGCGGGCACGCGTTCACGCTGTGGGGCTCGTCGATCCGCGCCGCGGCGACGCTCGACTACTGGGACGATCCGGTGGACGTCTACCGAGTGCGCGTGCGGGCACGCCAGCGAGTGGCCCTGACGGTGCGGGGCCCGGGGCGCGCGGACACCGACATCTTGCTCTGGAAGCCAGGAACGCGAACGGTCGCGGGCGTCGCGCCTTCCGTGAAGAGGAGCCGCGTGGCGGCGGCCGAAGGCCCGGGAGCGACGAAGCATCTGAGCTACCGCGCCCCGGCCAGCGGCTGGTACTACGCCGAGGTGAAGCTGAGCTCGGCGGGCTTCGGGCCGTACACGCTGACG
>VAXK01000358.1 GCA_005885565.1 Actinomycetota bacterium
CGGGACGAGCTCGGCGCAAAGCTCGCCGTCGTCGCCCGTGCCGTGTCGACGCGAACGGCGGTGCAGATCCTCTCGGGGATCCTCCTCCGGGCCGAAACGGGCGAGCTCCACATAGCTGCGACCGACATGGAGCTGTCCGTGCGCACGTCGCTCGAGGCGCAGGTCGAAGGCGAGGGTGCGGTCGTCGTGCCGGGTCGCCTCCTCCTCGACATCGCGCGCGGCCTGCCGGAGAGCGAGGTCGCGATCGAGCACCGTGAGGAAGAGGGGCTCGTCCGCATTACCTGTGGGCCTTCGAACTACCGCCTGAACACCTACAGCGCCGCCGACTTCCCGCGCCTGCCGGTGGTAGAGGGAGCGGAGATGCATTCCGTCGACCGGGCGGGTCTCCTCGACGCGGTGACGCGCGTCCAGCGCTCGGCGTCGCGGGACGAGTCGCGGCCGGTGCTGACCGGGATCCTGCTCCGCTTCGAGACCGGTCGTATCGTCGCCGCGGCGACCGACTCCTACCGCCTGTCGGTGCGCGAGACGCCGGTGACAGGCGACCTGCCGGAGCTCGAGGCGATCATCCCGGCGCGCGCGCTCGTCGAGCTGTCGCGGATCGCTGCCGGCGAGGGCGATCTCGAGCTCGGGATCCAGGAGGCATCTGGCTCGCGACGCGCCGCATCGACGGGCAGTTCCCGAACTACAAGCAGCTCCTGCCGGAGAGCTTCGAGCACGAGTTGACGCTGCCGCGGGTCGAACTGTTGGAGGTCGTTCGTCGAGTCGCGGTGCTCGCGCAGCGGAACTCGCCGCTCCGGCTGCGGTTCGCGGACGGCGAGCTGACGGTCTCGGCGCGGACGCAGGACGTGGGGGAGGCGAGCGAGTCGCTGCCGGTCGCCTACACGGGCGAGCCGCTCGAGATCGGGTTCAATGCGGACTTCCTGCGCGACGGGCTCGAGTCGGTCACGGGTGACGAGCTCGTTCTGAAGCTGATCAGCCCGCTGCGGCCGGCGGTGATGACCTCGCCGGGCGACGACTTCACATACCTGATCATGCCGATCCGGCTTGCCGGCTAGAGACTGATCGTCCGCACGGCCTCGCTCCGCAACTACCGGTCCTACGCCCGGCTCGACCTCGATCTCGAGCCCGGGCTCGTGCTCGTCGTGGGCCCGAACGGCGCTGGGAAGACGAACCTGCTCGAGTCGCTGCACGTCGGGACGCAGGGGTTCTCGCCGCGCACGCGGTCCGACGTGCAGCTGATTCGCTTCGGCGAGTCGAGCGCGCGGGTCGCGCTGGCGGGCTCGCGCAGCGAGACGCCGATCGAGCTGGAGGTCGTGCTCCGGAACGGCGAGGCGAAGCGGGCGCGGCTGAACGGGGCGCCGGTGCGCGCGGCGGAGCAGCTTCGGCACGAAGTCGCGACACTCGTCTTCACGCCGGACCGGCTCGCGGTGGTCAAGGGCGGGCCTGCCGTTCGGCGCGCGTACTTCGACCGGGTGCTGGGCCGCGTCACTCCGGCACGGGCGACGCTGTCGGCGGAGTACGGCGCC
>VAXK01000359.1 GCA_005885565.1 Actinomycetota bacterium
GCTCGCACCGGGCTTCTCCGCGCAGGCGGCCGCGTTCGGGCTCGACGCCGTGGTCCTGCGCTACGAGGGCGAGACGCCCACGATCGAGGCCCTGGAGCAGCGTTACGAGCGCGATCTCGAGCGTGGTTCCACCGGCCTCGGTCCGCACCTGGACGACGCCGCCGTGCTCGCCGGCGAGCGCGACCTCCGCGGATTCGGGTCGCAGGGCGAGCAGCGGCTCGCCGTGCTCTCGCTGCTGCTGGCGGAGGCCGACCTACTCGCGGAGCGCGGCGACCCGCCGCCGCTCCTGCTCCTCGACGACGTCCTCTCGGAGCTCGACCCGGAACGGCGGCGGATCCTCGCCGAGCGGATCGCGCGGCGCGGTCAGACGCTCGTGACGTCGACGACC
>VAXK01000280.1 GCA_005885565.1 Actinomycetota bacterium
GGTGAACGCGAACGTCTCCATCACGTTCACCGAGCCCGTCGACGTGACCGGCAGCTGGTACTCGATCTCGTGCGCCACGAGCGACGGGCACAGCGCGACCGTGAGCGGAGGCCCGACGACGTTCACCCTCGACCCGAGCTCGGACTTCGTCCAGGGCGAGACCTGCACGGTCACCGTCTTCGCGGCGAACGTGACCGACCAGGACGCCAACGACCCGCCGGACAACATGTCGGGGAACTACGTCTTCAGCTTCACGACCGTCGCGCCGCCGACCGCGATCCACGACATCCAAGGCGCGGCGCACATCTCGCCGAAGGCCGGCCAGAACGTCTCGAACGTGAACGGGATCGTGACGGCAAAGCGCACGAACGGCTTCTACATGCAGGACCCGAACCCGGACTCGGATCCCGCGACCTCGGAGGGGATCTTCGTCTTCACGTCGTCCGCGCCCACCTCCGTGAACGTCGGTGACGCGGTCAAGGTGAACGGCCGCGTGCAGGAGTTCCGGCCCGGCGGCGCCTCGACCGGGAACCTCACCACGACCGAGCTCACGTCGCCCTCGATCACGGTGCTCTCGAGCGGCAACCCGCTTCCGGCGGCCACCGTCCTCGGCACCGGCGGGCGGATTCCGCCCGACACGGTGATCGAGGACGACGCGACCGGCAACGTCGAGACGAGCGGGACCTTCGACCCGGCGAACGACGGGCTCGACTTCTACGAGAGCGTCGAGGGCATGCGCGTCCAGCTCGACAACGCGGTGGCCGTCGGCCCCACGAACGCCTTCGGCGAGACGCCGGTGGTCGGCGACGACGGCGCCAACGCGAGCGTCCGCACCGCGCGCGGCGGCCTGCTGCTCCGCGCGAACGATCCGAACCCGGAGCGGCTCGTCGCCGACGACTCGATCACGCCCATGCCGGCCGTGAACGTCGGCGACCACTACACCGGGCCGCTCGTCGGCGTCGTGGACTACAACTTCGGCAACTTCTTCCTCGAGGTGACGAACGCGGTCTCCCGGGTCGACAGCGGCCTCCAGCGCGAGACGACCGCCTTGCCGGGCCTCGACGAGCTCGCGGTCGCGACGTTCAACTTCGAGAACCTCGACACGACCGACCCGCAGTCGAAGTTCGACCAGCTGGCGGGGATCATCGTGAACAACCTCCGCGCGCCGGATCTGATCGCGGGCGAGGAGGTCCAGGACAACAACGGCCCGACCGACAACGGCACCGTCGACGCGAGCCAGACGCTCGGCCAGCTCGTGGCCGCGATCCAGGCAGCAGGCGGGCCGACCTACGACTGGCGCGAGATCGATCCGGTGAACGACCAGGACGGCGGCGAGCCGGGCGGGAACATCCGCCAGGTGTTCCTCTTCCGCACCGACAGCGGGCTCTCGTTCGTCGACCGGCCGGGCGGCGGCTCGACGACGCCGACCACGGTCGTCGGCTCCGGTGACTCGACGCAGCTCAGCTCCAGCCCGGGCCGGATCGATCCGAACAACTCGGCCTGGGCGACGAGCCGCAAGCCGCTCGCGGGCGAGTTCCTCTACCGCGGGCACAAGCTGTACGTGATCGCGAACCACTTCAACTCGAAGGGCGGCGACGACCCGCTGTCGGGCCGCTTCCAGCCCCCGACGCGGAGCTCCGAGGTGCAGCGCCACCAGCAGGCCAACGTCGAGGCCGACTTCGTCTCGCAGCTCCAGGCCGCGGACCCGAACGCGAACGTCGTCGTCCTCGGCGACCTGAACGACTTCGAGTTCTCGGAGACCGTCGGCATCCTCGAGGCCGCCGGCCTCCACGACCTGATGGACACGCTCCCGCTCGCGGAGCGCTACAGCTACGAGTTCGAGGGCAACGCGCAGGTGCTCGACCACATCCTCGTGAACGGCCCGCTCTTCGTCCGGCCGCTCGTGTTCGACCCCGTGCACGTGAACGCGGAGTTCGCCGACCAGGCGTCCGACCACGACCCGTCGGTCGTCCGGCTGACGCTCGACGATCCGCCGAGCGCGAACGCGGGCGGCCCGTACTCGGTCGCCGAAGGGAGCTCGATCACGCTCTCGGCGTCGGGCACCGATCCTGAGGGCGACCCGCTGACCTACGCCTGGGATCTCGACGGCAACGGCACTTTCGAGACACCTGGGCAGTCGGTGACGTTCTCTGCCCCCGACGGGCCGGCTACGCCGACCGTGAAGGTGCGCGTCATCGACGACGGCGGCCTCTCCGACGTGGCGGAGGCGATCGTCCAGGTGACGAACGTGCCGCCGACGATCACCTCCCTCACGGCGAGCCCGACGAACACGCTCGCCGGTGAGAACGTGACGTTCACCGGCGCGGCGACCGATCCCTCGAGCGCCGACACGGCGGCCGGCTTCGGCTGGGCCTTCGACACCGGCTCGGGCTTCGGCGCCTTCGGGAGCAACCCGTTCGTCACGTCGTTCCCCACCTGCGGCACGTACACAGTGTCGGCCGAGGCGAGGGACAAGGACGGCGGCGTCTCCGACCCGTTCACGTCGCCGCCCGTCCACGTCTACGACGGCAGCGTCCTCCCGCCGCTCACCGCGGGCGCGTTCAACGTCGTGAACCGGGGCCAGGTCGTCCCGGTGAAGATCACGGTGGGGTGCAACGGCTTCCTGAGCGGCCTGCATCCGGCGATCTCGATCCGGTCGGGCGACTACGACCCGAGCGTCGACCCGGGCGACCCGAGCTACACCGTTCCCGTCAGCGTCTCCGGCGCGGACACGAGCGGCGTCATGCGCGAGTCGGACGGGAAGTACATGTACAACCTGGCCGTGCCGTCGGATGGGGCCGCGGGTGCGCTCTACACCGTTCTCGTCCGGCCGTTCGGCGGCGCGTCGCCGACGCTCTACGCCGTGCTGAAGATCAAGAAGTAGGTCATTGGGGCGCGGCTTCGGTCGCGCCCTTCCTACTTTGCAAACTCGATCGCGCGGCTCTCGCGGATCACGGTCACCTTGACCTGGCCCGGGTACTCGAGCTGGGACTCGATCTCGCGCGCGATCTCGTGCGAGAGGAGGACGGCGCCGTCGTCGTCGACCTCGGTCGGCTTCACGATGACGCGGATCTCGCGTCCGGCCTGGAGCGCGTAGACGCGCTCGACGCCGTCGCGGCGGCCCGCGAGCTCCTCGAGCGCGACCAGGCGCTTGATGTAGTTCTCCAGGCTCTCGCCGCGCGCGCCGGGACGGGCCGCGGAGATTGCGTCGGCGGCGATCAGCAGGACGGCCTCGACGGTCTGCGGCTGCACCTCGTAGTGGTGGGCCTCGATCGCGTGCACGACGCCCTGGTTCTCGCCGTAGCGCTTCGCGAGCTGAGCCGAGATCCCCGCGTGCGACCCCTCGATCTCGTGCGTCATCGCCTTGCCGAGGTCGTGGAGGAGCGCCGCCCGCTTCGTCGTCTTCACGCTCGCCTCGAGCTCGGTGGCCATGATCCCGGCGAGGTGCACGACCTCGAGCGTGTGCTTGAGCACGTTCTGGCCGTAGCTCGTCCGGTAGCGTAGGCGGCCGAGGATCTTGACGAGCTCCTCGTGGAAGTCGCCGCAGTGCGCCTCGAAGACCGCCTGCTCCCCGGCCTGGCGGACGAACTCGTCGACCTCCGCCTTCGACTGGTAGTACGTCTCCTCGATTCGCGCGGGGTGGATCCGGCCGTCCTCGATCAGCTTCGAGAGCGTCACCTTCGCGACCTCGCGGCGAAGCCCGTCGAACGACGACAGGACGACCGCCTGCGGCGTGTCGTCGATGATGAAGTCGACGCCCGTGAGGTGCTCGAGCGCCCTGATGTTCCGGCCCTCTCGCCCGATGATGCGGCCCTTCATGTCGTCCGAGGGGAGCTCGACGATCGAGACGGTCGTCTCGGCGGCGTGGCTCGCCGCGACGCGCTGGAGGGCGTCGGCGACGAGGTTCCGGGCCTTCCGCTTCGCCTCTCCGCGGGCTTCCTCCTCGAGTTGGCGCACGCGCCGCGCGAGCTCGTGCCGGACGAGGTCTTCGGAGCGCTCGAGGAGTTGCGCCTTCGCCTCGCCGACGGTCATCCCGGAGATCCGCTCGAGCTCCTTCAGCTCCTCGTCGCGCGCCTGCTTCAGCTCCTCCTGGAGCTGCTTCGTGTGCGTCTCGCGGTCGAAGAGGCCCTGGTCGCGGCGGGAGATCTCGACGAGCTTCGTCTCCAGCTCCTCGTCGCGTGCGTTCAGCCGCTCCTCGCTCTTGACCACCTGGGCGCGGCGCTCGCTGAGCTCCTCCTCGAGCTCGGCCCGGAGCCGGACCGCCTGCTCGCGCGCCTCGATCTGCGCCTCGCGCCGAAGCGCCTCGGCCTCGCGGCGCGCGTCGGCGAGGATCTGCTGGCGCATGCGGCGGGCCGCACCGAGCCTCGACCCGCTGCGAAACGCGACCGCGGCGAGCGCCAGCCCTCCGCCGACCGCGAGTCCGACGAGAATTCCGGCGGCGACGAGCATGCTGGGCTCCTGTCCGTGGGTCGATTGGTCGCGGCGAACCGCGGCGACGCCCGACGCTCGGCCGGCACGGAAGCTCCAATCGGCGCACGCGGAGCCGGTCGCCTGAGGCCGGCTCCGAGGACCGGGACTAGCGTCTCGCTAGCTGCGGCCTCTTAGTCGATCTTGTCGTGGTGGGAATCGTGGACATGTCTCAGGTGACGTTTCAGCCGATTGGAAAAAGCTCTTGTGCAGGCAAATTGTCGGTGAAGCTCTCACATCCTAAACGCGTCTACCCATTCTCCGCAACGCTCGCGGCCGCCTCGATCGCGTCCTCGCCGAATCCACGCCGCGCGAGGAGCCGAGCCGCCCGTGCTGCGCCGCCCGCCGTCGCGGCGAGTCGCACGGCCCGATCCCGCTCCGGCTCGAGCTTGGCGAGAGCCTCGGCCGCGAGCTCGGCGTCGACGCCTTGCCGCTCGAGGTCGCAGCGGATCGCCGCGTCGCCGTAGCCGCGTGCCGCGAGGGCGCGAGCGCGCCTCCGCGCGAAGCGACCGTCGTCGAGGAGGCCCGCCCGCGTGAGCGTCTCGACCGCCCTCGCCCGCTCGGCCGGTGGAACGGCGCGCCGCTCGAGTCGCTGCTCCAGCCGCCGCGTCGACAGATCGCGGTGCCGGAGCGCACCCGCGGAGGCCGCGAGCGCCTCGTA
>VAXK01000281.1 GCA_005885565.1 Actinomycetota bacterium
TCGCACCAGCGCGGGTGACTCCGGCGCAGTTTCGGCGCGTTGGGCTCGGCATGAACGTCAGGCGCGTGCGCCGGCTCCTCGGCGCCCCGGATGAAAGCGCTCGCGCCGGCGGGCAGCTGTGCTGGGACTACGGCACCCCGCTCTCGAAAGGCGGCATGTATGCCGTGTGCTTCCGGCACGGCAAGGTGAGCTACAAGTCGCGCGGCTACTAGCTAGTAGCCTCGCCCCGCGTGGCGATCGTTCTCGGCGTCGACGGCGGCAACTCGAAGACCGAGCTCGTCGCGGCGAGCCTGGAGGGCGACCTCGTCGCGCGCGCTCGCGGGCCGGGGAACAACGCGCACTTCGCCGGAGTCGACGCGACCGTCGACTTCCTCGCGCGGCTCGTCGCCGAGTCCGGGCTCGGCGATCCGGCGACGCACGGCGTCTTCTACCTCTGCGGCGTGGACGTTCCGGCCGACCGCGAAGCCCTGACGACCGCGCTCGAGCGCACGTCCTGGCTCGAGCGTGCGTCGGTCGACAACGATGTCTTCGGATTGCTGCGAGCCGGGACGGAAGAGGGCGACGCGGTTGCCGTCGTCTGCGGCGCCGGCATCAACTGCGCGGGCCGCTCCGGCGACGGACGGGTCGCGCGCTACCCGTCGCTCGGCTGGGAGTCCGGCGACTGGGGCGGCAGCGTGATGCTCGGGCGCGAGGTTCTCTTCCTCGCCGCGCGGGCCGAGGACGGGCGCGGCGAGCCGACGGTGCTGAGCGGCCTCGTCCGCGAGCACTTCGGCCTGCCGGTGGCGGAGGTCGGCGAGGCCGTCCGCTACCGCCGGATCCCGCTGGCTCGGCTCGGCGAGCTGGCGCCCCGAGTCGTGGACGCTGCCGAGTCGGGCGACTCGGTCTCGCGGCGACTCGTCGAGCGACTGGCCGACGAGGTCGTTCTGATGGCGACGCGCGCGCTCGCCGACCTCGGCTTGACCGAGCGGCCGGTGCGGGTGCTGCTCGGCGGCGGGATGCTGCGATCGGCGACAGGGTTGCTCTACGACGAGGTCGTCGCGCGACTCGCGCGGGCCGCGCCGCACGCGAGGCCGACCGCCGTCACCGAGCCTCCGGTCCTCGGCGCGGCGCTGGACGCACTCGACGCGGCAGGCGCTACCCCGGCAGCTGCCGTTCGCCTCCGCGCCGCGCTTTGCTCCTATAGCGCGTAGATGGCCGGCCGGTAGCGGGGCTCCGGAATCTCCCTGCCGGCTTCCGGGCCGCCGTCAGCCAGGCGTCCTTGGCCTTCTCGACCTCCGCGAGTGCTTCCTCGGGTGATGCCCCGAACGCCGAGCACGCTTCGAGGTCGGGTATGTCCGCGATGTAGCCGCAGTCCTCGTCGCTGTAGAAGACGTTGATGTGGTAGTCGCTCACCGCGACACGTTATCGCCGTCCGCGGACAAGCCTCGGAGCCGTGGCCTGCCGTCTACTTCTTGCCGATGAACACGAGGAAGTCGTCCTCGCCGGTCGGCTCGGCATCGGTGTAGGCGGCACGCACCTCGACGTCGCGGAAGCCCGCCCGCTCCAGCATCAGCACGATCTCGTCCTTGAAGTACAGCGACATCGCGAGGACGTGCTCCTCCTCGGCAATGAGGTCGCCGTCGCGCCAGAGGCCCGCCTTGATCTCGAGCGTCACGCGCTGCGCCAACGGGTCGAGGTCGAGGACTCGCGAGCGCAGCTCGTACTCCGACCCGTCGGAGGCGCGCCGACGCTCGCCCTCCGCGGGCCACGGCTTCGGCAGCACGCCGCGCTCGCCCTTCAGCCAGTACTTCCAGAGGTGCGCGTACGAGTACGGCGCCTCGTTGTCGAGCACGAGCGTCCCGCCGGGCTCGAGGTGCTCCCGGAAGCGCCGGAGCGCCTCGACGTCGTGCTCCCGCCGGCCGCCCAGGCCGAGGCCGCCGCAGACCACGATCGTCCGATACCGGCGCGGCAGGTCGAGCTCGTGCATCGCCTGGGCGTAGAGGTTCGGGGACAGTCCGTCCCGCTCGGCCCGCTCGCGGCAGGCCGCCAGCATGTCCGCGGAGATGTCGCAGCCGTCGACGTCGAGGCCGGCCCGGAGGAACGGCACGAGGAGCCGCCCCGTTCCGCAGGCGACGTCGAGCGCGGGTTGCCCGGACTCGACGAAGCGGCGGAAGTACTCGATCTCCGGGCCCTCGGTGTTGAACTCGGCCCACCACTTCGCGACCAGGCCGTAGTGCCAGGTCTGCGCCTGACTCACCCGTGCGCCCACGGGTACCCGCCGCGGTAGGCGAGCTCCGAGGCGACGCGGCCGCGGATCGCGAACACGCGCACGGAATGGTCCTGCCCCTCGGCGGGCAGCAGCGCGCGCGGCAGCTCGAAGCGGAAGCGGGTCTTGTCGAGGCTCCCCTTGTCGAGGAAGCGGAGCGGCCGGAGGTCGTTCGCGGCCCCCGCGAAGATCGCCTTGCCGTCCGCGAACACGACGAGCGAGTCGACGAGCCGGTGCTTCTTCCGCGTGGCGGCGAGGCCCTTGAACGCGTATCCGCCCGCGGTCTTCGAGACCTGCACCGTCCCGGCGATCGCAGCCGGGTCGATCCGCGTCCGCTTCCCCTCCGTCGACTCGATGTCCCGGTCGCGCAGAACGAGGTTGAGATCGCCGCCGCGCAGCTCCTCGAGCGCGAGGCGCCGGCCGGCGCCGTGCACCGCGAAGACGTCGACCGCGTTCGACCCGGGCCGCAGGGAGTCCTCGGGGACGAAGGTCGCGAAGCGCGTCTGCCCCTGGTCGAGGTGCGTGCGCGTCACCGACGCGATCGTCCCGTTCACCGCGACAGCGAGGTCGAGCTGCGCGCCGTGCGCGCCCGTGATCGCGCCGGACACGTGCGTGGGCAGGAAGTCGGTCGACGGGTCGATCGCGGCGAGGTACGAGCGGCCGTCGAGCCGGACAGCGGCCTTCGGGCTCGGCCGCACCGACAGGCTCGACACCTTCCGTCCGACCAGCTGCGGGTGCGGGCCGACACGGTAGAGCGGGTCGAACGTCCCGCTGCCGAAGGTCGCGAGCTGCTGCGCCAGCGTGCGCCGGCGGCGGGCACGGAGCTCCGCCAGCGGCCTCGTGATCTCGCCCACGTCTCGCGCCACCGAGACCGGCCCGTCCGGCGGCAGCTTCCGCCCGACGAGCGACCGGCCGTCGACGTGCCACGGGATCGGCACGTGCAGCACGTGCGCGATCGTCGGGAGGATGTCGATCGAGGGCGCAAGCGAGTCGACGACGCGGGCCTTCTTCTGGCCCGGAAGGTGGACGAAGAGCGGGACGAAGGCGATGTCGTCCGTGTTCGTCGCCGTCGCGCGCCGGCGCTGGTCGTCGCCGCGGAAGCTCTCCCCCTCGTCGCCGGTCACGATCACGAGCGACCGGTCGTACAGGCCGGTCTGGCGGAGCTTGCGCAGGATCAGGCCGAGCGAGCGATCGGCGTAGCCGAGCTGGAGCAGGTAGCGCTGCTCGCCCTCGAGCGCCGCCCAGCTCGTCAGCCAGTGGCCCTCCTTGTAGCCGTCGAGCGGCCGGTCGTCGAGCGCCCAGCGCCGGCCGGAAGGCAGGTAGACGAACGGCCAGTGCGGGAGCACCGTGTGGAGGAAGTAGAGCGTCGGCTTGGGATCCCCCGAGATCATGTCCGTGAACTGGCACACCCGCCGGCCGCACGCCTCGATCTGGCCCGACGCCGTCCGCCGCACCGGCTCCTCGCGCTGCTGGTGCCCGCCGAAGTTCCCCCAGCTGTCCGAGATCGGCGGCAGGTGCGTCGCGTACGGCTGCGGGACGAGGAGGTGCAGGTAGACGATCCCGGCGTCGGAGGCGAGGGAGCCCGTCGTGTCCTCCACGGCCTGCCCGTTCGCCTGTGGCTGGTCCTTGCAGAGGCTCTTCGGGCACAGGTGCGTGATCGCCTCGATCACGCGCAGGCGGTAGCTCTTGCCGAGCAGCGTGAAGAGGTTGTGCGGGTACTCGGAGAAGATCGGGAGCTTGTTCCGCACCGGCTTCCGCCCGGTGAGGATGGCGGGCACGTTCCCCTCCGTGAGCCAGTCCGCGGTCGTCGCGCTCCGGTACCACGTCGAGCTCGCGGCGAGCGACGCGAAGTTGGGGTAGCGCCCCGCGTCGACCTCCTCGTTCCGGTTCATCAACGAGACCGTCGTCAGCTCGTCGAAGACGACGAGGACGACGGGCGTCTTCGACCTGACCGTCGTGGCCGCCTCCACCTTCGGCGTGTCGGCGAAGACGAGCTTCGACGCGGGCGAGTCGAGCAGGAAGAGCGCCACGAAGACGAGCGGCGCCGGGACGAGGACGCTCAGGAAGGAGCGGAACGGCCGCGCGCGCAGGTAGATCGCCGCCGCAGCCACGCCCGCGCCCGCCGCCGCGACGAGCGCCGTGACCCCCGAGAGCGAGTCCGACTTCGTCAGCACGTGCAGCACGACGACGGCCGAGAGACCGCCGACGAAGACGAGGTGGAGCGTCCGCGCGAGCGGCCGGCTGACGAGGTCGGCCACGAGCTCGAGGGCGAGGAACGCGGCGGGCGGCAGGAGCGTGATCGCGAGCGCGAAGAGCACGATCTCCCGCGTCGTCGAGCCGCGGATGGCGAAGAACGCGGCGTTCTTGCCGAGGATGTCGAGCAGCGGCTGCGCGAGCGCGAACGCCGAGAGCACGGTCAGGTGCGCGCCGTTCCGCGCCCCGAGGTGCAGACGGGACTCAGGGGCGGGGGCGGGCAAGATAGAGGACCCGTGTGCCGGAGGCGAGCTCCTCGGAGCGCGCGACGTCGAAGCGCTCCTCGAGGCAGCGCTCGAACCACTCTCGCCGGTAGTCGGGATGGTCGTGCTCGCGCTTGCGGCGGAGGAGCCGCGCGACCATCGGGTCGTCGGGGGTCGGGAACTCGACGACGAGCGAGGCCGAGAGGCTCCGAAGCCACTCGACCACCTCCACGACAGGCACGTTGCCCCCGATCGAGAGGTGGTGGACGAGCGCGAGGCAGAGCGCCAGGTCGGGCGTGCCCCGCTCCGGGAGCGAGCGGCGCTCGAGGCCGCGCCAGCCAAGGCCGGGCGAGGGGTCGGCGAGGTTCATCGTCAGGGGAAGAATGGTGCTCGCCCCCTCGGCCTTCAAGGCCTCGTAGAGCCGGTCGACGACGACCTCGTCCGCGTCGACGGCGACCACGTGCTCCGCCGTCTCGGCGGCGATGCGCGCGTGGCCGCCCTCGTTGCAGCCGAGATCCCAGACGACGCGCGGGCGATCCGCCGCGACCGCCTCGGCCACGAAGCGCGCCTTGCGCTCGGCGTCCTCGTCGCTATAGGTGGTCGTCGGCCCGTAGCCGGACCAGGCTGAGCTCCCCGCCCGGGACGCGAGCCCGCCGGCGAGCTTCTCCAGCCGCTTGACGTTCGCGAGGA
>VAXK01000216.1 GCA_005885565.1 Actinomycetota bacterium
TGGATGAGCGCGCTGACCGGGGTCGGACCCTCCATCGCGTCGGGAAGCCACGTTTGCAGCGGGAGCTGGGCCGACTTGGCCACGGCGCCGCCGAGCAGGCCGAGCGCGACGAGGTTCACGAGCCAGTGGTTCGAGGAGAGGCCGTGCGCGCGCGCGAAGACGGTCTCGAAGTCGAGCGAGCGCGTGTGCTGGATGAGGAGGAAGAACGCGAGCGCCATCGTCGCGTCGCCGAAGGCGTTCATGACGAAGGCCTTCTTCGCGGCCGCGATCGCGCTCGGCCGCTCCTGCCAGAACCCGATCAGGAGATACGAGGAGAGGCCGACGAGGCCCCAGCCCGCGAGCAGGAGCAGGAGGTTCCCGCTCTGGACGAGCAGCAGCATCGAGAACACGAAGAGCGCCATGTAGGCGAAGTAGCGCCGCTCCTCGTCCTCGCCGTCCATGTAGCCGACCGAGTACGCGACGATCAGCGACCCGACCCCGGAGACGACGAGCATCATCATCGTCGAGAGCGGGTCGACGAGAACGCGCAGGCCGGCGCTGAAGCTGCCGGACTGGAGCCACGTCCAGACGGTCGAGTAGTGCGAGCGGTCGTGCGGCGCGTCGCCCCAGAGCCCGAAGAACGCGACGCACGCGGCGACGAACGAGACGAGGACGGCGAGCGTCGCGAGGTAGCCGGCGCCGCGGCGCGAGATCCCGTTCCCGAGCAGCGTGATGAGGAGCGCCGCCGCGAGCGGCGAGAGGAGGCAGATCCAGGCGGCGACGATCACCCGCGCAGCGTGCGGAGCTTGTCGACGTCGAGGTCGAGGTTCCGCCGCGAGATCGCCACGATGAGGCCGAGCCCGACGACCACCTCCGAGGCGGCCACGGCCATGACGGCCAGGGCGAAGATCTGGCCGGCGCCGTTCCCCTGGTGGCGCGCGAACGCGATCAGCGCCAGGTTGGCGCCGTTCAGCATGATCTCGAGCGAGAGGAGCACGATCAGCGGGCTGCGGCGCAGGAGGACGCCGAGCGCGCCGGTCGCGAACAGGAAGGCGGCGACGGCGAGGTACCAGGAGACCTCGGGGCCGAGGATCCCGAGCGTCACAGCGCCTTCTCCCCCGCGAGCTTGCGCGAGTGCGAGCCGAGGATGACCCCGCCGATCGCGGCCACGAGCAGCACGATCGAGGTGATCTCGAAGGCGAGCAGATGGTCGGTCAGGAAGAGTCGCCCGATCGCGTGCGGGCTGCCGAAGGAGGAGAGGACGTGCTGCTGGTGCGCCAGCCGCCCGCCCGCCTTGAGGCCGATCGCGACGACGATCTCGACGAGGATCGCCCCCGCCGCGGCGACCGCGCCGACCTGCTGCCAGCTCGGCCCTCCCGCCCAGGGCGCGTCGGCCCGTCCGCCGAGGTAGGCGATGACGAAGAGGAACATGACCATCACGGCGCCCGCGTAGACGAGCACCTGCGCGGCCGCGACGAACTCGGCCGAGAGGAGCAGATAGAGCACCGCGAGCGCGCCGAGGTTGCCGATCAGGGCCAGCGCCGAGAAGAACGGGTTGGTGAAGCTGACGACCGCGATCCCCGAGCCGAGGCAGGCGAAGGCGGCGACGATCCAGACGATCCAGACCAGTGTGTTCCCGGCGTCGAACATCACGCGTGCTCCTTGTAGTAGGGGATCGGCGTGTCGTAGAGCTCGGCGTCCGCGACCGGTGTCCGCTTGATCGGCGGCGCGAGCAGCATGTCCTTGGTGTAGATCTGGTCGTCGCGCGCGTACTCGGAGATCTCGTACTCGTTCCCGAGCGTGATCGCGTCGAAGGGGCACGCGAGCTCGCAGTAGCCGCAGAAGATGCAGCGGCTCATGTTGATCTCGTAGATGCGCGCGTAGCGCTCGCCCGCCGAGATGCGGTTGTCCGGCGTGTTCTCCGCCGCCACGACCCGGATGCAGTCGGCCGGGCACGCGGCCGCGCAGAGCGAGCAGCCGACGCACTTCTCGAGCCCGTTCTCGAACCGCCACAGGCGGTGGCGCCCCCGGAAGCGCGGGTACACGGGCCGCTTGACCTCCGGATACTCCTGCGTGATCGGCTTCTTGAAGATCTGCTTGAAGGTGACCCCGAAGCCCTTGACGGTGTCGAGCGGCTGCGGCACCTAGAACGCCACCACCAACGCCGCCGTCACGACGGCGTTCAGCGTCGCCACCGGCAGGAGGACCTTCCAGCCGAAGCGCATGAGCTGGTCGTAGCGGAGCCGCGGCAGCGTCGCCTTCAGCCAGATGAAGATCGAGACGACGGCCAAGAGCTTGAGGAAGAACCAGAGCGGCCCGAGCGGCGCGTACGGCCCGTGCCAGCCGGCGAAGAAGAGGGTCACCATCAGCGCCGACAGCGTGATCATGTTGATGTACTCCGCCGTCTGGAAGAGGCCCCAGCGCATGCCGCTGTACTCGGTGTGGTAGCCGGCGACCAGCTCGGTGTCGGCCTCCGGGAGGTCGAAAGGCGCGCGGTTCGTCTCGGCGATGCCGGCGACGAAGAAGCAGAGCAGCCCGATCACCTGCGGCGCCGCGTACGGGATCGTCGTCCCCTGCTTGTGGACGATGTCGACGAGCGAGAGCGAGCCCGCCATGAGCACGACGCCGAGGACGGAGAGCGCAAGCGACACCTCGTAGGAGACGAGCTGCGCGCAGGTGCGCATCGAGCCGAGGAGCGAGTACTTCGACTCCGAGGCCCAGCCGCCGATGATGAACCCGTAGATCCCGAGCGAGCCGAGGGCGAAGACGACGATGAGCGCGATCGAGACGTTCGCGATCTCCCCGTCGACGTGCCAGTGCCAGAGGTGCCACCCCGCGCCGAAGGGGATGACGCTGAAGGCCGCGAGCGCGGTGAACATCGAGATCACGGGCGCGACGATGTACGGCAGGTCGATCGCGCTCGACGGGAAGAAGCTCTCCTTGCGGATGAGCTTGATCAGGTCGGCGATCGGCTGGAGGCTTCCGTACGGCCCCGCCCGGTTCGGCCCGTAGCGGAGCTGCATCCGGCCGAGCAGCTTGCGCTCGAGAAGGGTCGTGTACGCGAACGCGAGCATCACGAGGTTGATGATCAGGAAGGCCTTGATCAGGCTGATCCACCAGGGCTCGGTCATGCCCGCGCCACCTCGACGGTCGCCTGGAGCTCCTCGGCGTGCTCGTCGGCGATGCGGGCGACGCCGGCGACGAGGCCCTTGTCGATCCGGGCGCGGAGGCGCCGCGACGTGCCGTTCGAGCGGACGTCGACCTCGTCCCCGGCCTTGATCCGGAGCCGCCGCGCGTCCTGGGGCGAGAGCTGCACCTCGGCCGCGGGCCGCTGGAAAGCGAGCTCGGGGACGCGCTCGACGGCGGCGCCCGAGAAGAGCGGCCGGTAGCGGACGAGCCGCAGGCCGCGTCCCTTCGGGGTCGCGGCCGGTGCGGGCGCGCGGAGCTCACCGGTCGGCTCCCGGCCGCGCAGGGCGGCGCGCTCGCCCACCTCGCCGTACGGGAGGCCGCCGAAGATCCGCTCCGAGAGCTCGCCGAAGACGACCGAGGGATACGGCGAGACCTCCACGCCGAAGCGCCCGGCGAGCTGCGAGATCCACGCCAGCTCGTCGGGCGTGGGCGGCACGACCGCGCGCCGCAGCCGCTGGAGCCGGCCCTCGAGGTTCACGAACGTCCCGTCTCGCTCGAGGTAGCTCGTCCCGGGCAGCACGAGGTCGGCCCAGCCGACCGCGCTTCCCTGGAACATCGTCGTCGCGATCACCGCATCCGCCCGCTCCGCGAGCGAGCGCACGCTCGGGTCGCTCGCCGCCTCGTCTCCGGAGACGAAGAGCAGGCCGATCGGATCCGGATCCGGCCCTTCGTCGTCGGACGCGGCCGACCAGGCCTCGACCACCCCGCGCCCGTTCGGCGTCAGCGGAAGGTAGAAGACGCCGCTGTCGGGCTTCGAGCCGAAGCCGAGCCGCTCGGCGCACGCGGCGACGTGCGCGCCGCCGGCGCCGCCCGAGCCCGACCAGATCAGGACGGGGCGGTCGCTCTCGCGGAGCCGCCGCCCGAGCTCGTCGTCCTCGCCGGCGAGCTGCCGGCACGCCTTCGCGCCGCCGCCGACGCCGGTGGTGACGACCTCGGCGCCGTTTCGCCGCGCTGCACGGAGCCAGAGGTCGACGATCGGCGCGCGCTCCTCGACCGGATCGTCGCCGACGACGACGATCAGCTCCGCGCCCGCGATCGCCGAGAGCGGCAGCCGGAAGCCGTCCACCGCGTCCGAGATCTCCTCCGGCAGGACGGCCGTGTGCGCGCCGAGGCCGGTGCGCATCAGCTTCGCGAGCCCGTAGGCCTGCTCCACGGTCTCCGAGCCGGAGAGGGCCGTCACGATCCGGCCCTGCGCCGCGCGCAGCAGCCGCTCGGCCTCGTCGACGGCCTCGTCCCAGCCGGCGGGCTGGAGCCCGCGCCGCCGCTGGCGCCGCAGCGGGTCGACGATGCGGTCGCGCGCGCCGAGGTGGCCGAAGGCGAACCGCCCCTTGTCGCAGATCCAGCCGCCGTCGACGTCCGGGTGGTTCCGCGAGAGGACGCGCTTGACCTTGCCCTCGCGCGTGGTGACGTTGACGTTGCAGCCGACGGGGCAGAGGCCGCACACCGTCGGGACGGTCTGGATCTCCCAGGGGCGCGCCTCGAAGCGGTACGTCGTCGGGAGGAGCGCGCCGACCGGGCAGAGCTCGGTGACGTTGCCCGAGAAGCGGCCGCGGTACGGCTCGTCCTCGAAGGTGGCGATCATCGACTGCGCGCCGCGGTTGACGGCCACGAGCTCGCCGTCCTCGGCGACCGACTCCGAGAAGCGCGTGCAGCGGTAACAGAGGATGCAGCGCTCGCGGTCGAGCGAGATCGTCGGCGAGATGGGGATCGGCTTGTCGAAGGTACGCTTCGGGAAGGTCATCCGCGTGCGGCCGGGGCCGAAGCGGAAGGTCAGGTCCTGGAGCGGGCACTCGCCGCCCTTGTCGCAGACCGGGCAGTCGAGCGGGTGGTTCACGAGGATGAACTCGAGCGTCGCGTTCTGCGCGTTCCGGGCCAGCTGCGAGGTGAGGGCCGTCTTCACGACCATCCCGTCCTGCGCCGTGAGCGTGCAGGCGGCCTGTGGCTTCGGAGGCATCCCTTCGACCTCGACGAGGCACATCCGGCAGGCGCCGATGGCCGGCCCGAGCCGCGGCTCGTAGCAGAAGACCGGAATCTCGATCCCGGCCGCGAGCGCCGTCTCGACGAGCCCCGTCCCCTTCGGCACCTGCACCTCGCGCCCGTCGACGGACACCGTCACGAGCTCCGGCACGCTCACGCCACACCTCCGTGACGGTGGCTGCCACCGAGACACGGCTCGCGGAGACACCGCAACTCGGACGGCAGAGAGCCGGTCGTATGGCTTTCGCGCGAAAGGTGTGCAGCTTCTGCGACGGTGGCTGCCACCGGGACATGGCTCGCGCAGCCGGTGGCGGAGACACGTTGCGCCGGGGCGTTCACGTCGCCACCTCGACGGTGGGATGGCCTCGATGCTGGTCGACCGGCGCGAAGACGCGCTCCAGCGAGGACTCGCCGCCGTACGGGCAGCGGCCGGCACGGACGTGCTCGCGGAACTCGTCGCGGAACTTGTCGACGTAGCTCGCGATCGGCATCGCGGCCGCGTCGCCGAGCGGGCACAGGCAGTGGCCGAGGATCCGGTCGCACACGTCGAGCAGGAGGTCGAGCTCGTCCTCCTCGGCGTCGCCGTCCTCGATCCTGTTCAGGAGCTGCACCATCCAGCGCGTGCCCTCGCGGCACGGCGTGCACTTCCCGCACGACTCGTGCATGTAGAACTGCGCCACCCGCAGGCCGAGCTGGACGATGCAGGCGCGGTCGTCGATGACGATGATCGCGCCCGAGCCGACCGACGAGCCGGCCTCGCGCATCGCGTCGTAGGAGAGCGGCGTGTCGACCTGGTCGGCGGTGAGGATCTGCACCGACGAGCCGCCCGGGATGATGGCCTTCAGCTCACGCCCGTCCGGCACGCCGCCGCCGATGTCGTAGATGAGCTCGCGCAGCGTCGTCCCGTTCGGGAGCTCGTAGTTGCCGCCGCGCACGACGTTGCCGGAGAGCGAGAAGACGCGCGTCCCGGTCGAGTCGGGCGTGCCGAGCTTCGCGTACTCCTCGCCGCCGAGCTCCATGATCTTCGGCACCGTCGCCATCGTCTCGACGTTGTTGATGAGCGTCGGCGCGCCGTAGAGCCCCGTGATCGCCGGGTACGGCGGCTTCGCACGCGGCTGTCCGCGCTTCCCCTCGAGCGATTCCAGGAGGCCCGTCTCCTCGCCGCAGATGTACGCGCCCGCGCCGCGGTGCAGGACGAGGGTGACGCCGCCGAGGAGCTCCGCCTCGCGCGCCTCGTCGAGCGCGGCGCGCAGCACCTCGAACTCGGTCAGGTACTCGCCTCGGATGTAGATGAAGACGTGCCGCGCCTCGATCGCATGCGCGGTGATGAGCGAGCCCTCGATCACCCGGTGCGGCACCCGGAGCATGATCTCCCGGTCCTTGAACGTGCCCGGCTCGGACTCGTCCGCGTTGACGGTGAGGTACTTCGGCCTCGGCGAGTCGCGCGGCATGAAGCCGGCCTTCTTTCCCGTGGCGAAGAACGCTCCCCCGCGCCCGCGCAGGTTCGACGCGTCGAGCTCGGCGAGGATCGCGGCCGGCTCGAGCTCGCGGGCCCGCGCGAGCTGCGCGTAGCCGCCCACCATGTGGTACTCCTCGAGCTTCGTCAGGTCGCGCTCGGACGCGCCCGCGAGGAGGATCTCGCTAATCGGCATCGCGCAGCTCCTGGACGATTCCGGGCACGTCCTCGGCGCGCACCGGCTCGCGGTAGCGGTGGTCGACGACGACGACCGTCCCCCACCCGCAGCCGCCGGCGCACTCGATCGTCCGCAGCGTCACGGCGCCGTCCTCCGTCGTCTCGCCGGGCCGTACGCCGAGCTCCTCCTCGAACGCCTCCAGCACCTGCTGCGCGCCGACGAGCGCGCACGAGACGTTGGTGCAGAGCTCGACGAGGTGCCGGCCCACCGGCTCCAGGTGGAACATGTCGTAGAAGGACGCGACCGCCTTGCAGTACGCGGGCGTGAGGTCGAGCGCCTCGCCCACTTCCTCGAAGGCCTCCGGCGGGAGCCAACCGCCGTGCCGCTCCTGCGCGATCCTGAGCGCGGGCAGGATCGCCGAGCGCGCCACCGGGTACTGCTCCGCCACGCGGCGGATCTCGTCGATCACCGGTCGACCTCGCCCATGACCGTGTCGAGCGAGCCGACGATGGCGATCAGGTCGGCGACGAGCGCGTTCGACATGCACGTCGCCGTCGCTTCCAGCGCGACGAAGGACGTGCCGCGGAACTTCACCCGCCACGGGCGCGGGCCGCCGTCCGAGACGACGTAGCAGCCCATTTCCCCGCGCGGCGCCTCGATCGCGACGTAGACCTCGCCCTCGGGCACGCGGTACCCCTCGGTGACGATCTTGAAGTGGTGGATGAGCGACTCCATCGACGTGTGGAGCTCCTCGCGCGGCGGCAGGACGATCTTCCGGTCGTCCACGATCCACGGCTCGCCCTCCAGCCCCTCGAGCACGTCGAGGCACTGCGCCACGATCCGCACCGACTGGCGCATCTCGTCGATATGCACCTTGTAGCGGTCGTAGACGTCGCCGTTCGGGTACACCGGCACGTCGAAGTCGACCTGGTCGTACGCGAGGTACGGCTCCGCCTTCCGGAGATCCCAGTCGACCCCGGAAGCGCGCAGCACCGGGCCGGACTGCCCGAGCGCGATCGCGTCCTCGGCCGAGAGGAGCCCGATCCCCTTCGTCCGCTCGAGCCAGATCTCGTTTCGGGAGAGGAGCGCCTCGTAGTCGTCGATCGCCTTCGGCATCCACTCGACGAACTTGCGGCACTCGGGGTAGAAGCCGCGCGGCACGTCCTCGGCGAGCCCGCCCGCCTGGAAGTAGCGCGTGTGCATGCGGTACCCCGTGACGAGCTCGAACAGGTCGAGGATCTGCTCCCGCTCGCGAAACGCGTACCAGAACATCGAGATCGCCCCCAGCTCGAGCCCCGAGGTGCCGAGCCAGACGAGGTGCGAGTGGAGCCGGTTCAGCTCGTTCAGGAGCGTGCGCATCCACACAGCCTTCGGCGGGATATCGAGGCCGAGCAGCTTCTCGATCGCGGCGACGAAGACGTACTCGTTGTTCTGGAACGCGACGTAGTCGATCCGCTCCGGGTACGTGATCGCCTTCCACCACGTCTTCTGCTCCATGTTCTTCTCGAAGCCGGTGTGGAGGTAGCCGATCACCGCCTCGAGGCCGACGACCTCCTCGCCGTTCAGGTCGACGATCAGGCGGAGGACACCGTGCGTCGAGGGGTGGTTCGGCCCGAAGTTGACCTGGAGGATGTCGCCGCCCTCACGCAGCTCGTCCGGGACCTGGAGCACGGTGGGAATCGGCGAGGGGATCCGCGTGCCCTCGTAGATGGCGGGGCGCTCGAGGATCGCCACGCTACTCCTCGGAGGAGAAGCGGACGGGCTCGCCGCCGATCGGATAGTCCTTGCGCAGCGGGTGGCCCTCCCAGTCGTCGTCCATGAGGATCCGCGCGAGGTTCGGGTGGCCCTCGATCCGGATCCCCATCAGGTCGTAGGCCTCGCGCTCGTGCCAGTCGGCGGTCGGCCACACCTCGACGACGCTCGGCACCGGCTCGCCGTCCTCGACCCACACCTGGAGGCGAAGCCGCGGGGCGCCGGGCCGAAGCGCCAGCAAGTGGTAGCTCATGGAGAAGCGCTTCGGCTTGAGCTCCGGGAGGATCTGGAAGCCCTGCGCCGCGGGGCGGTTGAGGTCGCGGCCGGTGGCCGTGCCGATATAGCCGGCGACGCCCTTCTGCCCCCAGCCCAGGTAGTCCGTCGCGGAGATGTCGGAGAGGAACGAGAAGCCCTCCTCGTCGCGGAGGTGGAGCGCCGCCTCCACGAGCTGCCCCGGCTCGACGACCACTGTCTGCTCCCCGTGCGCCTCCTTCTCCGACACGTAGCCGGGCACGTGCTCCCAGCTCAAGAAGCCACTCCCCGCACTTCGTAGGCCGGCGGGATCCCGGCGAGGATGCGCTCGTGCAGCCGGATGATCCCCTCCATGAGCGCCTCGGGCCGCGGCGGGCAGCCGGGCACGTAGACGTCGACGGCGACGATCTTGTCCACGCCCTGGAGGGTCGTGTAGTTGTTGAACATCCCGCCCGAGGACGCGCACGCGCCCATCGCGATCACCCACTTGGGCTCGAGCATCTGGTCGTAGATCTGCCTCAGCGGCGCAGCCATCTTGTGCGCGACGCGGCCGGAGACGATCAGCAGGTCGGCCTGGCGCGGCGAGGCGCGGAACGCCTCCATCCCGAAGCGCGCGATGTCGTAGCGGGCCGAGACGATCGCCATCATCTCGATCGCGCAGCACGCGAGGCCGAAGGTATCCGGCCACATCGACTTCGTCTGCGCCCACGCGACCGCCTTCTCGAGCGTCGTCAGCCCGAGGCGCTGCTCGAGCCCCTCGACCTCGTCCTCGAAGGAGCTCGGCCCCTTGCCGCGCCACAGGACCCGCTCGGACTTCAGGCCGTAGTCGCGGAGCGGCCGGTTCACTGCCACTCGAACGCCCCCTTCCGCCAGACGTAGACGTAGGCGACGACGAGGATCGCGACGAAGAAGAGGAGCTCGAGGAAGCCGAACCACGCGAGCTGGTGCAGCACGACGGCGAGCGGATAGAGGAAGACGATCTCGATGTCGAAGACGATGAAGAGCATCGCCGTCAGGTAGAAGCTGATCGTGAAGCGCTGGGGCGGGAGGCCGCCGCGCGAGACACCCGACTCGAAGGGGATCGCGCGTGCCCGGGTGCGCTTCGCCGGTCGCTGCGCGAAGACGAACGACGCCACGATCATCGAGGCCGGAATCGCGAGCGCGAACCCTCCGTAGATCAGGAAGGGCAGCCAGTTGTGGAGCACGCGATCCTCCCGTGGAGACGAGGCAACTTAGCAGGACCACCCTACCGCCACGAGGTGGCCCCAAAACGGCTCAACGGAGCCTGAGACGCCTGTTACAAAGTCGGCCTCAGCGGGCGTTCTTTCACCGCCGCGGGCCGCTGCTACGATGCGAACGATGGAGATCACCGAGCGTCCGGCGACGACGACCCCGCTGCTCACCGTCACGGAGCGGGCGGCGACGAAGATCAAGGAGCTTCTCGCCGAGGAAGGGGACGTCAGCGTCCTCCGCGTCGCGATCCAGGGCGGCGGGTGCTCCGGGTTCCAGTACGGCCTCGGCTTCGACCGCGGGTCGCAGGAGGGCGACGTCGAGCTCTCGATGCACGGCGTCGACGTCGTGGTCGATCCGTTCAGCGCGCCGTACCTGCACGGCGCCGAGATCGACTACCTCGACTCGATCCAGTCCTCGGGCTTCGCGATCAACAACCCGAACGCGGTCTCCTCGTGCGGCTGCGGCCACTCGTTCCAGGTCGAGGAGGGCGCCGAAGCGCCCGAGGCGACCGGTGGCTGCGGGTCCGGCTGCAGCGCCTAGTAGAGTCGGCGCGTCACCCGACTTAGGAGGAGGCTCGATGCAAGGCGTCAGGCGCGGGGCCCGCGCGGTGTTGAAGTACTTCGCACCGCTGATGTTTTTCTTGATCGTCGTGCAGGTCCTCTTGGCCGGCGAAGGCATCTTCGGGATCAAGAAGGGGCCGAAGCTCGACGACCAGAAGACCCTCGACCCACACCGCTTCTTGGGCTTCCTCATCACTGAGCCGATCGCGCTCCTTTTCCTAATCGCAGCGCTGCTGGCGTGGCTTCCAGACAAGAGGCTGCGCTGGGTGTCGGTCGGCCTGCCGCTCCTGACGTTCGCGCAGACGCCGCTCGCCTGGGGCGGGCGCTGGAGCGGGATGTTCCACCCCCTGAACGCGTTCCTGCTCCTCGGTCTCTACGGCTGGCTGTCCGGCCGGCTCCATCGCGGCGCCCGCGCAGTTACGGACGATCGTGCGGCCGCGCCTGCGACCGCGCGCTAGTACTGCACGGTCACGACGAAGAGGTCGTTGAAGTCGGAGGTCGTGCTCTTCGTCAGGTAGTCGAGCTCGAAGACGTGCTCCTGGTCCTGGGTCCAGGTGAACGTATACGGGAACGTCACGGGGACGACCGCGAGGTGCGTCGCCGACGGGTTGGCGAAGATCCAGGTGTCCTGCACGGGATTCCCGTCGATCGAGAGCACGATGCCGATCTGCTGGTCCTGGTTCGGCGACCAGACGGAGCCGGCGAGCGTCACGACGGTCGGCGCGTCGGTCTCGATCTTGACTGCCGTCTTGATCGGAAGCGGGCCCTTTTGTGCGATGACCTGGAGCAGTTGTGCCACGAGGCCTCCTTCGAGCAGACTGGTTGATCGAGCCTGCGCATCTTCTCGCCCGGCCGGAGTAAACGCTAGGGCCGACTACCATTTCGACCGGAATGGGCACGGACGGCGTCGTCGACATCACGATCCTCGGCGCGGGGCCTTCGGGACTCGCCGCCGCGTACTACGCCGGCCATCGCGACGCGTCGGTTCGGATCGTCGACTCGATCGAGCAGCTCGGCGGCCAGGTCGCGGCGGTCTACCCCGAGAAGAACGTCTACGACGTCGCCGGCCACCCGAAGATCCTCGGCCGCGACCTCGTCGAGCTCTGCGCCGAGCAGGGCCTCCAGTGGGGCGCCGAGGTGCACCTCGGCGAGGAGGTCCAGACCCTCGACCGGATCTCCGAGAACGGCGAGGAGCTTCTTGCCGTCACGACGAGCGCCGGCACGACGTACCTGAGCCGCGCTCTCATCATCACCGCCGGGCACGGGGCCTTCGAGCCGCGGAAGCTCGGGATCGAGGGCATCGACGAGTGGGAGGGCAAGGGCCTCCACTACTTCGTGCGCGAGAAGGACGTCTTCCGCGATCGGACCTGCGTCATCGTCGGCGGCGGCGACTCCGCGCTCGACTGGGTGCTCGGCCTCCAGGACACGGCGCGCCACCCGATCGCAGTCGTGCACCGGCGCGAGCGGTTCCGTGCGCTCGAGTCGTCGGTCAACGAGGCGAAGGAGCTCGAGAGCCAGGGCCGCGTCCGCATCCTCGTCCCCTGCGAGGTGCGCGAGATCCGCGGGGACGGGCACATCGCGGCGGTGACGATCGAGAACGTCTCCACGAACGAGCACTTCGACGTCGAGTGCGACGCGCTGATCACGCTCCTCGGCTTCCACTCCCACCTCGGCGCGATCGCCGACTGGGGCCTCGAGCTGGAGGGGAAGCGGCAGATCAAGATCGATCCGACGACGTGCGAGACGAACCTGCCGCGCGTCTACGCCGCGGGCGACGTCGCGGGCTATCCCGGCAAGATCACGCTGATCACGATCGGCATGGGCGAGGCGGCGATCGCCGCCAACAACGCCGTCGCGCAGATTCGCGGCGAGAAGGTCCAGCCGAAGTACTCGACCGACTAGATCGGCCGGGACCGACGCCGCGGAGAGGGGCGTATTCTCGGAGGCCGTCCACGCCTTTCGCTGCGTAACGAGAGAGGAGAACCGAGATGAGGCCAAGGCTTCCACTCCTGCTGTCGCTGACGGCTCTGGTCGTTGCCGTCTTCGCCCCTCAGTCGATCGGGAACGCGGCCCTCCAGGCCGGCGGCTCGGTCGTGAAGCACGCGCTGTTCGCAGATCGAGCTCATTACGCGAGGTTCGCCCGCGACGCCGTCCATGCGACCAAGGCCGATCGAGCCGGGAAGGCCGCGAAAGCGAAGAGCGCAGACTTCGCGCAGAACGCGGGCGCGGTGAACACCATCCAGGCCTCCCGCACGCCGACTCCGAACATGCTCCTGCCCCTCGACGCGAACGGGAAGCTCCCGAGCTCGATCGGGGCGGTCGGACCGGCCGGCCCGCCGGGACCGATCGGAGTCAGCGCAGAGCAGCTCGTCACCGCCGATTCGAGCACGAACTCGAACACGGTCAAGAGCCAGAGCGTCTCCTGCCCGAGCGGCAAGAAGGTGGTGGGCGGTGGGGCGGCGGTCAACACGACCTCGAACTCGCTCGCGATCACCCGCAGCTCTCCCGCCGGCGACCTGAGCGGATGGACGGCCGAGGCGCAGGAGACGTCCGCTTTCGCCGGCAACTGGAGGGTGACGGTGTATGCGGTCTGCGCCAGGGTTGCCGCGTAGCGCTCTGTCCTCGGCCCTCACCCGGACGAGGGGTCGCAGCCGCTCGCACTGTCGCCGATTTCCCGGACATGGCCCAAGCCGTCGAGTGCCTCCGCTGCGGCAAGCAGCGCGACTACCGCGACGACGAATGCCCGCGCTGCGGGTACGTCGGCTGGGCGCCTTCGAGCCGTCTCGACGAGCATGACCGGCGCCTCCTGCGTGAGCGGCCGCTCGGGTTCCGTCGCCTCCGATCCGTCTGATGTAGCTTCGGGGCGCTGTGACCGTCGCTCGCACGTTCTGCGGCTTTCTTGCCGCGGCGTCGCTCGTGGCGGTGGTGGGTTGCGAGGCTGACAAGACCCCAAGACGAGAGGGCGCAGGCTTCACCGGAGCGGCCCGCGCGTCCCTCGTCCCTTCGGCAGCCCAGGCTCTTCGGACCTGCGTCGACCGGTGGAACCAGGCAAACATGCTCCACTGGGGCCCTGCGTTGGTGAACGTCTCGGTTCGGCGGCTCGACGCGAGCCAGTTGGCCGAGGTAGGGCTGCGGAATCCGGCGCTGCGACGCTGCGTCGTCTCCCTGGCACTCGAATATCGGGCGGATCCGAGCACCGGATGCGACGGCGGGCCTCCGGTTCCGCGACGCCACGGACTCTGCCTCAACCCCGAGACCTACAACTGCGTGATCGATCGTTTCGGCGCCTACGGCTGCCCTTCGAATGCCGACACGGCACACACGCTGCTGAGGAACAAGAACGCCACCACGGACAAGCGCGGCGTCTTGAAGCTCGACGTCCCCCTCAGGGGCACGCACCGGACGCCGCTCCTCGCGTGGCAGCGGCGCTACCCGCACACCGACGGCTGGATCGAGCCCTGGACGAAGACGGGCATGCTCCGTGCCGGCCTGAGGTTGACCGGCAACTACCGTGGCTCCTGTTTCCGCGGCTCCTACGAGGCGCCGGCGAAGACGGCTGGTCGCTGCCTCCCGCTCGACGGCACAGGGATCTACGACCCGTGCTTTCCGCGACGCGCCCGCTGGGGGCACCGCGGCACGGTTGTCGCCTGCGGTTCGTGGCCCGGAGGGACGACCTTCGGCCGCTTCGTGATCACGAAGCTGCGCTGAAGCGGCGAGATAGACTCGGCCGGGTGCGAAGCATCTCCCGCGACGCTCTGTGGGGCGCGGAGACGGACAAGGCGGTGGCCAACTTCCCTGTCTCGGGCGAGCCGATCCCGGCGGCGGTCGCGCGCTGGCTCGGCCGCATCAAGGCCGCCGCCGCACGCGTCAACGCCGAGCTCGGCCTGCTCGAGACCGAGAAGGCGGAGCGGATCGCGGCGGCCGCGGACCGCGTGGCGGGCGGCGAGCTCGACGACCAGTTCCCGATCGACGTCTTCCAGACGGGCTCGGGGACTTCCTCGAACATGAACGCGAACGAGGTGATCGCGAGCCTGGCCGGCGAGGACGTGCACCCGAACGACGACGTCAACCTGGGCCAGTCCTCGAACGACGTGTTCCCCTCGGCCGTGCACCTCGCCGCCCTGGACGAGCTCGTGAACGACGTGCTGCCGGCGCTCGCGCGGCTCGCGGACTCGCTCCAGGCGAAGGCCGCCGAGCTCGACGACGTCGTCAAGTCGGGCCGCACGCACCTGATGGACGCCGTCCCGGTCACGCTCGGCCAGGAGTTCTCGGGCTACGCGGCGCAGGTACGGCAGGGCTACGAGCGCGTCGGCTCGACGCTCGAGCGGCTCGGCCGGATCCCCCTCGGCGGCACGGCGGTCGGCACCGGCCTGAACACGCACCCCGAGTTCGCCGCTCGCGTGCGCGCGCGTCTCGCAGGAGAGACCGGGCTCCTGATCTCGGCGCCCGCCGACCCGTTCGAGGCCCAGGCGGCGCGGGACGCGCTCGTCGAGGCCTCCGGCGCGCTGAAGACCGTCGCCGTCTCGCTGACGAAGATCGCGAACGACCTGCGGCTGATGGCGTCGGGCCCGCGCGCGGGCCTCGCCGAGATCACGCTGCCCGAGCTCCAGAAGGGGAGCTCGATCATGCCCGGCAAGGTCAATCCGGTGATCCCGGAGGTCGTGACGCAGGTCGCGGCCCAGGTGATCGGAAACGACGCCGCGATCACGGTCGGCGGAATGCAGGGCCACCTCGAGCTGAACGTCTTCGTGCCCATGCTCGCCCGCAACCTCCTCCATTCGACCAAGCTCCTGGCCAGCGCCTCGCGCCTCCTCGCCGAGCGGTGCGTCGACGGGATCGAGGCGAACCGCGAGACCTGCGAGCGCTACGCCGAGCTGACCCTGTCGGCGGCGACGGCGCTCAACCCCTACATCGGCTACGACCGCGCGACCGAGATCGTGAAAGCAGCAGCGCGGTCAGGGCGTCCGCTGCGCGAGGTCGCGCGCGAGGCCGGCGTCGACGACGAGACCCTCGACCGCGCGCTCGACTACCGCGCGATGGCGAAGCCGCATCAGAATCCCTAGGGCGGCGGGCACTCGGTCGGCGGGCGCTTGAAGATCGCCCTGCTGCCCCGGCTCCCGACCGCGACCGCCGAGAAGGCGGCGCACGGGTCCGACCGAACGTCGTCGAAGCGGACGACGAACGCGCCGCGGAGGCCGGCCGCTACGCGCTTGACCACGCGCTCGCCTGCGTAGACAGCGACACGCACGCGCTCGCGGGGCTGGAAGCCCGTCCCCTTGAAGGCGACGGGTTCGGCGTCGAGCAGCCGAAGCCGGGGATGCGCCGTCGCAGCGCCGCCTCCGGCCACGCTCGCCAGGGCGTAGAGGACGGCGAAGACGACGAGCCAACGTCTCATGGGCTGGCTCCAGTATGCCTGCGCGTCCAGCGCCACACTCTTGACAAAGCTGATTCATCCTGCGCATATACCGGGTTGTACATGGGGAGCCCGTAGGGGGCTCCCGTTTTGCGCAAGGGGAGGGGTAACTTGAGAATGAGCATCTTCCGACGGCTCGGCCTTGCTGTCGTCGCCGTCGCCGCGCTCGCCGTGTGGCTCGCTTCGGGCGCCTCGGCGGACTCGCGGCAGATTCCGGTCGCGGGCACGGGCACGCCCCAGACGGAGGCGTTCACGCCCTCCGGCTCGGGCGACGCCACGAACGAGGAGTTCGCTGGCGAGGCCGACGGCGAAGCGTCGCCTGATCCGTATAGCGGCAACATCGTCGACCGCAGCCTGTCGGCCGGCGGCGTCTCGACCGGCGTGCCCACGACGACCGGGAAGAAGGCCAAGTCCAATCCGGCATTCGTCTCCGGCTTCGAGGGCCTGAACCACTACCAGCAGCGCTACTCGCGCGGCGGGAACCAGTTCTCCGTCGAGCCGCCCGACCAGGGCATGTGCGCCGGAAACGGCTACGTGGTCGAGGCCG